>JAGKWZ010000045.1 GCA_021151605.1 Verrucomicrobiaceae bacterium
TTTTAGCCCCTAACCGACCGGCGAATGCAAGCAACGGCCCATTGTTTTGCGCGGCCAACACGAGCGACCGCCCGTCGGACAGGCCCAGGCGCGCCATTCCCTTGGCATCGCCGGGGATGAAAATACCGCTTGCTGAGGGATTCAGGGGTTTGAATTTACCCTTCCCGTCTCCTAACATCAGTACGCCGTTCAACGCATCCAACCGCCCGCTGATCGATTCGGTGGCATGGGTGTTGCCGGAGAAGAGCAAATCGAGGTGACCGTCCTGGTCGAGATCTTCGGCGAGCAGGCCGTACACGGGGGCCATTTGGGCAGCGGCGGGGAGCGGTTTCATGGCAAACTTCCCGCCACCTTTGTTTTTTTCATCCGGCGCGGCGGCGATCAGCAGCAATGCCAGAACACCAAATCCCAATGAGGCTGCGAATGCTTTCATGGCTTCTTGCCTCCTTTCATCCCCTTGCCGCCCTTGCCTCCGCCACCGCCTTTGCGGTCGCCGCTTTTCTCACCGCCTTCGATGTAGTTGGGGTTCGGCTTTGGCATTCCTGCTCCGACGGCGCGGATGTAGTCCATCATGCGATTGTCTAGCGCCTGCACGATCTCGGGCTTGGCGGTTGCCAAGTCGTTTCGCTCTCCGACATCTTTGCTGAGATCAAAAAGGTGCCGCCGCTCGGTCTCGAAGACGCGGATCATCTTCCAGTTCTGGTAAAGAATGGCCGAGGCCGGACCAATCGGGTCTTTGTCGTAGTGCGGGAAGTGGATGACGAGTTCTTCACGAGCACGCTTCGGCGCGGTGTTGGTGTCTTTTTTGAGCACATCGACCAAACTCACGCCCTCCACGCCCTGCGGCACTTCCTTGATGCCAGCGAGGTCGAGGATCGTCGGCATCACATCGACGCTGCTCACCCGCACATGGCTGAACTGCCCCGGCTTGATGCCCGGTCCGGCGACGAGCAGCGGCACACGCAGTCCGCCCTCCCAGACGGTCCCTTTGCCTTTGGTTAGAGCACCGTTGGCATTACCGCCCTGCGCACCGTGATCGGCAGTGTAGAAGATGTAGGTGTTCTCAAGCTGGCCCAACTCCTTCAGCTTCGTGAGCACGAGGCCGATGGTCTTGTCGATCTCCTCATTGCCCGCGGCCATGCCGATGCGGTTGCTGTCGATGCGGTTGTTCAGGCGCTTCTTCACCGCCTCGATCATCTCCGGCGTGGCGCTTTCCGGTGATTTGCCAGGGTAATGCGAGATCTGCAGCAGGAAGGGCTTCCGCGCTTTCACCTGCCGCGTCATGAAGTCCATGCCGAGCTTCGCGGTGGCGTAGCACTGCGTGGGATTTGGCTCGTTGACGTTCTCCGGGCCGCCGTTGCTGTTCGGGCCGTCGTTCTCGTCAAAACCATTCACTTTCGGATCTTCGCGGCCGACATGCCATTTGCCGAAATGCGCTGTGGCATAGCCTGCTCGCTTCAAAACGGTGCCATAGGTCTCCACGTTGGCCGGGAGCTGCGTCGTGGTCGGCGGAGCCATCACTTTGTCGCCCGGATTCACAGCGCCTTCGCCCTTCGACTCGCCCACGAAGGTCATGTGCAGCGCCGCTGGACTGCGACCACTGAACAAGGCCGCACGTGTCGGTGTGCAGCGCGGTGAGGCAGCGTAGAAGTCTGAGAAACGCACACCACGCGCCGCCAGGGCATCGAGACTCGGTGTGCGGATGAAGTCGCTCTTTGATCCCTCGGGATTCCTGTCATCCAACGGCACCGACATCGACGCCCAGCCCTGTGCCTCGCCCATGATGACGAGGAAGTTTGGCTTTTCGGCAGCGGCAGCGCGGATGGCCAGGAACAGGAGCAGTGAAAATGGAAGAACCCTTTTCATCATTCGTGCGTGTTGAAATTCACTTCAAAGGAGCACCCGTCACGTCCAGATCAGGCTTCGTGTTCCAGCGCGGGGTCCAGCCGGGTTTCTCGACCTTGGTGCGGAAGATGACGGTGTTGTCGAGGGCGATGTCGTCGCTCCAGATGAACTTGGCGCCTTCGAAGTCGTTGTCGAAGTAGGGCTGCTTGGGATCGACTTCCTCGACGCTGTATTCTTTGGCGTTCTTCCACGTGCTGTCATCGAAGTCGGTGGCCCACCAGTTGGCGGGGAGAGGCTCTTGTTTGACCTGCGGATTGGCGGTGTCGCCATTCACGGGGCCGTGGAAGAAGTTTTTGGCCTTCCAGCTCGAGCTCGTGACGGTGCCGTCGGCGAATTTGATGCAGAGGCCGGCATCGCCGACGCTGGTGCCGTATTCCATGCCGGTTTTTGGATCGGCGTTGTCCTTTGCGAGCACGGCGATGGTCATGGGATACTCCGGGAGGAAATCGACGCTGACAACGTTGTGCGGCGTGAACTGAATCGGATCAACCGCAACGAGGCGGCCATTCACATAGAGCATGAACCAGTTATCGGCATAGACGTTGAGCTTCATGGTGTCGGCGATGCTCGGCTTGATGAGGCCTGGAGGTCCTCCTTTGCCTTTGCCCTTTCCTTTGCCGCCATTGCCCTCACCACCGCCCGGACCTTTCGGACGATCCGCGCCTTGAGGCGGAGGTTCGGGAGCACGCACGGTATTCTGGGCCACCTGCGTGCCGCTGGGTTGATTGAAGATGTTATCCAGAGGACGCAGGCCGTTCGGGCCTGAAGGAGGCGCTGGAGGTTGTTCCTTCATCGCAGTCTCTGGACGTGGACGTCCCTCGCCCGCCGGAGCTGCGCTGCCGCCGCTGCTGTGAACGACTCGCAGCGAGGAACTCGCCAGCACTTTGTCCTTCATGGCAGCGATGAGTTCTTCACGTCCGGGCGATCCTGCAACCTCCAGCGGCCCGGAAAGGGCAAACATCGTGATCACATAGGTCTTCGCGCCCGGGCCTTTCGAGTGCGGCGGCTCGTAGCCGACTTCGCCTTTGAATCCGGTGCCGATCTTGCCGATGCGCTGCGAATCCTTTGGCAGGCTCGCGGCATTCGCGGGGATGTCATAGACAGTCCAATACCACTTCTTGTCACCATCCGGCGTCACATGATCCATGATCAACGCATAGCTTTTCGTCGCGGCGGGTGCGCCAGACCACTCCAAAGGCGGGCTGATGCCATCGCCATCGCCCGTGAACTCCACCGGCAGCTTCTGGAGGTCTTCCACGACCGAACTCATCAGCATGAACTTGCCATCGCTGCTGCGAGGTTGATCCGGCAGCGCGACAAAGGCTTCCTGTTTGCCGCCACGGCCACCGCCTTCGCCTTTTTTCATCTCTTCGCGAGCAGGAGGTTCATCGCCACGGGGCCGAGGTGCGTCACCGGCAGGTGCGTTGCCCGCCAGCTCATCGAGCTCTGGCGTGTCGAGCTTGCCATCGCGGTTGTGGTCGAAGGTATTGAACTGCTTCTTCGCTTTCGCCATCGCTTCGGCGAGTGGGGTGCCTTTCTTCGAGGCGTTCGATTTCGCATTGTCGGCGAACTCCTGCGCGGTCACAGAGCCGTCGCCATTCACATCGAGAATACCTTCCACGCTTGCCTGCGGGCGCTGCGGACGACCACCTTCACCCTCGGGACGCGGCGGCGGCTCATCACCCGGGCGCATCTCGCCCTCACGACCGCCTTTGCCTTTCCCCTTGCCCCTTCCTTTGCCTTTCATGCCCTCAGGACCGCCAGGGCCATCACGCGGAGGACCGCCGCCGCCACCTTGACGTGCAGAATAGACCTCGGACGTCTTCCCCTCGCGTCCGTTATCAAACTCAAAGGGAAAAGTGCCATCCGCATTGATCGAGTAAGACACGCTGCGCTTGTCGCCATTCACGCTGTAGCTCAGCTTGTAGCTGTTCTTTCCGGTGCTCTCAAAGCCGGTGATCTCCGCACCACGCAGCGCGGTGAGCGATGGACGCACCGGATTGGCGCGCGGCTGCGGATCGACCTGCTCACCCGCCTCCACGACCTCGCCATGGAAGCCGCCGATGACATACGGATACTTTTCCGCCGCATGATAGTGGTAGCCGCCGGGTGCTTCATGGCCGTGGCATTCATCCAGCTTGCCCACGGGTGAGCCATCCGGCTCCGTCAGGCCGTAAATCGGATAACCATCCAGCGCATATGCCACGGGCATGCCTTTGCCCGCCTGCGCCTGGAGATGCAGCGGCGTGATGTGGTAGTGGTAATCATCCGCGCGACCGCAATGCCCGCCCCACTGATCCAGCTCGCCGATCTCATAGCTGATCTCGCCGCGATTGTTCTGCGGATTGAAGATCGGGATGCCGTTCACCGCTAAAGCGATCGCGCCGCGCAGAAAGCGCCCTTTGATCATCGCTGGCTCCTTCGCTGGCACCGGTTTCAGCGGGATGCGCCAGGCGTTGTCATCGAAATACTTCTGCGGCAGCGGCACCTGCTGTTGCCATGCGGTGATGCCGACCATCATATTGTGATCAGGCAAACCATTGGAGCCCACATAGAGAAACTCGCCGTCGGCACGAAGATCGAGCTTCGTGAAGGGCAAAAATGCCTTCGCCGTGGCCGGGGCGTTTGCTGGATTCGCCACCGCTGCTGCCGCGAGTTGAAGCGTGGACGCAGTCGAGGCGACCTCGACATGATCACGCTTCCATTCTTCAAGAATATGCGCCCGCAGCTTTTCGCGGTCAGTGGTGGCCAGATCATGAGCCGCGAGGCTGGTCGCGAGCAGGAGAAAGACGGGGAGCGTTTTCATAACAGTCCCTATAAACCTTCCCCCCGTCAGTCCAGCTTCAGTAAATCGCAGGAGATTTGTCAGGATTACGTCAACGAAGGAATACATGCCTCTAAAAAGCTGGCCCACCTTGCCCGAGTTCGTCTCGCCTTTGCCGAAAGATTACGGCCCGCATGGCTGAGCAGTCTTCTTGTCTTCACCTGTCAGGCCATCGAACAGAAGAACAGAGAAGCGGCGTTTGTTTCGAATGTGCCAACGTCTTTGCCACCATCTCGCGCTCCTGATCCTCGCCTTCGCTCCTCTTGCCCACTCGGTTGAGCCCATCCCAGCCTTCACCACCGGCGCACGCATCCTGTTTCAGGGCGATTCCATCACCGATGGCAATCGCGGGCGCAGCGCAGACCCGAATCACATCCTCGGGCATGGCTATGCCTTCATCATCGCTGCGAAGTTTGGCGATGCGATGGCGGCGAGCGACCTGACCTTCATCAATCGTGGCATCAGCGGCAACACGGTGCTCGATCTGGAAAAGCGCTGGCAAAAGGACACGCTTGATCTCAAGCCCGACATCCTCAGCATCCTCATAGGCGTGAATGACAAGGGTAAAGGCGTGCCCATGGATCAATACGAGCAGGTCTATGACAAGCTCCTCACCGACACCAAGGCGGCGAATCCACACATCAAGCTCGTGCTTTGTGAACCCTTTGTCGTGAACCACCTCGCGAAAACACCGCCGAGCGGCAGTCCGAATGCCGACATCGTGCAGCGGCAGCAAATCGTCGCCAGACTGGCGAAGAAGCACGGTGCGGCGCTCGTGCCTTTCCAAAAGGCGCTCGACGAGGCCTGCAAGCGCGCCCCGGCCATCCATTGGATCTGGGACGATGTGCATCCCACCTACTCCGGCCACCAAGTGCTCGCCGATGAATGGGAGCGTGTGGTGCGTGAGTTCTGGAAGTAGCGAGTTGGCCGGTCGTCGAAAGAAAGCAGACGCGAGTTCCATACTTGTTCGGCTTCCAACGCCGTAACTGCCATGCTCAAGATTCTCGCTCCCGCCGAAAAACGCAGCGCCTTCTGTGATGGCGTGTCGCGTCGAAACTTCATCAAAGTCGGTGGCCTGGGCTCACTCGGCCTGTCCTTGCCAAAGCTGCTGGCGCTGGAAAACCAGGCGGGCATCCGCAACTCTCACAAATCCGTCATCCTGATCTATCTCGTCGGTGGTCCGCCTCATCAGGACATGTTTGACCTGAAGCCAGATGCACCGCGCGAGATCGCCGGACCGCACAAGCCCATCGGCACAAATGTGGACGGCATCCAAATCTGCGAACTCTTCCCACAGATGGCGAAGATGATGGACAAGTTTACCATCATTCGCTCGCTCGTCGGTGCCCAGGCTGGTCATGATGCGATCCAGTGCTACACCGGTTTTCCGAACCGCACGGGCACCGTCCCACCCGGCGGCTGGCCGCAGTTCGGCAGTGTGGTTGGCAAGCTGAAGGGCGCCTTTGATCCCGCCGTGCCTCCGTTCGTCAGCATGTGCTACGACTGCACGCACGGTCCTTACAACGAGCCCGGCCCCGGCCTGCTCGGCTCTGCCAGCGCCGCCTTCCGTCACACAGGTCCGAGCCGTGGCGATCTCACGCTGCAAGGCATCACCTATGATCGCCTCTCCGATCGTGCCAAGCTGCTCACGAGCTTCGATAACTTCCGCCGCGATATCGATTCGAGCGGAAAGATGGACGCGATGGACACCTTCACTCAGCAGGCCATGGGCGTGCTCACTTCATCGAAGCTGGCGGACGCGCTCGACCTTTCCAAAGAAGACCCACGCCTTGTCGAGCGCTACGGCACGGGCGACACCGTGAAGCGCATTGATGAAAACGGCGCACCGCGTGTGCCGCAGAGCTTCCTCACCGCACGCCGACTCGTCGAGGCCGGTGCGCGTGTCGTCACGGTGAACTACAGCAAGTGGGACTGGCACGGTGGGGCGGGGAACGACATTTTCTCCCGCGAGCGCGAGGACTTTCCCATCTTTGACAAAGGCATCACCGCGCTTGTCGAGGATCTGCATCAGCGCGGCCTCGACAAAGATGTCACCGTACTTGTGTGGGGTGAATTTGGCCGCACGCCGATCATCAGCAAGCAAGTCGGCCGCGATCACTGGCCGCGCGTGGCGATGGCGCTGCTCGCTGGCGGTGGCATGCCGATGGGCCAGGTCATCGGCTCCACGGATCGACTCGGTGGCGAGGCCGACAGCCGCCCCGTGACCTTCGCGGAGGTCTTTGCCACGCTGTATCGCAATCTCGGCATCGACGTGGCCACCACCACCGTCACCGACACCAAAGGCCGCCCGCATTACCTGGTTGAAAATGGAGCGCAGCCCATTCGGGAACTGATTTGAGCCTTTGGCAGGAGGAGAGTTCATCAGGCTGACATACCCTTCCTTGCCGGATCAGATTCATGCTCCTAGATTCACTTCATGCGCCTGCTGATCGTCGAGGATGAACCCAAGGTGGCCCGCTTCATCGAGCGTGGGCTGCGGGAGGAGCATTTTGCCGTGGATGCGGCCTTTGATGGCGAAGAGGGGCTCGATCTGGCGCTGCTGCATGATTATGACCTCGTGATCCTCGATGTGATGCTGCCGAAAAAAGACGGCTTTGAGGTGCTGGAGGCGCTGCGGGCGGCCAATCGGCCCTGCAAGGTGCTTATGCTCACGGCGCGGGATGCGGTGAAGGATCGCGTGCGCGGTCTGAATGGCGGCGCGGATGATTATCTCGTGAAACCCTTCGCGTTTGAGGAGCTGCTGGCCCGCGTGCGGGTGCTGCTGCGTCGCTCGGGCGGTGCAGAGGCGACGACGCTGAGCTTTTCCGATCTCGTTTTGGATGTGAAGGCACGCAAGGTAACGCGAGCAGGCCAGCCGGTGGCGCTCAGCGCTCGCGAGTTTGCCGTGCTGGAGCATCTGATGCGGCATCAGGGCGAGGTGATCTCCCGCACGCGGCTCTCGGAGCAGGTGTGGGATCAGCATTTCGACTCGATGACAAATGTGATCGACGTGACGCTCTACCATCTGCGTGAAAAGGTGGATCGCGGCTTCGCCTCGCCGCTGATTCACACTGTGCGCGGCGTGGGCTATGTTTTGAAAAATTCCGCCTCATGAAATCCTTCCGCGCCAGACTCGTCCTGAGCTTCACCCTGCTGACGGCGGTGGTGACGGCTCTCGTGGCGGCGTGGGTTTTTCAGTCAAGCGCCGAGGCGCTGCGCGATGACACGGATCGCCTGCTGCGTGACCGAGCCTATGTGCTCTCCAAATCGGTGACGCCGATGGCGATGCGCCTCGCACCATGGATGGAGGCTTTTTTGGAGACGGACAAAATTGGCCTGCGAGTGCAGGTCGTTGATCCAAATGGAACCGTGCTCACCCAGTCGGCGAATCTGAAGGAAACTCTGCCGCTCTCGGATTCCGCACGCGATGCGGCCACGACGAACATGTCGTCCTTCACGGAGACCTTGAAGATGAAGGATGGCGCACTGGTGCGCCTCGCCTCGGTGCCGGTGACGACGTTTCGCGACAGTCAAAGCGCGGTGATCGGCTTTGCGCAGGTGGCCTTACCGGAGACGGCCCGCGATGAGCGGCTTCATGCTGTCCTGACGCGACTCCTCGGCGCGGTGATCGCGGCGACCTTTGTGGCGTGGCTGCTGGCCCATTTGCTGGCGAAAGCCTGGCTGCGGTCCGTGGATGCGGCGACGGAATCAGCGCACCGCATCGGTTCGGGCGAGACATTGCGGGAGCGGTTGTTCGTGCCGTCAGATGAAGATGAAGTGGCTCGGCTGGCACGGGCTTTTAATGAGCTGCTCGACAAGCTCGAATCCGCTCACGGCACGCAGCAGCGCTTCCTTGCCGATGCCTCGCACGAGTTGCGCACGCCGCTAACGGTGCTGCGTGGCGAGATCGAGGTCGCCCTGCGTCGCGAGCGGCCTGCGAATGAATACCGCGAGGTGCTGGAGAGCAGCCGCGAGGAGATCGAGCGACTGACGAAGCTCACGGAGAATCTTCTTTCGCTGGCGAGATCGGACGCGGGTGAATCCATCGCCATGCGTGAGGCAGTGGATGTTTCCGCCCTATGCGGACGTGTGCGCGATGCCTTGGCGGCGCAGGCAGCGGCAAAGCGCATCAATTTGAGTGTCGATGTCTCCGAGCCGGTTTGGGTTAATGGCGATGCCGTCGCTTTAGAGCGTGTGTGCCTGAACCTGACCGAAAACGCCATCCGCTACACGCCTGCGGGTGAAAGCGTGATGCTGCGAGTGATCGCGGAAGGTAACGAGGCCGTGCTGACCGTCACCGACACCGGTCCTGGCATCGGTGCCGAGCATCTACCGCATCTGTTCGAGCGCTTCTATCGCGTGGACAAAGCCCGTGCCCGCGAGCACGGCGGCGCTGGCCTTGGTCTCGCCATCGTCGAGGCGTTGGTGAAAGCACACGGAGGCACGGTGGCCGTTGCGAGCGTCGTGGGACATGGCACGACCTTCACCGTGCAGCTCCCATTGATGAGCTAGAGGACCGCTTTGCTTCGCACGACGGCGAAGATGAAAACCTTTTCATCTGCCTTTCATCTTCGTTTCATGCTCCGGGAGCGAGTCTCGGAGCGTGATGAAAACAAACCTTCTCCCCGCCGGGCTGCGACTTCTTTGCGCAGCGCTCATTTCTGCTCTCAGTCTCGCTCACGCGGATGACGCCGCATGGCGAAAGCAACTGCTCGGAACCTGGGAAGGTGCCGTCGTGAGCGATGAAGAGACGGGCGCACGCCGCGCCACCATCCGCAAGCTGACGATCACGATGGATAAGATAAGCGCCACCGATGGCGATGGCCGCAGTCTCGGGGAAGGCAGCTACAAACTCGCCAAGGAGAGCGGCCTGCTGACGATTGATGCCACGGGAGTGAACGGACCTGCGATGAACCAGACGATGCTCGGCATCTGGAAACTGGAGGGCGACACCCTGCGCTGGTGCAGCGCGAATGGCGGCAAGCCGAGGCCCACCGAGTTCAAAACCCGCTCGTCCGGCCCCTATCTCATGATCCTGACCCGCAAGAAGGACTGAGAGCGAACACCAAACCCACCACCGCCATGTTCGACGATCCTGTCATCGCGATTCAGAGCTGGCTCAGCCGTCATGATCAAAACGCGGCGGCCTGGCTGGTCAATGAGCATCGCCCGCAGGTGCTCCGCGCGGCACGCTCCTGGGGCGCACCGCACTGGCTGGAGGAGGATGTGGTGCAGGAGGTGTTTCTGCGTGTGTTTCGTTCCTTGCCTCGCTTTGAATCGCGTATGCCGTTTGCGCACTGGCTGGCGGTGATTGCGCGAAACACCTGCGCAAAGCTTCGTCGGCACTGGTGTCATCGTCACCGGCTCAGCGCTGGCTTTGAAGACGGTGCTTTGGAGTTGCTCGACGAAACTCCAAGCATGCAAACAGCCCCGGATGCCCAGCTCATTCGGAAGGAGTGGATGACTCACCTCACGCAAGCCCTGAGCCAATTCTCCAAGCGCGACCGCCTCCTGCTCGAAGGCACCACGAGCGCTCAAACACCCGCGCATCGCGTCGCACTGCATCGCGCCCGCACACGTCTGCGCACCCTTTTAAATCAATCCTGATCCCACCATGAAAACCATCGCATTCACCCTCCTCCTGCTCGCGGCGTTGTCACGGGCGGACACCGTCATCAACGTGGACAACACCGTGCTGCGCCCCGGCGTGCAGCGTTTCGGCATTGGCCTCGCGCAGCACAACTACTACGACTCGAACCAGATGATGAAGGAGCTGCTCTTTCGCAATCCGGGCTTCGAGGGGCTGTTGTATCAATCGGTCGTGCGGCTCGGCCCCGGTGGCACAGCCAGCAGCGCCATCGAGGATCAGGCCTTCACGCAATGGCCCAGCGGCTTCTGGGCGGGGGCTTCGTATGAGATCATCTGGTCGTCTGGCAATACAAAGGGCCGCAGCGGCACCATCACGAACTCGCTCGCGCCGAATCGGGCCAATCCGCCGAATGATCCCAGCGGCAGCGCCCAGGGCACGACGTATCTTTTTGCCGACAACGATGCCGTGCGCATCCCTCTCGATGGCGACTACATGGTGCTGCGCAAAACCGAGGTGGGCGGCAGCGGCGGTGGCGCGGCCTTTGCGAGCTGGTCAGTGAGCGCTGGCGGCGGCGGCACGGTGACGAGCGAGACCACCGATCTACCTCCCGGCACCGCAGGCCAGCAATGTGCTCGACTCGATGCCGCAGCGAGTGGCCAACAAGCTGGCGTGACGGGTCAATTCGACACGCTGACCGGCTTCATTCGGCTGAATGGCCAGTTTCGCCTCGCCTTCAAAGCGAGGGGCGTCGGCGGTGCCAATCGTGCCTTCATCACCGTGCGTCGCGGCTCGCTCACGCCTTACCTCAGCCAAACCGTGCAACTCACGAGCGAATGGGCGGATTACACGTTGCCGTTTTCCGTCAGCGAGGCCGTCAGCACCTCCGGCACCATCAGCGTGGGCCTTTCTGCTACCGGTCAAAGCGCTATCCTCATCGACGATGTGAGTCTGCGGCAGACCGATGGCAGCGCCACAAATCCCACCGAGTTTCGCGACGATGTGGTGACCACGCTCGAAGGCCTGCGCCCCGGCATCCTGCGCTATGTGAACTGGCAGCAGGTCGGTGACTCGCTCGCGAACGCGCTCTCGCCGCTGTTTGGCCGCATGCGCACCGGTTACTCCGTCTATGCGACGAGTGAAAACAACATGATGCCCGGCCTGCATGAGTATCTCGTGCTCTGCTCGCATCTCGGGGCGAATCCATGGTATTCCATGCCTGCGCCCTTTTCGCCGCAAGAGGCCGCAGACCTCATGGAATACCTCGGCGGCTCTACCAGTACGCCGATGGGCGCTTTGCGCGCCGCACGCGGACATCCCGCACCATGGACTGGCGTCTTCAGCCGCATCCACCTTGAGTTCGGCAATGAGAACTGGAACAACGGAGCCTATCGCGGTGCTGCCATCACGCAGCCCGTGCCCTGCGGCCAGCGTGCCAGCGAGGTCTTCAGTGCCATCAAAGCCTCGC
This sequence comes from Verrucomicrobiaceae bacterium, assembly GCA_021151605.1. Classification (GTDB taxonomy): domain Bacteria; phylum Verrucomicrobiota; class Verrucomicrobiia; order Verrucomicrobiales; family Verrucomicrobiaceae; genus Prosthecobacter. The sequence goes on from JAGKWZ010000045.1 coordinate 11,785, forward strand.
CACATTACAACGCCGCGCAGGTCCAATGCATCCTCGGTGGCCAAAACGGCAACGCCGGACTGAACTCCGCGCTGCACAATGCCTCGCCGCAGCATGACGTCTTCACGCTCGCGCCTTACATGGCCTATCGCGTGGATAACTTTGCCACCAACGAGGACCTCTTCGGCCCGCTCTTTGCCGAGCCGGAATGGTGGAGCTTCAATCCCTCCACCACGAGCGGCCTCATGCGCTACACGCACGACTTTCTGCAAGGCTCCAGCCGTCCCGTGCCGGTCAATGTGTATGAAGTGAATCTCCACACCACCACCGGCAGCATCAGTCAGAGCGCTCTCGATAGCTTCACGCCGTCCGTCGGCGGAGCCATCGCGGTGGCAGATCACATGCTCGTGATGCTGAAGGAACTGAACTGCCGCGAGCAGGTCTTTTTCTCCCTCGCCGGTCACAGCTACTCGATCGGCGATGGACGCACCGCACGGCTGTGGGGCTCCGTGCTCGACATGGGCAAAACCAACCGCAAACGCCCGCACTACCACGCCATGCAAATGCTAAACGACGTGCTCGCTGGCGATCTCGTCACCACCACACACAGCGGCGATGATCCCACCTGGAACCAGCCGCTTATGAACCGCGTGAGCTTCACCGCAGCCCACCACTTGCAGAGCTTCGCCTTTCAAAACGGCACGCAGCGCGGCCTCGTCGTCTTCAATCTTCATCGCACCGATCCGCTCGACGTGCGCTTCACCGGCCCCAACGCTCCTGCGGGTGCTTTGACACTCCGCCGCCTCACTTCCGCGAACATCACCGACAACAACGAAACCTCTGATGTCGTTGCGCCGACCTCGCAGACGCTCCCAAGCTTCGATCCCGCACAGCCGCTCTCGCTGCCGCCTTACTCGATGACCTTGCTGCAATGGACCCCACCTGCCCGCCAAGCCTGGCGCTACCAGCACTTCGGCACCGTCGCATCCACCGTCAGCGCCGCCGATGATGCCGATCCCGATAGCGACGGCCTAAGCAACCTCCTCGAATACGCCCTCGGCACCCTTCCGACTCAAACCTCTGCCTCACCGTGGTCGCCAAGCACCGCCAGCGGCTATCTCGGCCTCAGCATCGCCAAAAACGCCGCCGCTTCTGGTGTGACGTGGAGCGCGGAATCGAGCGATGACCTCATCACTTGGCACCCCGAGCAAACCGTCACCCTCATCGACAACAGTAGCACCTTCAGCGTGCGTGACAGCGAGCCGATGAATACCACCACACGGCGTTTCATCCGGCTTCGTGTCACAACCGCACCCTGATTCGCGAAGGTTGCCCTTTGGATGCCGTATCAAAGGGGATGAAGTATCTATTCTCCCTTCTGGCATTCTTTGCCGCCACCCTGAACGCAGCCGAATTCCGCGCCGGTGCCGCCACCAGCAACATCACGCCGGAACTCGGCAGCTCCATCAACGGCGGCTTTCAGGATGGCAAAGCCACAGTCATTCGTGATGAACTCAACGCCCGCTGCCTCGCGCTCGATGATGGGAAAACGAAGCTCGTGTTCGTCGTCGCTGATAGCTGCGTGATCGGGCGTGGCATCTTTGATGAGGCGAAGAAGATGGTGAACGAGGCAACTGGCCTACCGATGTAGAACATGATGATGTCTGCCACGCACTCGCACTCCTGCGGCACGCTGCAGGCCGTCGGGCAAAGTGAGCCGAATCCGATTTATCAGCGCTTCGTGGCCCGGCGCATCGCCGATGGAGTGAGGCGTGCGCTGAACAACCTCGCTCCTGCCAAAATCGGCCACGGCAGCGCCTCGGTGCCGCAGCAGGTCTTCAATCGTCGTTGGAAAATGAAGCCCGGCACCATTCCGCCGACACCGCTGGGCGTCACGACGGATCAAGTGAAGACCAATCCCGGCATCAACAATCCAAATCTCGTCGAACCTGCGGGCACCACTGATCCTGAGGTGAGTTTCATCAGCGTACAGTCCGCAGACGGCAAACCGCGCGCCTTGCTGGCGAACTACTCGCTGCACTATGTCGGTGGCGTTGGCCCAGGGCACATCTCGGCGGATTACTTTGGCGCGTTCGCAGTGAAGATCGGCCAGTTGCTCGGCGCGGGGCCGGAGTTCGTCGGCATCATGTCGAACGGCACCAGCGGCGACATCAACAACATCGACTTTCGCGGTGGTCAGGCCAAAGAAGCGCCGTATGGCCGCATACAGATCGTCGCGAACGATGTCGCTCAGGCAGTCGCGACCGCAGTGAAGACCGTGAAGCATGCCGACTCCGTGCCACTGAGCGTCGCACAAAAGGAAATTAAGCTTGGCTTGCGCATCCCAAGCAAAGAAGAAGTCGAGAAAGCGCGCGAGGTGACGAAGGGCTCCAAACTCTTCCCTCGCATGGAAACGATGGAGCAGGTCTATGCGCGTGAAACCGTGCTCTTGGCCGACTTCCCTGCCAAAGTGTCCGCGCCGCTGCAAATCATGAAAATCGGTGATCTTCACGTCTCGGCCATTCCCGCCGAAGTCTTCGTCGAGATCGGCCTGGAACTGAAAAAGCGCCACACACCGACTTTCACCGTTTCTTTGGCGAACGCCTACCACGGCTACCTGCCCACGCCCGAGCATCACGCGCTGGGCGGCTACGAAACCTGGCGCGCCAGATCGAGCTGTCTCGAAGTGGATGCCTCGACAAAGATCCTCGCGGGTTTAGAAGAGCTGTTTGCAAAGTTGAATTGACCTAGCACATCACGAAAGCGCGCAATCGTAGCGCAACACCGTCGCCGTTGACCCCGTTTGATTTAGCCCGCCATTCCCCATCCAAGCCATCATGTCCGCCAACGCCGCCGCTTCCGACTCCGCCTATCCATCTCCAGGTCCATCTTCCGCACGGTGGTGGCAGAATGAAGACTGGCTGGCCGTGCTCGCAGCCTTGCCGATTTTGATCGCTGTGGCGAATGGCTGGAGCCCGAAAATGCCTTCGATGGGGTGGGCGGGATCGGCGGAAGTCGCCAAGGCCTTTGCTGCTGACAACCTCGCCCTCAGTGGCGTCCTGCTGGCCGTATTTCTCGTGATCTCGACACTGGCTCTCGCCGCCTCTTTGGGGAAACGCATCTTCTCCTTCCTCGGTGGTGCCATGGTGGTTTTTATCCTCGGCTGGCTGTCCCACTGGATCGCAGGCAATGCGGGCATCAAGGTCTGGGGCATCGAGTATGTCGTCTTCGCCCTGCTGCTGGGCATGACCTGGAGCCATCTGCTTCCCGTGCCTGAGTGGCTGCGTGAGGCGGTGCGCACGGAGTTCTTCATCAAGGTCGGCATCGTGCTCCTCGGTGCCACCATCTTACTGCCAGAGATGATGAAAGCTGGCTTCCCGGGCCTGATTCAAGGCGCTCTCGTGATCCCGGTGGTCTGGTATGCCTGCTTCTTCATCGCGAAGAAACTCAAGGTGGATGACGAGTTCGGCGTCATGCTCTCGACCGCAGTTTCGATCTGTGGCGTCTCGGCTGCCATCGCCGCCTGCGGTGCCATTCAGGGGGATCGGAAAAAGCTCTCCTATGTCACCTCGATCGTTCTGATCTGTGCGGTGCCAATGATGATCCTCATGCCAGTCGCTGTACAAAAGCTCGGCCTGTCTGAAGCCGTCGGCGGCGCATGGATCGGTGGCACACTGGACACGAGCGGCTCCGTGGCGGCAGCGACTGAGCAGGTGGGCAAAGAGGCGACAAAGGTCGGCGTGATCGTGAAGCTCTCCCAAAACGTGCTCATCGGCGTGGCGGCCTTTGTCCTCTCCATCTGGTGGACCATGCGTGGCGGCAAAGACGGCACGGCGAAGCGTGAGCGGCCCTCGGCAGCCATCATTTGGCAGCGCTTCCCGAAGTTCGTGATCGGCTTCGTCATCGCCTCTGTTGTCTTCTCCTATTTCGTCTCACCAGCTGTTGCTGAGGCTGCCAGCAAGCCGCTCAAAGGTTTGCGCGAAGTATGGTTCGCCGCCGCCTTTGTCTGCATCGGGCTGGAGACACGTCTTGGCGAACTCTTCAAACTCGGCGGCGGACGTCCAGCCATCGCTTTCCTCGGTGGTCAGGTCTTCAACATCGCCTGGACGCTGGTCCTGGCGCTGTGGTTGTTTGGGAAGTAACCAGTCATCGCTTCACGGCATGCCCTACATCGCCTCCATGAAGCTGCGTTTGCCCGGCATTCTCAACTCAAGCCGCCGGAATGAATGCGGTTTTTGAAGCGTGAAAGCCGCTGATCGTGAACTTCAACGCCTTTCCATGAAACGACTCCTTCTTCCCTTCCTTCTCGCCACCTCGGTCATCGCCGCGGACGAAATCCGCACCGAGCACGATGTCGATTACCTCGGTGGCGGGCGCAAAGAAAAGGCGGACCTCTATCTGCCCGCGAATCCGAAGCCCGACCAAAAATTCCCCGCCGTGGTCATTATTCATGGCGGCGGCTGGGCGGGTGGTGAGAAGAGGGCTGCACGCGAGATCAACATCGGCACCACGCTGGCGCTGAATGGCTATGTCGGCATGAGCATCGACTATGTTTTGGCCAATGCCGAGCACCCCGGTCCGACTTGGCCGCAGAACCTGCACGACTGCAAAACAGCCGTGCGCTGGCTGCGGGCAAATGCGGAGCGTTTGCAGATCGACGCTGCTCATATCGGCGTGATCGGTGGCAGTGCGGGCGGCCATCTCGCCGCGATGGTCGGCCTTTGCGGTGGCGAACTTGATCCGCCCGGCGAGGGTGACACGAGAGTGCAGTGCGCCGTCGATCTGTATGGCCCGGTGCTGTGTTTTGAGCAGCGCGACATCTCGATGTTCCGCAAAGCCCGCGCCGAGGCTCCGGAGCTCTACAAACAGGCCGATCCACGTTCCCACATCGACAAAAGCGACCCACCGCTGCTCATCCTGCACGGCACTGCGGATAAAACCGTGCCAGTCGCAGACTCGGAAGCGCTCGCCGCAGCGATGAAAGCTGCTGGAGCGGCCTATCAGCTCGAAATCATTCCTGATGCACCGCATACCTTTCATCTACAGCCAAAGCAGCGTGATCTGCGCCCGCTCGTGCTTGGCTTCTTCGATGCGCATCTGAAGGGAAAACGGTGACCACGCGGCTGATCGAACAATCGTGTTCCTTCAGCCCGTAGGTTCAACCATGTCCTCGATCATCCCACCCACCTCACACATCCGCTGTGCAGGTCCGCTGACCTCTCGCAGGAGTTTCATGCAGATCGGCCTTAGCGGCATGGCGTCGCTGAGCTGGCCAGGATTGATGCGGCTGCGTGCCGAGAATGCGCTGAAGCCGCGCTCGGAGCGCACGGCGGTGATTTTCGTCTTCCTGCCCGGCGGGCAGTCGCACATAGACACCTACGATCCGAAGCCGGACGCGAGCAGCGAGTATCGCGGACCATTCAAGACGATCCCCACGAAGGTGCCGGGCACGCGCTTCACGGAGTTGATGCCCATGCAGGCAAAGATTGCGGACAAGTTCACCGTGCTGCGCTCCATGTATCAAACCGCAGGCGGTCATCCCGCCGGCACGATGCAGATGCTTTCCGGTGATCCTGACACGCGTGACAAACCTGCGCCGCCGCTGCCGGACTGGATGTCCGTGGCGCATCATCTGCGCTCCAAAGCTGGCGGCCGAGCGAATCCGCTGCCGAACTACACGAGCATCAATCCGATCAACAGCAGCTACTGCGGCCCAGCCTATCTCGGCGATGCCTTCGCGTCGTTTTCAGTGACCGAGGACCCGAACCGCCCGCAGTTTGAAGTGCCAAACATCGGCCTCGCCGATGAAGTGGAGACGCGTCGGCTCAGCGACCGCGTGGCGCTGCGCAAGAGCCTCGACCGCATGGAGCGTGCGTTTGATCGTCAGCACGAACTGTCGGCGCTCGACGAGTTTGAAACGCAAGCCGCCTCCCTGCTCACTGCACCAGAGGCCCGCGATGCTTTTGATCTCGGCAAAGAAGACGCCAAAACGCGCGACCGCTACGGGCGCAATCGCTGGGGCCAGCAACTGCTGCTCGCACGGCGTCTCGTCGAGTCCGGCGTGGAGATCATCACCAGCAGCCTGCATGGCCCGCTGTGTGGTCGCACGCAGGTGTGGGACGATCACGCCGTCGATCATCACATCTTTGAGGCCCTGCGTTTTCGCATGGGCTACTACGACCAGGCTGTGTCCGCTTTGATCGAAGACATCTATGCGCGTGGGCTCGACAAGAAGGTGCTCCTCGTGGTCACCGGCGAGTTTGGCCGCACGCCACGCATCACCTTTGACCGCAGCACTGGCGCGGGCGATGCCAGCGGCCCCGCAGGCACCTTGCAGCCAGGCCGCGATCACTGGCCGCGTGCCTTTTCCAATCTATGGGCCGGTGGTGGCATCCAGACTGGCGGCGTCATCGGGGCCACCGACAAACGCGGCGAGGACGTCATCGAACGCCCGTGCAGTGCGCATGATTTCCTCGCCACCATCTACCACCACCTCGGCATCGACTCTGCCAAGACCACGCTCAACGACTTCAATGGCCGCCCCGTGCACATCGTGAACAATGGCCACCCGATCCCCGAGCTAATCTCACGCAACGCATGAAACACCGTCTCTTCACCCAAAGCCTGCTCGCGGCCTTACTTCCCAGCCTACAGGCCGCAGAACCCGCGTCTCAAACTTGGCCACTGGTGGATCGTCCGCTTGTCATCCCCGCAGACCAGTCACCGAAACTAGGCACGGGTGATTTCTCCATCTCCGTGTGGGCCAGGGCAGATGCCACGGACCGCATCACCGGCGATCTGGTGAGCCAATACGACCCGAAGAAAAAGCGCGGCTTTCATCTCACGCTCAAGAGCAATCCCGGCGTGACCTCGAGCGTGGCGAATTGGCGGCATTTGCAGTTCGGCATCGATGATGACAAACCTGGCGTGTGGCGTGACTGCGGACGTCCGGGAAAGGCGCTGTTCGCCTTTACGATGGCGACTCATGAGGGTGCTCTCTATGCGGGGACGTGCGAGCCGGGTGCGGGTGACAGCGGGCATGTCTATCGCTACGAAGGCGCGGACAGATGGAAGTCGCTAGGCACCCTCGATGGCAGCAATGCCGTCACGGCACTCGCCGCTTTCGAGGGGACGCTCTACGCTGGCACGGGCAAGTATCGCGTGGCGGGCTCCAGCTTGCCGGAATCGCAAAACCAGCAGCTCGGCGGGCGAGTGTATCGCCTCGATGGCGGGACCCAGTGGGTGGACTGCGGCCAGTTGCCAGACACGGAGGCGGTGGGTGGGCTCGTGGTGTTTCAGGGGCAGCTATTTGCCTCGTCGCTCTACAAACCGGCGGGCTTTTTTCGCTACGAGGGAGGCACGCGGTGGACACGGCTGCCAAATGCCATCGGGCCAGATTATCAAACAGGCGTGATGGGACCTCGCCGTGTCGTTTCGCTAAGTGTGCACGACGGCTTCCTCTATGCGACCAGCTATGATGGAGGGCGTGTGTATCGCTATGACGGCAACGCGTGGACGGATTGCGGCCAGGTCGGCGACAACACACAAACATACGCCTTCACCAGCTTTGAAGGAAGCCTTCACGTCGCCACCTGGCGCAGCGGACGCGTGTTTCGTTTTGACGATGTCGGGCGCTGGACGGACATCGGTCGTCTCGGCGAAGAATTGGAAGTCATGGGCATGATGGTGTACAACGGGCGCTTCATCGCTGGCACGCTGCCACTGGCGCAAGTCCACGCCTACGATGGCGAGGGCAAATGGACGCTCTGGCAGCGTCTCGATCACACCCCGGATGTGCAGTATCGTCGTGCCTGGACAATGGCCGAGCATGCAGGCGAAGTCTTTTGCTCCACGCTGCCCTCGGGTAAAGTATTCGCCACGCAGCAAGGTCGGCAGGTCTCGTGGGATCACACGCTTCCGTCAGGCTGGCATCACATCGTCGCCGTGAAGACCGCCAACCGTCTCACGCTGCATGTGGATGGCAAGCAAGTCGCCGAGAGCATCGGCTTCGATGCGTCTTCATGGAATCTCGATAGCACCGCGCCACTGCGCTTCGGCACGGGTATGAACGGCCCCTTCAATGGCCAGCTCGCCGATTTGCAGCTTCACCGCCGCGCCCTCGCCGCCAGCGAGATCGAACAACTGGCCGCCAAGAAGCCGGAAAAGTGAGCACCCAAGCGCTGGACACTCCATGAATCATCCCCTTCACACATACAGCCTGCTCGCCTCACTGCTGTTCTTTACCAATTGCGCTACCGCCGCTGATCCTGCGCCGCCACCGCTCGATTTCATCGACACGAGCTTCGAGAATGCCTCGCCGCTTTGGTATGAGTTCGCGGCGGATGGCACGGTAATGGTGAACCTGATTTATGATCACGAACGGAACTCGCCAAATCGCGCGGCCGGGCATTTTCACTTCCGCATTCAGGCTCCAAAAGGCCGCAAGATGACGCTGGAGTTCAAGAACCTCGACAACGTCTGGAATGGCAAACCCGGTTCCGTGGCAAAAGAGATCAAGCAGGTCGTCACCTCGCTCGATGGCAAGACGTGGACGCCTGTGCGCACCGAATCCCCGGAGCCGGGGCGTGTCCGCGTGACGCTGGAAATGCCAGCGGTGGCCATGTTCGTCACACGGGCCGAGCCCTACCGCCTTTCGGACCTGAATCGCTTCATCAGCGAGATCAAAGGCAGCCCGCTCGTGAAGATCGAGTCCATCGGCAAAACAGTGCAGGGCCGCGAACTCGAAATCATCCGCGTGGGTCGTGCCGAGGCTCCAAATCGCGTTTTCCTCCGTGCTCGTGCGCATCCCTGGGAGCCTGCGGGCAACTGGGTGGTCGAGGGACTTGTGCGTCGCTTGCTGAGAGGCGATGCCGACGCCGAAAAGTGCCTCGCCAGCTACAGCGTGTGCATCATGCCCATGGCAAACAAAGATGGCGTCGAGCGTGGTGGCACGCGCTTCAACCTCGGAGGCTGGGATTTGAACCGGAAGTGGGACAAGCCGGCTGATCCGCGATTTGCGCCGGAAAACGCGGCGCTGGAAAGATGGATCGAAGCTGAGATCAAGGCTGGCAGGCGGCCAACGCTGGCGCTCGACTTTCACAACGACGGCAGCGGCCTTCTGCACCTGAGCAGACCCGAAGGAGCGGAGGGCGAAAAACACTTCGCACGCATGCTTGTCTTCGAAAAATGCCTGCGCGAGCACACCTGGTTCGTCGAAGGCTCCACGAAGCCCAGCTTTCACAACCCCGGCTCACTCGGCGAAGGTTTCTTCACCCGCTTCGGCATCGACGCCGCCATTTTGGAGTTCAACTGCAACGACATCGCCGGACTGAAAGAGCCCGCGCTCGGCAAGCACTGGGTGACTTTTGGCGAAGGCCTCTCGAAGACCTTTGAATACTACTTCACCCAGATTCACCTCACCAAATGATAAACGTCCGCACCTACTTCATGGCACTGCTCGCCGTGTGCATCTCAGGCACCTGTGCCGCCGACACTTTTCACGCCACCGCGTGCGAAGGCATTTATCCTCGTCATCTCCAAGGCATCTGCACCAACGACAAAGACGCGATATACTGGTGCTGGACCGATTTCCTCGTCAAAACCGACACAGACGGCCGCGTGCTCCAAAAAGTGCCGGTGGCGAATCACCATGGCGATCTCTGCTTTCACGCCGGACGCGTCTATGTCGCCACCAACCTCGCGAAGTTCAACCGGCCTGCGGGCGAGGCGGATTCCTGGGTCTATGTCTATGATGGCGATACTCTTGCAGAGATCACGAAGCATCGCGTGCCCGAGGTCGTGCATGGTGCGGGCGGCATGGCCTATAACGATGGCAAATTCATCCTCGTGGGTGGCTTGCCGCCAGCCGTGAACGAAAACTACGCCTATGAGTATGACGAAAGCTTTCGCTTCGTGAAGCGCCATGTGATCGCGAGTGGCTACACGCTCATGGGCATCCAAACCATCGCGCAGGCTGACGGCGCGTGGTGGTTTGGCTGTTATGGCAAACCGGCTGTGCTGCTGCGTGCTGACGACAAGTTCCAATTCACCGGCCAATGGGAGTTCAATGCCTCCGTGGGCATCGCGCCGATCAGCGGTGGACGTTTTCTCATCGCGCAAAACATCCCCGTGAAGGGCAAAGGCCATTCGGCGCAGGTCTTGATCGCCAAACCGGATCTGAAAGCCGGAATGGTGATCGAGAAGTGATCGCGTGGCTTACTTCGAGAGCACAGATTTGAAATCGTAACCCTTCACCGCCTCGGCGGCGAGCGTGGAAAGGCGATGGTGAAGCTGATATACCTCGGGACGAGTGTCTTTGCCATCGGGGCCGTAGCGATTGCAAAGGAAGATCACAAAGGTGCGCGAGAACGGATCGATCCACAGCATCTGTCCGGTCCAGCCGGTGTGGCCGTAGCCGCCGATGGGGAACAACGCGCCGCGAGGCAGTGTGTAGTCGTGTGGCGGTGTGCGGTAGGGCGTGTTGATGTCCCAGCCGAGGCCGCGCTGCACGGGCAGATTCTTCGCCGCCGGGCTGCGCAGGTCTGGCGGGCTCTGCACGCTGGTCATGAGCTTGATTGTCTCAGGCTTGAAGACATGCACGCCGTCGAGCTCGCCGTGATTCAGCATCATGCGGGCAAAGCGCGCGATGTCCGCCGTGGTGGTGAAAAGCGATGCGTGTGCTTCGACGCCGCCCGCGAGTCGCGCTACGGTGTCATCCACCAATCCACGCTCCGGCGCACTCGAGGGAGCGACACGACGCAGCAACTCGCCGCCAGGTCGAAACACCGTGTCCTTCATGCCCAGCGGCTCAAAAAGCTCGCGCGTGCAGAAGTCGTCGAAACGCCGACCTGTCACGCGCTCGATCACCGCGCAGAGTACCATGCTGCCGACGCTGCTGTAGGAAAATGCGCTTCCAGGCTCAAACATTGGCCTCGTGCGGCAAAGCTGGGCGATCGCCTCCTCGTGGTTGCGAAACGGCTGCGTCTTCGGATCGAGGTTCACCGGCATCCCCGACGTGTGCAGCAGCAGATGGCGCACGGCGATCTTCTCCCGGCCATCGCCCGTGAATTCGGGCAGATATTTCGAGGCAGGTTCGTCGAGTTTCACCAGACCGCGCTCCACGCACAACATCGCTGCGCTCGCAGCCGTCACCACCTTCGTGACCGACGCCACATCAAACAATGTGTCTTCCGTCATCGTCTCAGGCTGAGGCTTCAGAGCCCGCTGACCGAAGGCCTTGTGATACGAGTCGCCCTCACGCTCCACCCACAGCGCCGCGCCGATGATCTTGCCATCGGCAATCGCTTGCTGCACCGCCTCGTCGAGCGCCGCCAGCTTGTCGCGATGAAATGCCTCGCCGTGAGCCGTGTGGAGGCATGTTAGCAGCAGCATCGTGTGGAAGATGCGTTTCATGGCTTCAGCTCCTTGATGAACACATTGCGAAACTCCACCGAGTCCTTGTGATTTTGGAGCGTGATCGGGCCTTCTGCAGGGATGTCTTTCACGCGGGCACCTTGGATGACTGCCGTGCCGTTGAGCGTCACATCCACGCGATCACCGCGCATGGTGATGATGAAGCGGTTCCACCCGCCGGGGCCTTTGTCGGCACGAACGCTCGGCATGGTCTTCAGGCGTTCGTCTTTGGTGGCGGAGAGGTCTTTGAACTTCGTGCCCACCTCGCCGCTGCCACATGGTTGGCACCAAATGTTCACCTGCGCCGCACGGGGACCGCGCAGGTAGATGCCGCTATCGCCCCAGGTGAGGTTGTCCTTCATGATCACCTTGCCGGCGCCATCGAGATGGAACTGCCCGTCGTCGGTGAGCCACTGATGCGGCTTCACGACCGGCTTTCCAGTGAGACGCCAGTCGATCATCAGCGTGAAGTCCTTGTACTTCTTCGCGGTGGAAAGGTTGTAGTCCTTCCCGCTCACCCGCTTCGGTTCATCCGTGCGCAGCCGGATGACGCCATCCGCGACCTCCCACACGCCATCGAGATGCGGTGGATGATCCCAGCCCGTCCAAGTTGTGCCATCGAAGAGCGAGGTGAAGCCGGTGCTGTCAGGCTTGTCGCTGATCGGTTCAGCAGCAAGACCGCAGCAGACAAACATCCGTAGCAGGAACAGAGAGAGGTATTTTTTCATCAGAAGTCGCATCGCAGAGTCGCGGCGGCACGTCTTGTCCTTTCACCTGCAGGAGCCGACTCTGCCAAAGAATCGCGCTTACTGGTCCGTAATCGACGAACACCATGAAACGTCTCCTCAGTGTCCTTGCCTTGCTCATCACTTTCACTGCCTCACAGGCTGCAAACATCGTCATCATGGTCGTCGAGGACCCGAACAATTACGAAGCACCGCGCACCATGCGTGACTTTGCCGAGAAGCAGCTCCGACCTCTCGGTCACCGCGTCACGATCATCGATGGCGACAAGCCGCAGGCGCATCACTTCGCCGGACTGGTCGAAGCGTTGAAGGATGCCGACTTGCTCGTGCTCTTCTCTCGCCGCCGCTTTCCGCCGAAGAATCAAATGGACGCCATCCGCGCCCATCTCGATTCAGGCAAGCCGCTGCTCGGCATCCGCACTGCCAACCACGCCTTTATTCCGAAGCCCAAGGAGGTCGTCGATCCCAGCCTCGTGCCCTGGCCTGAGTTCACCGACGAAGTCCTCGGCGCTCCGAACACCGGCTACGAAACCAAAGGCCTGCCCTACAGCGTCCGAATCGCCCCTGGAGCTGAAAACAGCCCGCTACTCGCCGGTGTGAACCCCGCGAACATCCTCGGCGCCCAATCCCTCTACAAAGTGCTCCCGCTCGACGCTGATGTCACCCCGCTGCTCATCGGCACCGCCAAGACCGACACCAGCCCACCGATGCCCGTCGCCTGGACACGCAACTACGGCCCCGGCAAGGCCCGCATCTTCTACACCAGTCTCGGTGCACCCGAGGATATGCAGATCGCCGATGTGCGGAAGCTGCTAGCAAATGCCGTGAACTGGACGCTGGTGAAATGAGGCGTTTTGGGAAGCTTCCTTGAGCGACGCTTTGTCCTCGCAAGCACTGGCTTTGCCTGGCCGTAGTCTCCTCGCATGAAATTCTACACGCCTTTTCTTGCCACTGTCGCTGTGGCTTCTTCGATTCAAGCCATCGACATCGGTACACGTCGTGAGTTGTTTGTGGATGATTTTCTCATCGAAAAACTTACCGGCAAGGCCGAGCAGCGCCTGCATCAGCCGCAGCCTCAGGAGATCGCCATCACACATGATATGCCATGGGAAGGCAGTGGCAGCGGCTACCACAGTGTCTTCAAGGACGGCGACAAATACCGCATGTATTACAAGTCGTGGCAGCTCACCGTCACCGCGCCCGGCAAGGTCAACACGGGCGAGCATCCGCTCTTTACTTGCTACGCCGAGAGCGATGATGGCATTCATTGGCGCAAGCCGGAGCTGGGCCTGCACGAGTTCAAAGGCTCGAAGGCAAACAACATCGTCATCCCGCATGGCAAGATGGGGAAGGTGAATCCCGATGGCGGCCATCCCGCCGTCTTCAACGATGAAAACCCGAACGCGGCTGCCAATGCAAAGTACAAGGCCATCGTGCGCTCGAACTCGCCGAAAGGCCTGCTCGCGCTGAAGTCGCCCGATGGCCTGAGTTGGTCGCCGATGGCGGATGCGCCGGTGATCACGGATGGGGCGTTTGATTCGCAAAACCTCGCGTTTTGGGATGCACAGGCCGGATTGTATCGCGCCTACTGGCGCTACTTCACCGAAGGGACGACTGACGAGAAGAACTGGAAACCATCCGGCCTCCGCGCCATCCGAACGGCCACATCGAAGGATTTCATCCATTGGGAAAACCAGCAGGACCTTCGTTATGTCGATTCACCTGGCGAGGCACTCTACACGAACCAGGTGAAGCCCTACCACCGCGCCCCTCATCTTCTCCTCGGCTTTCCCACGCGCTATCTTGAGCGTGGCTGGTCCGAAAGCATGCGAGCGCTGCCGGAGCGCGAGCACCGCGAATGGCGCTCGAAGGCTAGCGACCGCTACGGCATGGTCGTCACCGAAGGCCTCTTCATGGCCAGCCGCGATGGCGTGACCTTCAAGCGCTGGAATGAGGCCTTTCTCCCGCCCGGTATCGAGCGGCCCGGCACCTGGAACTACGGTCATCAATACATCGCCTGGCATCCCGTGGAGACAAAGTCATCCATGGAAGGCGCACCAAACGAACTCAGTCTCTACGCCACCGAAAGCTACTGGACCGGCAAGAGCAGCGAACTACGCCGCTACACGCTGCGGCTCGACGGCTTCGTCTCCATCCATGCGCCAATGAGCGGCGGCGAGCTCCTCACGAAGCCCTTCACCTTCACCGGCAAAGCCCTCAGCATGAACTTCGCAAGTTCCGCCGCCGGTGACGTGAAGGTGGAAATCCAAGACGATAATGGCAAAGCGCTGCCCGGCTTCGCTTTGGGCGACTGCGAGGAGCACTTTGGTGATTCTCTTGAGCGCACTGTGGTCTGGAAAAGTGGTACCGATGTCAACTCGCTCGCCGGGAAGACTGTTCGTCTGCGTTTTGCACTCAAGGATGCGGATGTGTACTCGTTCCGTTTCGAATGAAGCGTTCTCGCTGATCGCCTATGACAACAGATGCTGATCGTCAGCCCGAGCGCCGCTTCGACCTCCTGCAGGCCACCGCACTGAACATGTCCAACATGCTCGGGGCAGGGCCCTTTATCACCATACCAGCGCTGATGCTGACCATGGGTGGCCCACAGTCGATGCTTGGCTGGGCGGTGGCATTGATCATCGCTCTGGCAGATGGATTGGTATGGAGTGAACTCGGGGCCAGTCTTCAGAAGTCGGGTGGGTCGTATGTTTACCTTCGCGAGGGCTATGGGCGTGAGAAATGGGGACGCTTCATGGGCTTCCTGTTCATCTGGCAATTCATCCTCAGTGGTCCGCTGGAACTGGCCACGGCCTATGTGGGTGTGGCGCAGTATTTGCAGCCGCTTTGGCCGCAGAGCAGTGACTTCACACGCTTGTGTGCTGGCGCAGGCGTGGGCCTGCTTGTGATCTTTTTGCTCTATCGAAGGATTGAGTCGATCGGGAAGATCACGGTGACCTTATGGCTCGGTGCTTTGCTGGCGATGGGCGTCGTCATCTTCACAGGCATGAGGCATTTCGATCCAAAGCTGGCCTTCGATTTCCCGGAAGACGCGTGGACCTTTGATGCTGCCAAATGGGTCGCACTCGGAGCTGCGGCACGCATTGGCATGTATGACTACCTCGGCTACTACGACATCTGCTTCATCGGCGATGAAGTGAAGCATCCAGGGCGCGTCATCCCACGCGCGGTCATGCTCAGCCTCGTGCTGGTGGCTGTGATCTACTTTGCAGTAAATCTTTCCATCATCGGTGTGGTGCCGTGGCGTGAGTTCGTGAGCCCCGAAGGACTAAATAAACCCGTGGTGACAATGATGATGGCGAAGATCTATGGAAATGACTTTGCTCAGCTCTTCACCGTGCTCGTGCTGTGGACCATGGTCGCCTGTTGCTTCGCCATGCTTCTCGGCTACTCGCGCATTCCTTATGCCGCTGCTCGAGATGGCAGCTTCTTCCGTGTTTTTGGACGTCTGCATCCACGTCTCGGCTTTCCTCACGTTGCCTTGGTGACGGTCGGCTTGATCGCTGTGGCAGCCACTTTTGTGAAACTCGGGACCTTGATCGACGCCCTACTTTCCACGCGCATCGTGGTGCAGTTTGTGGGTCAGATTGGGGCCTTAATCATGCTGCGGAAGATCCAGCCAAATGCAGAACGCCCATTTCGCATGTGGCTTTATCCCCTTCCCGCTTTCGTTGCGCTTATCGGCTGGATTTATCTGCTGATCACAACAGATCGTACACTCCTCGGCTTCGGTGCTTTAACCCTGCTGCTTGGTAGCGGCGTGTTCCTGTTATGGAGCTGGCGGACTCGGAAGTGGCCTTTCTAGACTCTGCTTGAATTCAATCCTAGGTCGTGTTTGAAAACCTGTCGATTGGCAAAACGGCTGTGATGGAGTAGAGGGTGGAGTCGATGAGAACACAACGTTTTACATGGTGGGGGCCG
>JAGKWZ010000327.1 GCA_021151605.1 Verrucomicrobiaceae bacterium
CCCTTCGGACGCCTCACGGCACCTATGGCCGTCTCAAAAAAACCACTTCCAGGAAAAAAGCCCGCCGGTACTGCTGCAGCGCCACCCGCTGCCGTAGCTCCTGTCGCTTCACCGAATGCCCAGTCAGAGAAGCGCGGGCGTGGTCGTCCACGCAAACATCCTGTCGTAGATAAACCGGCCTCAGCGCCAGCACCTCTGATTTCTCCAGATGGTATCCTGCTGAAGCGCCGTCGCGGTCGTCCACCAAAGGGTGGCTATACATCCGCTCCTCAGGTCAATATTTTCAATGACATCAATGCCCCCGAAGTGCAGTCACGCATCCGTGGGCTCATCCGCCTGGCAAAGGATCAGGACCATTTAAACTGGGATGACATCAATGATGCGCTCCCCTCGGGCATCGTCACCGTCGATTTGATCGATGAAGTCATCTCCCGTCTGCGCTCACTGGAAATACGCATCACGGATGAGAGAGACTCCCCGCCCCGGGCTCTTTTGGCAGCCATTGCACCGAAGCTCGACGCAGCAGCGGAGGCCGCAGCAGCAGCCACCGCCAAGGAAGATGCACGGCTCGACATGTTTGATGACCCGGTGCGCATGTATCTGCGCCAGATGGGCCAGGTGCCGCTCCTGACTCGCGAGCAGGAAATCGAGATCTCCAAGCGAATCGAAAAGGCCGAGACCGATCTCATGCACTGCCTGCAAAACCTCGGTTTTGTAGCCCACAGCTACCTCCAGTATGCCCGCAATCTGGCTGACGGGCTGGAGCGTTTCGACCGTCTGGTGATCGACCGGAAAACTGAGGAACGAGAGCTATACTTCAAGCGACTTGGCCCGCTGATCTCGCAGGCGACCGATTCCAGTGAGAAATGCGCCCAGCATTACAAAACACTGAGCACGACCACTGGCAAAAAACAGTCCAATGCCGTAGCCAACTTCGAAACTGCCCGCACAGCCTTTTTCAAATCCTGCGCCAAGTTCTACTTCAAGCAGAAGATCAACGAAGACTTCGTGGCCCTCATCGAACGAAAGCTCGATGAACTGCACGCTTTGGAACACGAGATCCGAGTTCATCCGCGAACCGAGGAGCTGAAGGACCGGCTCTTCCAGTTCGAACAGGATGCTTGGCAAACGGCGGAGGGTTTCCGCAACATTGCCGCCCGAGCACGCCAGTGCGTCTCCGAATCCACCCGCGCAAAAACGGAGATGATCGAGGCCAACCTGCGCCTCGTGATCTCCATCGCCAAGAAGTACACCAATCGCGGCCTGTCGTTCCTAGACCTGATTCAGGAAGGCAACATGGGCCTCATGCGTGCCGTGGAGAAATTCGAATACCGCCGCGGTTACAAGTTCTCGACCTACGCCACCTGGTGGATTCGTCAGGCCATCACCCGCAGCATCGCTGACCAAGCGCGCACGATCCGCATCCCGGTCCACATGATCGAGACGATCAACAAGCTGATGCGCGTCCATAAACAGCTCGTCCAGGAACTCGGCCGCGATCCGACCCCGGATGAGATCGCGGAAGAAATTCATCTCCCCGTGGAGCGTGTGAATGCCGTGCTGCGCATGTCTCAGCAGCCTGTCTCCATGCAGGCAAAGGTGGGTGAAGGTGAAGGCGACACCGAGTTCGGTGACTTTATCGAAGATAAAGAAGCTCGTGACCCGATGGAGCTTACCGCGATCAATCTCCTGCGCGACAAGCTCAAAGACGTGCTCGACACGCTCAACCCTCGTGAGCGCGAGGTCCTGGAACAGCGCTTTGGCCTCGTCGATGGCTCAGGCCGCACGCTGGAGGAAGTGGGCAAGAAGTTCCAAGTCACCCGCGAGCGCATCCGCCAGATCGAGGCAAAGGCTCTCCGCAAGCTGCGTCATCCCACACGCATTCGGAAGCTCGGTGGCTTCTTCGGCGCTGATTGATCAGTGCTTCCCCTGCCCGTAGTAGGCGTTCGGGCCGTGTTTGCGCAGATGATGCTTTTCTAAAATGTGCCCAGGGATGGGCTGCATCGCCGGATTCAGCTCATAGCTGCCGAGCGCCATCTGCGCGCACATCTCCAGGGCGATGCTGTTGTTCACGGAGTCCATAGCCGACTTACCAAAGGTAAAGGGCGCGTGATGCAGTTGCAGCACCGCAGGCATCTCGATGGGGCTTAGCCCAAGCTCACGAAGCCGCTCCACGATGGCCACGCCCGTGAAGTGCTCGTAATCCGCCGCCACCTCCTCCGGCGTCAGCGCCCGAACCACAGGCACCGTGCCATGGAAATGATCGGCATGAGTCGTGCCGAAGCAGGGCAGTTCTCTTCCCGCCTGGGAAAAGATCGTCGCATTCAGACTATGCGTATGGGTGATGCCGCCGATCTCGGCAAACTCGCGGTAAAGGTGCAGGTGCGTCTTCGTGTCGGAGGAGGGACGCAGCGTGCCCTCCACCACCTTCCCTTCCAGATCCAGCAGCACGATGTCTGCTGGCGTCAGCTTATCATAGTCCACGCCACTGGGCTTGATGCCCCACAGCCCGCTCGCTCGGTCGATCCCGGAAACATTTCCCCAAGTGAGCCGCACGAGCCCGCTGGGCACGAGCGCACGATTGGCCTCACAAATCTGAGCGCGTAGGTCTGGCAGCAGCATGGAACCAATGGGATTACTGCTTCTTCGCCAGGCTGACGATGCTGTAGTTCTTCGCGTAAGTTCCCAGGGCTTCCGTGGCGGATTCCTTGGTGATCGCGTCACTGTTCGCCACGATGATCAGCTTGTTCGCCTCGGCATCGCCGGGCTTCACATCCACGCTGACCACGCCGGGCAGCTTTTGCT
Organism: Verrucomicrobiaceae bacterium; assembly: GCA_021151605.1. Lineage (GTDB taxonomy): Bacteria > Verrucomicrobiota > Verrucomicrobiia > Verrucomicrobiales > Verrucomicrobiaceae > Prosthecobacter. The sequence continues at coordinate 2,806 of JAGKWZ010000327.1, forward strand.
TCAGCGCACCTGCCACATGCTCCTTGCAGGAGACACAGACGACGCCGGTGATTTTACCTTCGTAGGTGACAGCTTTCGGAGTGTCAGCGGCCTGAAGGGCGGCGGAAAGGAGGGACAAAGTGAGAAGGATTTTTTTCATGAGAATGGGCAGTCAAGTTACGGGCACAAAAAACGCCGGGATGCGGCACTTGTCCAGCATCCCGGCGTGTGGATTCACTTCAGTGAATTACTTCTCGAGGGTCTCACCGGCTTTCTTCCAGCCAGAGATGCCAGCGGAGAGGTGCTTCACGTTGGTGTAGCCGAGTTCAGCAGCCTTGTTGGCAGCCTTCTTATAGGCGGAGCAGCTTGGGCCACCGCAATAAGCGACGACAAGGGCACCCTTGTCAGCTGGAAGCACGCTGGCGAGGTCAGCACCTTTGCTGGCAAAATCGACTGCGCCTGGGACGTGGCCGGCGGTGTAGGAGGCTGCACCGTTGACGTCGATGACGACGACTTTCTTCTCAGCGATGGCGGTCTTCAGGTCCGCGATGCTGATATCTGGGTATTCAGCGGCGAAGCCAGTGGCGGCGACGAGAGCGAAGGCGAGGGCGAGGAGTTTCTTCATGATGGTATTCGATGGTTAGTTTAGTTTGTTGTGTTTTGCCCGGCGTGCCGGGCTGGAGTCAGACGCCCTGACTGGCGTTTTATTCCAGGTGGGGCGCGTCTTCGATCCTTGTACGTATGGCATTGTTGAATCGTGCACGGAAAAGCTGCGACTTTGCCGGGAAGGCTGCGCGGGGACATCCCCGCAAAAGCAACAAAAGCGTGCGTGCATTCTGAACAGTGCTTATGTCTCCACCCTCCTTATGGACCCATTAATCCACCTCCTTGCCATCAACTCCAACCGCTCCACCGCTGAGCTGGCTGGAATCCTCAGCCTCACGGAAGACGAAGTGCGCCGCCGCATCGCCGCCGCAGAGGCCGATGGCACGATCCTGGGTTACAATGCCGTCGTCGATCGCCAGAAAGCGGGCCAAAAAGGTGTCACCGCCTTGGTCGAAGTGAAGATCACCCCCGAGCGCGAAGGCGGCTTTGACCGTCTCGCCCGCCGCATCGCCAAGTTTGACCAAGTCCGCGAGTGCTTCCTCATGAGCGGTGGCTATGACCTCGCCATCCTCGTCGAGGGCAAAGACCTGCTCGATGTCGCCAACTTCATCGCGGAGAAGCTCAGCACCCTCGGTGGTGTACTCTCCACGGCCACCCACTTCCAGTTGAAGGCCTACAAGCAGTCCGGCTTCCTCGTGAATGCCGCCGGTGATGAGGAGCGTCTCCCCGTCAGCCCGTGATCGAGTCCCCTGAGTCAGAACTGTCTTTGCCCAACCTCAATGGACTATCACAATAAACTTTGCACCCAGATCCGCGACCTCCCGCGCTCTGGCATTCGCGACTTCTTCGAGCTCGTCATCGGCCGCACGGACGTCATCTCCCTCGGCGTCGGTGAGCCCGACAAATCCACCCCCTGGCCCATTCGCGAGGCCGTCATCCGCTCTCTGGAAAAAGGCCAGACCAGCTACACCTCGAACCTCGGCCTGGAGCCCCTGCGCGTGCTCATCAGCGAATACGTGGAAAAGCAGTTCCGCGTCACCTACGACCCGAAGACCGAGATCCTCGTCACCGTCGGCGTCAGTGAGGCGCTCGACATCGCCTTCCGCGCTGTTTTAAATCCTGGCGACGAGGTGATCTATCACGAGCCCTGCTACGTCAGCTACAGCCCCAGCATCAAGATGGCCTACGGCGTGCCCGTCGTGGTGAACACGCGTGAGGAAAACAACTTCGCCCTCATGGCTGCCGATGTGGAGAAAGCCATCACGCCGAAGACCAAGATCATCGCGCTGAACTTCCCCACCAATCCCACCGGCGGCATCATGCCCCCTGAGGAGCTGGAAAAGATCGCCGCCCTCGCCGTGAAGCACGATCTCTTCGTCTTCACCGACGAGATCTACTGCGAGCTGCTCTACGACGGACGCCAGCACAAGAGCATCGTCGAATACCCCGGCATGAGAGAGCGCACCGTGCTCCTGCACGGCTTCAGCAAAGCCTTTGCCATGACCGGCTGGCGCCTCGGCTATGCCTGCGCCCCTGCCCCGCTGCGCGAGGCCATGATGAAGGTCCACCAATATTGCATGCTCTGCGCTCCCATCATGAGCCAGATCGCCGGCATCGAAGCCCTGAAAATGGGCGCGAGTGCCTATGAAGAAATGCGCCAGAGCTACGAGATGCGGCGAAACATCATCGTCAGCCGCCTCAACGGCATGGGCCTCCACTGCTTCAACCCTGGCGGAGCCTTCTACGTCTTCCCAGAGATCCGCAGCACCGGCCTCACCAGCAAGGAATTCGCCTTTGGCCTTCTGGAAAAGAAGAGCGTCGCCGTCGTCCCTGGTAACGCCTTTGGCGAAGCCGGAGAAGGCTTCGTCCGCTGCTGCTACGCCACCGCTCCCGACCTCATCGTCAAAGCCATGGACCTCATGGAAGAGTTCGTGAACGAAGTGCGGAAGTAACCTGCCCTCTCTGAAAATCCCCAAGCCGCGAGCGGTCCATCCGCCCGCGGCTTTGTTTTGGGGCTGGCACGCTTCGCAAATCTAAAAACAGCGACAAACTCGGAGCCCGCTGCCACAAACTTGAAGTCCGCAGCCACAAACTTGAAGTCCGCAGCCACAAACTCAGAGTCCGCAGCCACAAACTCGGAGTCCGCAGCCAAAAACTCGGAGCCCGCAGCCAAAAACTCGGAGCCCGCAGCAACATAATTGGAGTCCGCAGTTACTCGCTCCTTATCTGCCGCCCCTGCTTGACCGGGAGCTTTTAGCATCACTATCCCTAATGCCTCCCACTCATCATCATATCACGATGCAATGATATGCATAACGTTTAAACTCAAGCGTTGACGAACTAAGTCCCCTCTGATTTTATTTCGAGCGCGATGAGAACCATTCGTTGGGGAGACGGAACACGTTACGGGGATTTGAATGCCCGATGGGGCAGCCCTTCCTATGTTTTGCAACCCAATGACCCGGGCTTCACCGCACCCAACCTTAGTCCCTACCAAACCATGAGTGACAAACGCAAGTTCTCCTTCCCGCTGTCCACCCTCCTCCAGGCTGCGGGCAGTTTCAATGATGCCCTCGGCGACCTCGACTACGCTGCCGCCATGGCCGAGCGGCTCGATGACCCCACGGTCACCCCGCCTGTCATCTTCCGCACCCTTTTTGAGACCGCCCTGGCCGAGGTGCGCGCTCAGGTCGGGAAGCAAGGCAGTAAAACCGGCGACGCAGGCGGTCTCACCGCCGAGCAGAAGGCCGCCTTCGCCGAGGTGGAGCGCCTCACCTCCGCCGCCCGCCGCTCCGCCCGCCTGGGCCCGCTGAGGTTCAACTTCTCCAGCGGGGGACTGAGCTCGATCTCCGTCGGTGGACGCGGGGCCTCGTTCAACATCCCGGTCAACCGCAGCGGTGGGCCCCGC
>JAGKWZ010000328.1 GCA_021151605.1 Verrucomicrobiaceae bacterium
GCGACATCGGTTGCCGGATTTGGCAGCCTCCTGATCGCCGCCCGCCATGGGCCTGGGCGGAAGAGCACATTCACTCGATCCCCTACTCGCCGGTGCCTGGCCGGTTCCGTGCGGACAACTCGCCCTGGCTCAAGGAGCCGCTCGAAGCGCTGGTCGATCCCAAGGTTCGCATCGTTTCCATCCTGGCCGCGATCCAGTCCTCCAAGACCACCATCGGCGAAATCGGCCTCTGCTACATCATTGCCAATTTACCAGGCCCTGCGCTGTGGCTCGACCAGACGGATGATGACGCCAAGGACCAGGCCGAAAGCAGGCTTGGACGAATCTTTGATGAATGCCCCGCTGTGCAGGCGCTCTACCCGCGTGACCGACACAAGCTCAAGACGAGCACCAAGCATTTTTCCAATGGCATGACGCTCTGGGTGCTCGGTGCCCACAACAAGACCAACCTGCAACGCCGCTCCATCCGCTGGTTGATCGGTGATGAGACATGGCGTTGGCCGACAGGCCACATGGCGGAGGCTGAAGCCCGTGTCACCGCCTTCGGCTGGCTGGGCAAGTGCCTCTTCATGTCCCAGGGCGGGGAAGAGAACGATGACACTCACCGCAAGTTTGAAACCACTGACATGCGCGAGTGGACCTTTGCTTGTCCGCACTGTGCTCTCCGCCAGCCTTTCAAATGGGAGAACGTGGAATGGAGCAAGGACGCACGCGATGATGATGGCGAATGGAACTTCGCCCGCGTGCGCGAGACCGCCTCGCTGACTTGTGAAGGCTGCGGTCATGCGTTCGATGACAGCGACCGCACGCGACGTGTGCTGAGCACTACGGGTCGTTATGTGCGCACCAATCTGAACGCGTCACCGGAGAACGTCGGGTTTCATTGGAACGCCCTCTGCGCGATGAGCTGGGGCAGGCTTGCTGAGTTGTATCTGCGTGCCAAGGCGGCTGCGAAGCAGGGCGATCTGGAACCGTTGCGGCAGTTTTATCAGAAGCGACTGGCGCTGCCATGGCGCGACTACCTTGAGGACTTCAAGCTGGAGATCACTCCCAGCGGCTATCGTCTCGGTGAAACCTGGGACGACGAGGCAGCGGTGAACCGGCAGGGCAAGTTCCTCACGCCGCCCTTCGATCCTGAGCAAGTGGCATCCCCGCTTCGATTTATTACGGTGGACTGCCAGATGGATCATTTCTTCGTGATCGTGCGTGGCTGGTCGTTGGAGGGTTCTTCGCGTTTGGTGTGGCGCGAACGCGTGCCCACCTGGGACGAAGTGCTCAGCTTGCAGGAGCGGTTCACCATTCGCTCCAACCTGGTATTCGTCGATGCCGGCCACGCCACCTATGACGTGTATCGCGAATGCGCCAAGCACGGCTGGGTGGCTCTCATGGGCGACCGCCGTGCCACCTACGTTCATCGCACCAAGGAAGGCCGGAGCGTACATCGGTTCTACTCGCCGCGCCGCAAGGTCGTGCTGGGGCGTGGCCAGACCTGCTCGGTGTTCTACTGGTCGAACCTCAACATCAAAGACATGCTCGCGCGACTGCGCCGCAATCAAGACCCGGAGCGTGGCCCCACCTGGGAAATCGCCGAGGACGCGGGAGACGACTATCTCACGCAGATGGAGAGCGAGCAGCGTGTCCGCAAAGGCGGCAAGTGGCTTTGGGAACGCATCGGCAAGCGTGCGAATCATTACTGGGATTGTGAAGCCATGCAGGTGGCCGCAGCGGTGATGCTCAAACTGGTGGGACAGGAGTCGGTGAAGGCGGATGCCGAGATCAAAGAGGACGACGAACCCACCGCAGATTGACACGGCCACATGGGGCATGAACCCCACTCAAACTCTTCAAGGGAAGCTCACTTACGCGGGCATCGTCATTTCTGCTGTCGGTGCTCTTGGCCGTCTCTTCGGCCTACATCTCCCCACGGACGAAGCTCAGGGCATGGTGGCCATTGCCGCCGCCAACTGGGACACCATTGCCGAGTTCGGTGGTCTCGCCACCGCCGCCTATGGTCGTCTGCGCATCAACTGGAGGAAGAAATGACCTCCGACGCTCTTGCAACGGCGGTCATGCGACAGGCGGGCCGCTTCATTGGCCTGCGCGAAGTAAAACCCAACGCCGAGTGGGACAACCCTAGCACGGCTGGACCTGATCGCGCTCTGGTCGATGAACTGCGCTCGCTCATGCGCTCCTCGCCATGGGAACCTGGCTGGGCGTATTGCGCCGCGTTCTGTGAAGGCATGGTGCTTGCCGCGCTGCGTTCTCTCTCTGCCACACCGGAGCAGATCAAACGCTGGCAGTCGGCCATGACGCCTCACTGCGTCACCAGTGCAGCCAACTTCGGCAAGCTGGGTCTGCTTTCTCCGACTGCGACTCCTGGTGCCATCTGGCTGGCACGCCACGGCGCTACCTCCAACGGCCATGCTGGCATCGTGACAGCCGTGCGCGGCGTCAGCATGTCCACCATCGAGGGCAACACGTCTCTCGATCCAAGCTCCGATGCCAAAGAACGCGAGGGCGACTGGATCACCGCACGCATCCGTCCGCTGAAGGGGTGTGGCAGCCTCGTCACCCTTGGGTTCATCACACCAGCCGCCATCCTCAAGCTCATCAGTTCATGACTCAGCCACGTTATGATTCCACCATCAGCCTCGGGCATGTCGTGCAGATCCTCTCTTTGGTCATCGCCGGTGCCACTGCTTGGGGTGTTCACACCAGCACACTTCGCCACCTCGAACTGTTGCGCAACGAGGACCGGCAGCGACTTGAATCCCACGACGTGAAGATCCAACTCCTGGAGCGCAGTACGGATGTCGTGAAGACGGACGTGAACTACATCCGGCTCACGGTGGATGAGATCAAACGTGACCTGAAGGAACCTACGGCTCGTTGACAGATCAACCCCGAGCATGGCGCAAGGTTTGTTCACCGACGGCTTCACGGTCGCAGAAGTTCTCAGCATCCAGACGAAAGCCAAGCAGATGCTTTTGGAGGGCAAGACCCTCATGAGCTGGGGCGACAGCGGTTCCAACGCTTCAAAGCAGTTCCCGATGACCGTGAAGGAGACGCTCGATGAATGCGTCCATGCACTGCGCGTTCTGGCTCCAAACACCTATGAACGTCGCCGCCGGATCACCACTTCCCACATCCGCCGTATCGCCCCATGAAACCACTTCTCCAATGGGTGAACGGCTGGTTCAAGCCCAAGGCCGTCAGCTCGATCTACGAATCCGCCAATCCATCGCCGCGCCGAGGTCAGGTGCCTGGTGCCTCACCGCGTGATGCGCGGCAGGATCTCACGCCTCACGTTCATCGTGAGTTGGTGAAGCGCTCGCGTTACCTGGCCAAGAATTCCGGCTTCGTTCGTGAGATGGTCAGCAACATGGCGATCTATTCCACAGGAGATGGCATTCGCCCGCAGGCACAATCAGATGACCCCGAATGGAACCGCAAAGCCGAAGCCTATTTCCGTGGCTGGTCAGCCCGCTGCGAAGTCACTGGCAGGTTCAGCTTCGAGGAAGTACAGTCGTTGGTGTGTCGCGGCATGGATGTGGATGGTGAATACTTCATTCATCTCACCCGCAGCCGGCTTGGGTTGGCCGCGCTTCAGTTGATCGAGTCCCACCGCATCGGTGATGGAAATACGGCCGCCAAAAGCTACCACGGCATCACCCTGGATGCCTGGGGAGCGCCGGTTTCGTATCGCGTGATCGAAGACAAAGGCGCGCGCGAACTGCCTGCTCAAAGCGTGCTGCATGTGTTCGAGCCGGAGAATGCCACGAGCGTTCGCAACGCCCCGACGATCCAGCATTCCATCAATCACATCATCGACGAGATGGAATTGATCGCTTTGGAAAAGCACGCCGTGAAGGACAACTGCGACGTGACCCGCGTGCTGAAGACGGAGACAGGTGATCTGAAGGATGATTCCGATTTTGCCATCGAAGGTGATCAGGCAACAGCCAGCGAAGCCAGCAGCCCGGCCACCCTTCAGCAGATCACTGGCGGGAAGCTCGTCGCCCTCAAGCCCAACGAGTCACTCGACTCCTTCGAGCCGAAACGGCCCAGCCCAACATTCACCGGGTTCCTGGAGCATCTGCGCCGTGACTCCGCGCTTGGCGTGCTGCCGTATGAATTCGCGGCAGACTCATCCAAGGTCGGCGGTGCTGGCGTTCGATTGGTCGTGGCCAAGGCAGATCGCAGGTTCTCCTACCGTCAGATGATCCTGATCCAACGACTGATCAAACCTGTGTGGTTCTATGTGATCGGCGATGCGATTGCTCGTGGCGAACTGCCGCCCGTCCAGGGATGGTGGAAAATTAGCTGCGTGTGTCCGCGCAAGCTCAGCGTCGATGCAGGTCGTGAAGCCCAGCAGAACCGTTCTGATGTTGAGATGGGGCTCAAAACCATCAGCGATCACTACGAGGAACTGGGCGCGGACTTCGGTGAGGAACTCGAACGGCGTGCGCGTGATGCCAAGATGATCCTCGAAACCGCCACCAAATACGGTGTGCCTCTCGACATGCTGTGGAAGCCAAGTGGTGGCTCGGTCGTGCCTGCACCGCCACCTGCTGCCGTTGACACTCCAAGCGGAGCGTGACCGCGCTCGATTCGCTTTTCTCCCGCCAGCCCTGGCTCATCACTTCCGAGGCCATGCACAGCATGGCTGCTCAAGCCGTGGCGTTCTTCGATGCGCGTCTGACGCTGCCAGAGCCTTCCTCGAACCCGCTGCTATCTGTGGATGATGGCGTTGGCATCATCCGCGTCCACGGCCCGCTCATCGTGGGCAACAGTGCCACAGGCTTTGCCGATCAGCACCCAGGCACCGCCATCACGGCGCTCGCCAATTTCCAAAGCTCCGTCCACGGGTTCTCGCCCACCGAAGGCAAGATCATCTACAAGGACCCGACACGCGAACTGAGCGACACGGATGAACCCCAGGTCAGCTTCACCGCTGAAATGTTCCCAGGCATCGCGCCATGATCGAAGGCTGGTGGCCCACTCACAGCCTGAGCTTGGCGTCCTGTCTGGGAGCCCTGGGGTTTCCGATCCGCACGGATGTGGTGCTCGATGAACGCAGTGGCGAAGAAGTGACCACGTTCTATGTCGGCCTTCAGTCGCTCTGGAACGCCATGACCACGGATGGCCTGAACAACGACTGGCATTCAGGCAGCCTGGAGCAGGCAGATCCTCTGCATCCATTTCTGTGTGGGCTGCGCGCCTGTCACAACGCCAACATGATCGCATCTTCGTTGCGCAACGAAGATCGCATCCGGCTCACGTTGGCGGGTGATGATCACGCCACGATCTACACGGACGGCGATGAATTGCCGAGCCTGCGTGAGGCGGATGAACTGATCGAAACCACCGATGCTGCGCTGGTTGCAGCACTGGGCGTGATTGGCATCCCCATGATTGAGCATGAGAACGGACTGTTCCGACTGCCGCGCTTCGGGCATTCCGTGAAGGCTCCAAGCGGTGAATGGATGCGGCATGATGCTCAAGCACTCATCCAGCAGCTTCGTGAGGGTCGCCTGGAACAGACCCAGCACCCGCTGATCGGCGCTTACAACGCCCGATGTGTGCATGATCAAATCCTCCGGCATCTCCACGCCACCGGTCGTCGAGTGCTGCTGCGCAAGCCTCGCTCACTGAGGTCCGCTTTTGTTTCTGAGCAGGCGAGCGATGACATGCTCGACCGGGTGCAACGCCATTTCCGAATCGCATGAAAACACCACCCAAACTCCGACTCGATCCCGAACCGACCAAGAAGACTCCGCGCAAGGTTCATCGTGATGCGGTGCCCGAAGCAGTTCTCAACGCAGCTCAGACGGAACGTGAAAACGCCTTTGATGCCGAGCATACTTGGCCTGTCTGGATCGAGCAGAAGGGCTGCTTCCAGCCAGTGTCGCTTCATGGCTACAGTTCAGGACGCGAGGCCTTGTTCTACAAACTGCGTGCTGCCGATGGGGCACTGCCACTATCCAAAACCTTGGAGCAACTCACCACATTCCTGGCGGACGCGATCAAGATCCTTTGGTTGTGCAGCCACGAACCACAGGAATGGCGCATGGTGCGCGGCGATCTGCCGTTGTTTCTCGAAACCATCGAAGCTTGGGGCGACGTGAACGTGCCACGATCAAAGCACGTTGCTGCCGTAAATCTCGCCCTCCAGATTTTCAATGAGGCCGGCATCAACAAGGCCGTGCCTGAACCAATCGGAAGGCACAGCCCAAAAAAGATAGTTTACGGGGAGGCAAGACTGATGTGTCGTGTGAAGAACCATGACCGATTAAATGAGCATCTGATTTTTTATGGCTGACCTCGAAATACCAAATGTCGGTGTGCTATCGATCACTCCAATCGGGCTCAGAAATGATACATTTAGCGGCTGGACTATGAGAAGTGACATTGGGCTATCTGCTGGAAATTTCAGCATGTCCCTGGGCGAATTTAAGAGCACGCCAAGCTTTCGTTCTGGTATATGGCAGTTCATTACAGAGTCCTTACCATATTACAAATATGCGCCCAGTTTTGACGACGACCTTCCATCAACTGTAATGGATATGGAGTTGGAACGCCTCGATTCGCAGGTCTGCATTTCTATTGGTAGCGATTACTACTGCTCGCTTGAGGATGACTCCACATGGGTTGAGGAGATAAATTCTGAGCTGCTCAGGTGCTCCAAACTTGGTGTCGACCAGTACTCTGTTACAACCCATATAGTGGAGAATCTGCTGCTTATTCGAAGCAGTTTTGAAGCCGAAGTCGCAGAGGAGCAGATGGTTGATTTCTTGGATCAACTCGTGGCAGAGCTTGACTCCAACGCTAAGCCCAAGCGTTCAGTGTAGCCTCAAAAGCTTTGACATCTTGTGCTGCCTGCGATGGCAGCACCAAAAGTCGAACTTGGCTGGGATAACACGGACCTGCAGGCCGGGGCTGCTAAAGCTCAGGGCATTCTGTCAGGCTTTGCCAGTCGTGCCCGCAGCACTCTGGGCAAGGCGATGAGTGCCGATGTGGTGGGCGGCTTCGGCCAGCTCGCTGCGGCCGTCGGTTCTCTGGCAGGACTGAAGTCTGTGATCGACGACTTTGACCGGCTCAGTGATCTCTCTGTCCAGCTCGACACCAGCGTTGAGAGTCTCCAGCGCCTGGGTGCCATGGCCAAGCTCTCGGGCAGCGATGTGGAAACCCTTGTTGGTGGGGTTTCAAAACTCACCCGCTCATTGGCGGATGCAGAGAACAGTGAGAAGACGGCTGAGTCCCTGAAACAACTTGGGGTGAGCGCTTCCAAGCTGCGCTCCATGTCGTTGGAGGAGCAGATCATGGCGCTTTCCGAAGCGTTCATCAGTGCTCGCGGACGTGGCGAAGGTTTCGCGGAGGTGTTTGATCTCATGGGCCGCAACGGGGCCGAGTTGATCCCGCTGCTCATGCAGGGGCGTGAGGAATTGCAGGCACTCGCCGATACTCCAGTGCTGAGTGAAGAACAGGTCCAACGCTTGGCCGAATTTAACGATCAGCTTGATAGCGGCATTCTGAAGCTCAAGGCCTGGACGGCTGAATCGCTCCTGGGC
>JAGKWZ010000329.1 GCA_021151605.1 Verrucomicrobiaceae bacterium
GGCCAAAGGCTGGTGGATCACTCCGGTTCTATTCATCATCACCTTCATCGTTGGCGTGACCATCGTCTGGCAGGTGAGTGAGATCGGCCGCGAACTGCTGGCGAAGTCCTTCATGACCATCGCTGGCTATCTGGCCACTCCGTTCATTCTGGAAACCAGCGCCGCTCTGTTTGGCCTCGTGGTAGTGCTGGTTTACAATGAGTGGCGGCGTGGCAAAGACGGCCCGGATTGGGTGGAGATGGAGATCAAGGAGGACAAAGCTCCCGAACTGAAGACCGAAGTGGACACGGCTGGAAAGTGATTCGCCGCCTATTTGTGGTCGCTCTGACGAAAGCTCATGCGCATCTCTGAGATCTTTTATTCCATCCAGGGGGAGGGAGTCCTCACGGGAGTGCCCTCCGTCTTCGTGCGCACTTCGGGCTGCAATCTCCGCTGCTCCTGGTGTGACACGCCGTATGCTTCCTGGCAGCCTGAGGGGCCTGAAATGGTAGCCGAGGAGATTTTGACCCAGATCGCGATGCATCCCACGCGCTACATCGTCGTCACAGGCGGGGAACCGATGATCGCCAAGGGCATCCGCGAGTTCATCGCCACCCTGAGGGAAATGGGAAAGCACATCACGGTGGAAACTGCGGGCACGGTGCCGCCTGAGGGCTGCGTGGTGGATCTCGTCTCGCTCAGCCCGAAGCTGGCGAACTCCACGCCCTCTGTGGCGAAAGCCGGAGCGGCCTGGGTGCAGCGGCACGAGCAGACGAGGCTTCAGCCTGAGGTGCTGGGCGCCTGGATCGAGTCTGCGATGGACTACCAGCTCAAGTTCGTGATTTCCAGCCAGGCGGACCTGGAGGAGGCGCACGATGTGATCGCGGCAATCGGCCTGCCCATTCCACCGGAAAAAGTGCTGCTGATGCCCGAAGGCACGACGCTGGAGGCCATGCGCAGCCGCTATGATTTGTTGATCGAAGCCTGCAAGCGCCACGGTCACCGGCTGAGTCCGCGGCTGCACATCGAGCTGTTTGGTAACAAGCGTGGCACCTGAGCTGTCTTATGCCGCTTCTTCGGTCCAGGCGGCCTTGAATTGAGTGCCGTCCGTGCCCTGGGTGTAATGCGCGAGGAGCCATGAGCCCGAAGCTGGCTGCTCATGGAGAATGCCTGGAGTTTCCAAGGCGAGCTGGATGGCGGTTTGCCATTCTTCTTTGCTGAGGCTGTCTGAAAGTCTGGTGCTGGGCACGATCTCAAACGCACGCCCATTGCCATGCAGACTCGGCAAACGGTGCCAGGAGGCGATGCCAAGTCCGGCGATCACGCTTCCTGGGGGCAGGGGAGTGGGATCGAGAAACCACGCGTGTGGGATGATCTGTCGGAGGTGATCGAGGTGACTGGCGCGCATGTCCACTGCCCAGGCGGGCCGAAGTGCGGGGAGGTGTAACAGCGCGGCAAAGGCTGGATCATCCAGCCATGGCAGCGAGCCTCCGACGAGTTGCCAGCCGTGAGGGCTGTCACGCAGCAGAAGGGCAAAGTCACCCGATGGGAGGCTTGCCTCCTGGGTTGGCCAACGGTCTTGCAGCCAGGAACTGAGTTCGGAACTGAAGCGCCCTTTGGCAAACCGGGCTTTGAGGTTCTGAAGTGCTCCCGCCCAGAGCCCAATCTCGTGCCCGAGGGGCTTCACCTGCTTGAGCACGGCCTTGGGCAGGTCGGCCGGAGCACTGGCTGGCTGCGTAAGGTTGGGTTCACGCAGGCAGGCGGCAAAGGTTTCGGGCACGAAAAGCGGTCTCATCACTCCACCGTCACGCTCTTGGCGAGATTGCGCGGCTTGTCCACATCGCAACCGCGGGCGACGGCGGTGTAATAGGAGAAGAGTTGCAGCGGGATGACGGTGAGCAGCGGGCTGAGGTAGCTGGGGCAATCGGGCACGTAGATGACGTCTTCGGTCAGGCGCTCCAGCTCGGTGCGGCCCTCGGTGGTGACGGCGATGACCGGACCTTTGCGGGCCAGCACTTCCTCGATGTTGCTGACGTTTTTATCAAAGACGGCGTCGTCGGGCGCGATGAACACGCTCGGCATGTCCGGCTTTACCAGCGCGATGATGCCGTGCTTCAGCTCGGCGCTCGGATGGCCGCTCGCGTAGATGTAGCTGATCTCCTTCATCTTCAGCGCGCCTTCCATGGCGACGGGGTAATTGGCCTGGCGGCCCATGAAGAGCATGCCCTCGGCGTGGCAATGCTTTTCGGCGATGGCCTTGATCTTGTCCGCCTGCTTGAGGATGGCAGTGATCTTGTCGGGGATGGCTTCGAGTTCATCGATCATCTCCAGGCCATCGGCGCTGCTGAGGTGATGGATGCGACCAAAGAGCATGCCGAGCAGCGTGACCATCATCACTGTGGAGGTGAAGGTCTTCGTGGCGGCGACACCGATCTCGGGGCCGGCGTGAATGTAGCAGCCACCGTCGCTTTCGCGGGCGATGGTGCTGCCGATGCTATTCACGACGCCTAGGCAGCGGATGCCTTTCCTCCGTGCCTCACGAAGCGCGGCGAGGGTGTCGATGGTTTCTCCACTTTGGCTGAAGACAAATTGGAGGGTGTTCTTGTCCGCAGGGACATTGCGGTAACGGAACTCGGAGGCGATCTCGACCTCAGTCGGGATGCGGGCCAGTGTTTCGATGACATACTCGCCCACCATGGCGGCATGGAAGGCTGTGCCGCAGCCGCTCAGGATGATGCGGTCTATGCCGCGCAGCTCCTGCGGGGTCATATTCAGACCTCCGAGGATGGCGGTGCCTTCATCCCGTGAAAGGCGGCCACGCATGGCGTTGCGGAGGGATTGTGGCTGCTCGTAGATTTCCTTGAGCATGTAGTGCGGGAAGTCGCCCTTTTCCGCGTCATCAGCGGTGAAGGTGATGCGGCTGACTTTTACCTGGGCAGTGCCACCTGCCATGCTGGCGACATCGTAGCGCTCATCTGAGAGGCTGACGATGTCGTGGTCATTGAGGTAAACGACGTCACGTGTGTGGGCGACGATGGCGGAGACATCGGAGGCCAGGTAGTGCTCGCCATCGCCGAGGCCGACGACCAGTGGACTGCCGAGACGTGCGCCGATGATGACGCCCGGGACATCGGCGTGCATGACGGCGATGCCGTAGGTGCCTTTGACCTTGCCCAAGGCGGCCTGAAGAGCCTGACGCAGGCGTGAGGGGCCATCGGTTTCATCCGAGGCTTCAAAGTAACGCCCCACGAGGTGGGCTAGCACCTCGGTATCGGTTTGAGATTCAAAGGTGTCACCCTGGGCGAGGAGCTGGTCCCTGAGCGTCTGGTAGTTTTCGATCACGCCATTGTGGACGAGCACGAGCTTGCCGCTCTGGTCGCGGTGGGGGTGGGCGTTTTCATCCGTCGGAGCGCCATGGGTGGCCCAGCGGGTGTGAGCGATGCCGGTGGAGCCCTGATGGCTTACCTCGGCTACGGCAGCGCGCAGGTTGTCGATGCGCCCGGCCTTTTTGATGATGTTTACGCTAGCTCCGCCATTCAAGAGGGCGATGCCCGCTGAGTCGTAACCGCGATATTCCAGCCTGCTCAGCCCATCCAGGAGGATCGGACTGGCCTGCCGCTTGCCAATGTAGCCAACAATGCCGCACATAGATTCTTTTGTGACCGCTACTAAGCGGACTTCATTGTAAACGCTAGAATCGGGCCATGCCAGCGAAAGGGTGGTTTTGCAGCAAATTGGTTTCGAAGAAACAAAAGCCCCGGAGAGCACGAGGCTCTGCCGGGGCTGTTGGATTCGAGATGGTCGGAAGATCAGGCCAGTTCGGCCAGCTTGGCCTTGATGGCGACGAAGTTTGGCAGATCGCCGGGGCTTTCGAGGGCTTCGGAGTATTGGATGACGCCGGCTTTGTCGATGATGAAGGCAGAGCGCTTGGGAACGCCTCCCATGATCAAGTTCTTGGCAGGAAGGAAGGCTTCGTAGGCCACATCGTAGGCGGTGGTGATCTTGTGATCATAATCGCTGAGGAGCTGGAGGGTGATGCCTTCCTTCTCCGCCCAGGCCTTTTGAGCAAAGGGATTGTCACCACTGATACCGACGACTTTGGCATTCAGCGCGGTGTATTCGTTGATGCCGTTGGAAATTTCACAAAACTCCTTCGTGCAGACGCCGGTGAAGGCCATCGGGACGAAGAGAAGAAGGATGTTTGATGGTCCGATATGCTCGGACAGTGTGAAGAGTTCGGGGCCATTGGCTCCGAGGGTGGTGACGGTGAAATCAGGGGCGGTGGTGCCGACGGGGAGTGCCATGATGAAGTAGGGGATTGGTTTGTTGGGATCGGAAATACGCGCCGCTCAGACGCGTGGCGGCATCAAAGGTGGAACCCGGTGTCAGGTCAATCTTTCCTTCGCCCAGGCAGTCATCTCCTGTCCCGTCTCAGGGGATCGGCCGTCAATTTATGCTTTCAGAACGAACTCACCGATTTGTTTTGCCGCTTCGGCGGTGATCTCGGCTTCTGTCCGGGCTTCTGTATCGGTAAATTCTCGGCGGTGGGCGATGCGGCCAGCTTTCCAAACCCAGGCGCGTGGGTTGTAGGGGCCGACTTTACGCGGATCACTCCAGGTGTGGAGGCCGAGGGTACGGTCGTTCACGGCGGCGGCGATGTGCATGGGGCCGCTGTCCACGCTGATGACCCAGCGGGCAGATCTGAGGCAGGCGATGAGTTCAGCCAATGTCGTGCGGTGGCTGAAATCCGTGACGTGTTCTCCAGTGGGCCGCGCTTTGTCCTCGCTCATGCCGACGAGGACGATGGGGCGCGGGGAGAGGGTGTCGCAGAGGGTTTGCAGAGCCTCGATTGACATGGATTTGCCTGCGCCTCGCGACCAGGGATGGATGACGATGAGGTCATCGCGCTGCGGCCAGTCTTTGGGCAAGGTGCCAGGGGCGAGGGGAAAGCTGAGATGTTCGGCGTCGATCTCGATGCCCAGAGCGCGGGGCATGGCGAGGTAGCGATTCACGGCATGGGCAGCGGGATCGACGGCGATGATGTGATCGTGAAGCAGGCGCGCGCCTTCGCGGGAGTCAGACAGGCCGAGGATAGGGCGTGAGCCGCTGGCTCGGGCGAGCACGGCACTGCGGAGCAGCCCCTGGAAGTCGAGCACGATCTCAGGGCCTTGCTGGGTGGGTAGTGTCTTCCGAGCCCAGCGGGTGGCTTTGAAGATGGCGGTCAGGCCACGGAAGCTTTTTCGAGGAAAAGGGATGACTTCGTCAAGCCAAGGCGCGCCCTGCAAAAGCGGTGTCCATTCGGTGTTGGCGACCCAGCGCAGCCGGAGGTGGGGATGGGCTAGCTTGATCGCGTGAACGGCGGGCAACGTGTGCACGATATCGCCCAAGGAACTGGGTTTGACGATCAGGGCTGATCGAAACTCCGCGAGGTCTGGCAACGCGGGGTGGCTCATGACTTACTTGCCGAGGGCGAGGCGGTCGGCGAGCAGGGAGGGGAGACCAGCGGCGCGGATTTTGTCCTGTGCGGTCTGGATGTCATACTCGAGACGGCGGATGGAGATCGTCTGAGCCTGAACATCGTAGATGGCATAGGAAGCGCGCCAGTCACCATCACGCGGTTGGCCGACTGAGCCGACATTGACGAAGTACTTCACACCGCGCTGGAGCTGGACTTCGGTGCCACGTGCTGCGCGCACCGAATCGTCTTTTTCAAAGATGCGCGGAACGTGCGTGTGGCCGTAGAAGCAGACTTGGGTAAACTGATAGCTGAAACTGGCCATCGCGTCGAAGCGGTTGGTCACGTAGCCCCAGCTTCCTGGTGAGTCGAGCGTGGCATGAACGATGGTAAAGTCGCGCACCTGACGGACGAGTTTCAGGTCCCGGAGCCACTGGCGCTGCTCTTCACTAAGCTGAGCGCGGGTCCAGAGCAGGGCGGCCTGAGCCAGGGGATTGAGCTCTTCGAGGTTTGATTCGCTGGCAGCGCCTTCGTCGTGATTGCCACGGACGACGGGGCAGCCCATCTGGCGCACGGTTTCCAGGCACTCGGAGGGATTGGCCGCGTAGCCGACGATATCGCCGAGGCACACGTAATTCCCGCAGCCCTGTTCATGCGCATCCCAGAGCACCGTCTGGAGGGCTTCCAGATTGGCGTGGATGTCTCCGAAGATGGCAAATT
>JAGKWZ010000046.1 GCA_021151605.1 Verrucomicrobiaceae bacterium
GCACCATCAATGCACTCAATACGGCAACCCTTAACCAGGGCGCTAATCCACAAATTGTCCTTAGCCAGATCAATGGCGTGGCACCAGCCAACATTATTTTGCCAAACTCGGTGACAACAGCTGGAAGCAATATCGTCACGGTGACTTCGACTGCTGGCATGGTGATCGGCACACCAGTCTCTGGCACTGGCATCCCTGCGAATTCATTTATTACAGGTGTTACCAGCCCCACCACCTTCACGATTACCACTGGCACAGGCGTCACAGCCCAGACGGCGACCACCATCACTGCAAGCAATCTGACCAATGGCATCATCGGCGGTTGGGCGGTCATCAACGGTGCTGACTTCGCCAGCTACCGCTCTGGTGTTGATCCTGTCACCGGTGCATTTGGCGTCGGCAACCTAGGCTTCAGCGCCAACGGGCAGACACCATTCGGCAACTACTCGACTAATGCAATCACCGCAGGGGTGGCCGCCGACAACATCAGCACCGCTGGTGCTAGTGTGTCGGATATTACCAGCCGCACAATCAACTCATGGGCGATTCGCAACACGGGAGCCACAGGGGCCCCAGGCTACGTTTTCCGCTCTATGGATCAACTGCTGACGATCGGCTCGGGTGGTCTTCTGACCAATAACAACAACCAAGCCGTTAACTTCATGAACGGTCGATTCACAGCGGGCACGGCGGCAAACTCCTCCATGTATGTGTTTGCCAACAATGGCACAACCCAGTTCCTCTCCCGCCTTGAAAACAACGGCGGTGGCGCGGTCAATCTCGTGAAATCTGGGGCTGCCGCTGTCACCCTCCGCGTCGAGCCTCGGCTTGAACTGGACATCACCACATCGGCCAGCCCCTTGATCACCAGTGCAGGTGTAAACAGCACAGGCCAGGCGGGTATCGCAGGTTTGGTCGTCGGCATGGGCTCACCAGCCATCCTGGGCATACCTGCGGGTTCGATCATCACCGCCGTGAACAGCGGAACAACTTACACGATCAACCAGAACGTAGGAACGGGTAGCGGAACGAACGCTGACGCCTCCTTTAGCGCACCTATCACTCAGGTATTGCCAAATCTGACGCTGACCAATGCGGCCAACACCATCACTGTCCCGGCTGGTACGGTAGTTTATCCCGGCCAAGTCGTCACGACTCAAGTGGGATCCACGGCCACCATCCCGGCCAACACCACGGTGCTCAGTGTCTCAGGCACCACAGTGACTCTCTCTGCGGCCATTGGCGGAACCACAGCCAACTCCACGGTCCTCTTCGCACCGGTCGCCACCCAGGCGCTCACCGGCGTCACCAACACCAGCGGCACGAACACACTGACGCTGGCCTCCGCTGCCGGACTCAACGTCGGTCAGTTGGTCACTGGCACGGGGATTCCGGCCAACGCCTACGTCACCAACGTTTCCGGCACGACCGTCACCCTCTCCGCGAACACGACGGCTGCGGTCACCGCAGCCTCCTTCACCGCTCCGGCCGAGCGCTCCATGCCGACCGCCACCACCGCCGCCAGCGCCACGGTGAAGGTTCTGAGCAGTCTCGGCATGTTTGTCGGCCAGCCGATCCAGGGCCCCGGTATCCCGTTGGGTGCCACGGTCGCCAGCATCGTTGATGGCAACACCATCACCCTTTCCTCCGCCGCTACCACCACCGGCACCGCGAACGCCTACTATGGTCTGTCGAATGCCATCGGTCGCACGGCCATCGGTGCCACGGCCAATGCCAGCGCTTCGATCACCCTGGCCAGTGCCACGGAAGCTGCCGGTCTCACTCCGGGCATGTATGTTCAGGGCGTCGGCATCCCGCAGAATACCGTGATCGGCACGGTGAGTGGCACGACCATCACGCTCGTCAGTGCCTCCACGGGCGCGGCGGTGAATGCGACGGCCAGCCACACCTCGAACAACCTGATCTTTGGTGCCCCGATCGCCAACTATCTTGCCAATGTGTCAACTACGGGAACGGCAACGAGCGGATCTACTTCTCTCACGGTGGGTAGCGCCACAGGTTTGGCGGTAGGTATGCCTGTCTTCGGGCTCAATATCGCCAATGGCACGACCGTGACAGCCATCTCCGGCACCACGCTCACTCTTTCCACGGCGACTATTGGCGCAGTCAGTGGCACAACGACCTTCACGGCCCCGCTGCCCTACTTCTCCAATACCTACACGGGCGACACCGTCGTCAATCAAGGCACACTCAATATCGGCAACACCACGGCTCAGCTCGGTGGCATTCAGGTTCCTGGCAACCTCATCCTGAATAATGCCAACGCCACTCAAGTCGGTAACAACGGTTCCATTGCCTCGACCAGCAACGTTACCATCAATGGCGGTAGCACGCTGACCCTGGTGGGCAACAACACGATCCAGTCCATCACCTTCAACAACAATGGCGGTACTGCAACCCCGACGGTAACAGCTGGCACGGTGATCGTGAATGGAAGCATATCTTCTATCAACGACAATTACGCCTCCACCCCGACCATCGCCTCGGCCTGGGAGCTGAATGGCGTGACCAAGACCATCACCACCTCGGGCGCTTCTCCGGTCAGCCTCGCGATCAGTGGTGCTATCCAGAACGTGATGGGCAACACGGTGCTCGCTGGCATTACCAAGGAAGGTGCAGGTTCGCTTGCGCTCACTAGTGCCTCGAGCAGCTTTGGCGGTGCCGTCAATCTGAACACGGGATCGCTCATCATTGGCAACGCCAGCACCCCAACTACAGTGGGCCTTCAAGTGACCGCCGGCCCCCTTGGCACTGGCACGCTGAACATCGCCGCTGGCACAACTATCCTCACGGACGGCGCGACTCGCACGGTCGCCAACAACGTTGCCGCCAACGGTAACTTCACCATCGGCGGGACAAGCACCGGGACCGGTTCCAACCTGATCCTCAGCGGCAACGTGAATTTCGGTGCTGGAGCCAGAACGATCACCGTTACCAACCCACAAGCCACTGCCACCATCAACGGATTGATCAGCAACGGCACCGGCCTTACCAAGACCGGCGACGGCACCTTGGTCCTCGCCCCGCAGACTCCGGGAGCACTTAGTGCGACCGGCGCTGCCACCAACTCTACGGTGCTAGGTAGCACTACACTCACACTCAATGCGGCTGTCGCCGCTGGCGTGGTGGCTGGTCAGACCGTCCACGGCGTCGGCATCGCACCGGGCACCACCGTGGCGAGCGTGACGGGATCGACCATAACTCTTTCGCAAGCTGCAGTTACCACCAACAACGCCGGCACCTTTGCCTTTGGTAACGCAGTGAGCCTCTCTGCGACTGTCCCTGCCCTGGGTAACACGATCAACGTCAGTCCTGCACAAGCCGCCACTTTGGTCGTTGGATCGACGGTGACGGGATCAGGCATCGCTGCCAGCACGACGATCACCGCCATCGACACTCTCACTGGTGCCGTGACACTCAGCCTGCCAACCACATCGACACTTGCGTCTCTCCAAAACCTGACCTTCAGCGGTGCGGCTGCTGCCAATAGCTTCAACACCTATACCGGCACCACTGAGGTCAGCGGTGGACTGCTCAAATTCGGCACCTTCGGGGCCATCCCATCCACCTCTGCTGTTTCGGTCCTGAGTGGCGGCACCCTCGACATCAACGGCGGTGGTTCGCTTATCTCCCTCGCCTCCCTTGCTAGTGCCACAAACACTACGGGCGGTCTCGTGACGACATCGGCCACCACCGGAACCACCTCGCTCTTCATCGGTAATGCCAACACAAGCACCAGCTTTGGTGGCTCGATCTCCAACAATGTCGGTTCGACCTTGAACCTTGTGAAGATCGGCACCGGCGTCCTTACTCTGGGTGGACCCAACAGCTACAATGGCTCCACCACTGTGAATCGTGGAACCATCGCCTTGGCTGCCAACAATACTCTGCCAGCCACCACGGCGGTTATAGTGAACAGCACCACCGCTGGTGAAACAGCATTGCTCAACCTTGCTGGCTTCAACAACAGCATTGCCTCCCTCACCTTCGGCGGAGCCAGCGGCACGAGCACCAGCACCAGCAATGTCTCGACTGGAGCAGGCACTCTGAACATGCTTGGCAACATCACCTATGATGCCACGAACAATCCGTTGGCTTCGTCCCTTACTGGAAACCTCTCCCTCGGTGGCACCGCCGCCGGAACAGGTCTCCCTGGATTTGCCACTCGCACCTTCAACGTTGCTGATAGCACCAGCGTCGCTGCGGGCACTGCCGAGTTGAATGTGTCTGCCCTCGTCATCGACGGTGTTGGCGCCACTGACAGTGTGATCAAGTCGGGAACTGGTACCATGGCGTTCAGCAACACAGCGAATACCTATAGCGGTAGCACAACGATCACTGGTGGTGTCCTTCAGGCCTCCAAACTCGCAAACGGCACCAGCGCCAGCAGCATCGGCGACTCCTCCAATATCGCAGGCAACCTCGTCCTCAACGGTGGCACGCTTAGCTATATTGGCAGCGGTGACAGTGGGAGCCCTAGTTTCATCTCGAATGGAGCCACGGACCGCCAGTTTACCCTCGGCACCGCTGGCGGTGGCTTGGATGCCTCGGGAGCCTCCGGCAGTGCCATGGTTTTCAATAGCACCAATGCAGTGACGATTGCGGCAGCCGGTGCCCGAGCCCTGACGTTGAGTGGTTCCAACACAGATGCCAATACTCTCTCTGCCTCCATTGGTGATAGCACCTCTGGTGCCACATCCCTGATCAAATCGGGCGCTGGTAACTGGGTGATGACAGCAAACAGTGGCTACACGGGCACGACAATCGTGAACGGTGGTGTCCTTCAAGTTGGCACAACGGCCACCACAACGGCCACCTTGGGCGGCACGGGTGCTGGTCAAGTTTCTGTCAATGCAGGTGGCACTCTTACAGGCACGGGCACCTTGACCGGCAATGTAGCAGTCGGTGGTACGGGCACCACACTCGGCGTCCTGTCCGCTGGTGACAACTTCGGTGCAACGAATGCGCGGCTGAATGTGGGGGGCAACCTGAGCATCAACGCCAGCGGTCAGTTGCAGTTCGGCATCACCACTCCCACTTATAACGACTCAGGATATCTTGGGGCAAGTGCGGATGCGCTGGCCTACCTAACCGCTAACCCAGGTCAATTGGCTCTGTGGAATGCAGTGCCTAGTCTGGGTAACAGTGACTTTATCAACGTTACGGGCAGCTTGACCATCGCTACCAATGCCAATTCGGGCACCATCGGCACCGTTAAGATCATCAATAACCTCTACAACGCACCTCATTTGGGGGATGTATTCAACCTGATTGATTGGGCTGGTGCCATGGGCGGCAGCTTCAGCGCCGGCACAGGATTTACTACCGGCGGTACGGTGTTTGGCGACTTCGATCTTCCAGCTCTTGCGGGTGGTTTGGCATGGGATACCAGCGCCTTCCAGAGCTACGGCGTGATTGCGGTCGTTCCTGAACCAAGCCGTGCGTTGTTCATGCTCTTGGGTCTCTTGGCCCTCTTCTTCCGCCGCCGCCGCGACTAGACAAAACTCTTTGCTTGAAAAAGCAATCCTCAGAACCACGCCCTTGCAGGGCGTGGTTCTTTGTTTCAGAGGGTGATCACCTATTTCCTCATGGATTACTCAGCCATCATCAGTACTAAGCGCTCACGCTTCCAGCTTCTGGAGGAACTCATGGGACAGCCTGGTTTCTTTGACGACCCGAAGAAGGCCGGGGACCTCACTCGGGAACATCGCCAGCTAGACAACCTTTTGAAAAATTGGGATCTTTACCAGAAGCAGGTCACCGAACTGGCCGACAGTCGAGAGATGTCCACCTGTGGCGACCCTGAACTTGAGGCAATGGCTGTGGCTGAGATTCCAATTGTGGAAAGACGCGTCACTGAACTCGAGAAGCTCGTTCAGTTGGCTGTCCTGCCACCTGATCCGCTGGAGGGGCGCGATGCTCTCCTCGAAGTCCGCGCTGGAACAGGGGGGGATGAGGCTTCGCTTTTCGCCGCCGACCTCGTGCGCATGTATTCACGCTTTGCTGAAAACCGAGGATGGAAGGTGGAAACGCTCGAATCCAGCCCTTCAGATGTCGGCGGCTTTAAGGAAATCGTCATGAAAGTGAGTGGCGAGGAGGTCTTCCGCCGTCTCCGCTACGAAAGTGGCGTCCATCGGGTCCAGCGTGTGCCTTCCACTGAGGCGCAGGGTCGCATTCATACTTCCGCAGCTACTGTCGCGGTTTTGCCTGAAGCTGAGGAAGTGGATTTTGAACTCAAACCTGACGAGGTGCGTATCGAAGTTTGCCGCTCTTCTGGTGCGGGAGGGCAGGGGGTGAATACCACCGACTCAGCCGTCCAAGTCATGCATATTCCCACTGGCACAATTGTTCGCTGTCAGGACGGACGCAGCCAGATCAAGAACAAGGAAAAGGCCCTTACCATTCTGCGCTCGCGGCTCCTGGAAAGAAAACAGCAGGAAGAGGCCGCAAAATACTCTGCCCACCGCCGCGACCTCATTGGTAGCGGTGGCCGTGAGGAAAAGATACGCACCTACAATTTCCCCCAGAATCGCGTCACGGATCATCGAATTGACCTGACTCTCTACAGCCTGGAATCCTTCATCGAAGGGAAGATAGACGACATGCTGGACAAGCTCCTCGCCACCGACCTCGAAGAACGCCTCGCCGAAGCTGGTCTCCGTTGATCCGTCCATTTATAAAGAATGAAGGCCTACGGAACATTCGCCACACATGGAACTCAATTTTCATGCAGTTCACAGCGGCTAAGGTGCCGCAAAAAATTCGCTTCTATCGGTGCTTAGCCTTCCACTTCTTCCTTAGGCCGTTCATGATATCTTTAGCTCTTTGCCGCCCATGAAGTCCCTCCTAGAAGTCCTCACCTCTGGCACTGGCTACCTGCAAAAGCACGGCGTCGATGAGGCCAGGCTGAACATGGAGCACCTCCTCGCCCATGTACTCGGCTGCCGCAGGCTTGACCTCTACCTCCGATTCGAGGAGCGCTTACCCGAGGATGCCCTTGTAAGCCTCCGCGACCTTATTCGCCGCCGGGCCGAGGGTACTCCGCTTCAGCATCTCCTCGGTACCGTCGATTTCCTCGGGCACGAACTTATCAGCGATCACCGAGCGCTTATCCCTCGTCCTGAGACCGAGTTCCTTGTCGATTGGCTCATCCGCGAAGTGTCCGCAAGGCGGCTCCCGCTCCCTACCGCTGTGCTCGACATGGCCACTGGCTCAGGTTGTATCGGACTCACCCTCGCCTCCGCTTGGAAAGAAGCCCGCACTCAACTCACTGATCTCTCCGAGGATGCCCTGGATCTTGCCCGCCTCAACGCCTCCCGCCTCGGTCTCGATCACGTCCAGCTGACCCGCAGCGACCTCTTTGAAAAAGTCACTGCTAGTTTCGATCTCATTGTCACAAATCTCCCCTATATCCCAAGCGCCGAGATCCCAGCACTTTCCAGAGAAGTCCGCCGTGACCCCGTCGCCGCGCTCGATGGCGGCCCTGATGGCATGGACATCATCCGCCGCTTCTTAACGGAAGCCCCAGCACATCTCCTGCCCGGAGGCATGGTCGCACTTGAAGTCGGTCATGATCAGGGGAAGGCCGTCGCCGATATCGCAAGCCATCAGGGATTTACAGGAGTTCGTTTGCTCGCTGACCTTGCTGGAATTGAGCGCTTCGTTCTCGGCATACATCCAGGCCTTCCGCGATCTGAAATCGCCACATTGCCTGAACCTGCGCCAAAACCGGCAGATGATAACTCGCTCTCGTGAGTAACTTACTATAAAGAACGGTCTGGGAGACTTTGCAGATTTAACGACTCCTGCGCATGTCAGATGGCAGGCCACCAAATCGACCAGAAGGGGAGGATACAGTGCTCATTGTATTGCGGGAACTGGAAGGTGCAGACAAGCCCGCCACGCTTGGTCC
Organism: Verrucomicrobiaceae bacterium; assembly: GCA_021151605.1. Classification (GTDB taxonomy): domain Bacteria; phylum Verrucomicrobiota; class Verrucomicrobiia; order Verrucomicrobiales; family Verrucomicrobiaceae; genus Prosthecobacter. The sequence continues at coordinate 7,934 of JAGKWZ010000046.1, forward strand.
TGGGCTAATGCGCTCAAAGCGGCCACTTGGGCTTGGCTGTGATGGCGGGGCTGAGTTCTGGCCGGGCGATATGGATGGGGCGTTGTAAGTGCGCGTCGGACTTGGAAATGAGCGGCTGGTGGGACGTGGCAAGGTTCGAGGGGCAGAGATGCTTGGACTCAATGGCGGGCTGCTAAACACGGAATTGCCTCGGAAGGTGGATGGGCGCGTAACCTGGGAGGCATAGTGCTGACTCGAAGACACTGGCCTCTGATAAGAGTGGCTGCTGCCGCGATGATGGCCACCGGAACTGTAGCCGGGGCGGTAGCAGTTGTTTCCATAGCTGCGGCCTCCAAAGAATGCGAAGCTCGTGGAGACTGGCGCATAGTAGGGGCTGTAGCCGGCATTGTATCCGTAGCCGGAAGTATAGCCGTAACCGTCATTGTAATAGGGGGCAGCGCCGTAGTAGCTGACACTGGAATAAGTCGCTGCCGGATAACCCACACCTGCGACGGGGTAGCCGTAAGGGTCAACCACACAAGAGGAAAGCGCGAGGCCGCTCGCAGCGGCAAAGGTGAGAAGGCGGAGGGATGTTTTCATGATCGAGTCATGGACCTGATTCGGGCCAAAGGTATTCACATTATTCCTCATGGAAGCCTCGAAAGAACCCCAAGGCTGTCTCAGTGGTGACCTTTGCCACCTTTTCCGCGCTCTGACCTCGCATCACCGCCACAGCGCGGGCGGTATCGGCGACATAGGCGGGTTCGCAACGCTGACCGCGGTGCGGCACGGGTGACAGGTAAGGGGCATCTGTCTCCAGCATGTAAAGGCTATCTGGCACCTGGCGGACGGATTCACCAGCGGGGCCGGGATTTTTAAAGGTAACAATGCCGGTAAAGGAAATGAGATGCCCGGCCTCCAGCAAAGGCTGTGCCTGCGCCAGCGTGCCGGTGTAGCAGTGGAAAACGCCGCGCAGCCGCCCACTATAGGGCATGACCTGGGCGATGAGATCGTCCCAGCTTTCGCGGTTGTGTAGAACGACGTTTAAACCCAGTTCAGCAGCGAGGTCGAGCTGGAGTTTTAAGCAGTGTGCCTGGTGAGCTTTCCAGCCCGCGAGGTCGAATCCATCGGGTGGCGCATGGAAGTAATCGAGCCCGATCTCGCCGATGGCGGCCACTTTAGGATGTTGCGCGAGTTCGCTGAGTTCGGAGATCCAGTCTGAGCCCGATACGGTGTCCACATCGCAGGGATGGATGCCGACGGCGACGCGCACATCGGGCTCTTTCTCGGCGATGGCGAGACATTTACGGGCATTCACGAGATCTGTGGCAGGAACGAGCATCCGCGTCACGCCAGCAGCGCGGGCGCGAGTTATGATGTCGGGAAGATCCGAATCAAATTTGTGGCTGCCAAGATGCGTGTGAGTGTCGAAAAACATCTCTTGGATCAACCATCACAACGCATCGGCAACAACTGCAAAAATGAGCAGCTAGCTGTTCACTCCACGGCGAGGAAGCGCACACAGACAGAGCCGCCGACCTTGATCTTTTTTCCGGTGAAGCTGAGTTTGCCGCTGTCCTGATCGACTTTGAAAAGAGCTGCAGTGTTGCTGTTCTGATGCGCGACGATCATCCACTTGCCGGTGGGGTCGAGGTTAAAATTGCGCGGGATCTCGCCTTCGGCAGGCGCATTCTGAATCAGGGTGAGTTTGCCTGTCGCTGGGTCGCAGGAGAAGACGGCGATGGTGTCGTGTGTGCGATTGGAGACATAGACGAATTTGCCGTTCGGATGGGCAACGGTCTCCGCCGTGCTCAGGCCAGTCTTACTGCGATCAGCTTCGGGGAGGGTGGAGACGGTGGCGATCTCGGTGAGCGTGCCTTTTTCCGCATCGTAGGCAAAGGTGGTGACGGTCATGAGGATCTCGTTGTTCACGAAGGCATACTTGCCGCTTGGATGGAAGGCGAAGTGACGAGGGCCACTGCCAGGGGCCACAGTGGCGTGGCCGTGGGCGGTCATCTTGCCGGAGGTTGGATCGAGTTTGTAGATCAGCACTTTGTCCAATCCGAGGTCACAGGCGAAGCCGAAGCGGTTGTCGGGGCTGGTATTCAGGCTGTGGGCATGAGGACCGGCTTGGCGTTTCAGATTCACGCTGCTGCCCTCGTGCTGTACGAAGGTCTGAGCCTCGCTAAGGCCACCATTGTCCTGAATGGAATAACTGGCGACGCTACCACCGCCGTAGTTGGCGACCATGGCCATCTTGCCGGTCTTATCGACGGAGATGTGGCAGGGGCCGGCACCGACAGAGGAGACTTGGTTAATGAGCGTGAGTTTGCCATCCGGCTGGGAAATTTTGAAAGCGCTGACCCCGCCGCCCTTTTGGCCAGGCGTGCCCATTTCGCCGACGGCGTAGAGATATTTTTTCGAAGGATGGATGGCGAGGAAGCTGGGACTGCCTGTTTCGGCCGCCAGATCAGGTTCGCTGAGGTCTCCTGTCGCGGTGTTAAACTTGGAGATATGGATGCCTTTGCTGCCGGACTTGGCATTCGTGTAGCATCCGAAATAAACGTGGTAAGAGTCCCCCGCGATAGCGGAGGTGGTCAGGACGGCGGCGAGGAGGGTGGTGATGGCGCGACTCATGGGGAATGGGATACTGACAAAGAACGCGTGCTGAGGTCAATTCCTCACGCAGGTTCAGTCGAGTGATCCTGCCAGCTCACTGCTGTGCCGCCACTGAAGGGTGCGCCGAGCCGTGGTGCGGCATAAATCTTCGGGAGCAGGCACTGACGCGCCGCATGGATGTCTCGCCGCCGCATAAAAAAACCCATCAATCCAAACACGACGGAACCAGCGACCAGAGTGATGGCAAATGCCTTTGCCAGACGAAAGTAGTCGCGGGTGAAAACCTGAGGGACCTTGGTTTCTCGCGCTCGGATGGTGTTAAGTCCACTCATCACGGCCAGCATTCCCTCGCGTAGGCGGTCTTCAGTAGTCTTGGATTTGTCTGAGGTCGTCTGGCGCAGAGACTCGCGCAGGCGAAAGATTTCCGAGGTCGGAAGCTGCTCCCAAATTCGCGGAGAGATGGTTAAAAACTCCTGGTCCGTGGACCGATTGTAAACCAGCAGGATAGCGTCTCCATTGCCACTCCAATCGCGGCGTAGATCGAGAGAAATTTTCCGGAGATCCTGCCCTAGCGGGAGAAAGGTTACCGCCACCAGCCAGACGTCCGCGCCGAACTCCTCGCGGAATTTTTTCATCTCCCTTGCCAGTTGTTCACGCGCTGCAGGACTGAAAACGCGTGTATCATCAAGGATGCCGTCTGCCGGTGCCTTCACACGTTCCTGAGCCGACATCGGCAGGGCAGTGGTCAGCGATAGGCAGAGAAATGCGATGAAGCGATGCATTGGGAAATCTGCCTTGTCTTTAGAGAACAACAAGCAGGCAGGCAAAGAACTCCCAACCACGAAAAAACCTGACCTCACGACACCATTGCCGGAAGGTCAGGTCAAAAGTTGTGAACTCTCAGTGGCGATTAGGCGCGCTGATAATACTGCTGATAAACGCTCTCGTTGAGCTTCAGCTTTGCACGGACGGCATCCAAGACGGTGCTTTCAGCATTAACATGATACTTCACATAGTAGCCGCTGGTGACGTGGCGTGGGCTGTAGGGGAAGTCACGTTTGCCCATGCGGTCGATCTGCTCGAGCTTGGCACCGGCCTTCTCGAAGTCTTTGCTGATGTTGGAGACGAGGGTTTCGACGGATTCATCCTTGCCTTTAAGGTCGAGGATGATGAGGGCTTCATAGTTGTGTTTCATCTTGTAGCAGGTGGTTTGGGGAGTTTAGAGAGACGAAGATTGGTTGAAACGGTTCATGGCTGTACTCAGGCCTGATTGCAAGGCGCTGATGACAGCATCTGCCGCATTCTCGATGACGATCCGCAGCGTGGCTGCTTCTTCATCACGAAATTTGCCGAGCACATGTCCGACGAGCCGATCTCCATTCGGGCGGCCTGACTCTGTGGAGATGCCAAGCTTAAGGCGGGGAAATGCATCGGTGCCGAGGGTGCTGATCAGGGACTTCATGCCGTTGTGCCCACCCGCGCTACCAGAGAGGCGGAGGCGGAGGCGACCTAGCGGCAGATCGACATCATCATAGATGACGAGCGTTTCAGCAGGGCTGACTTTGTAAAACTGACCGACGGCTTGGGCGCTGCGCCCTGAGTCGTTCATATACGTGGTCGGCTTGAGCAGAAAGCCGTTGGCAAACTTGGCAAGGAGGCCGTGCCAGCGTTTTTCCTCTTTGAAGGAGACTCCAAACCTACGTGCTAGCTCATCCACGACCATGAATCCGATGTTGTGACGGGTGTCTCGGTAATCGAGTCCAGGGTTGCCGAGTCCGACGATAAGCTTGGGAATCAAGCCGCCTGGGTCTCGCGAAGATGGATCATCAGCGGGCACCGCAGGCGGCAGGTATCAGACTTCGAAAAGGGGTTACTTCTTGGCTGGAGCTGCCTTGGCAGCAGGAGCAGCAGCTTTGGCTGCTGGAGCAGCTTTGGCACCAGCCGCAGGCTTGGCAGCGGCGGCAGCTGTGGGCTCAGGCTCAGCTTCCACTTTCGGCTCGACGCAGGAGACGATGACGACATCCGCAGCCAGTTTGGCGCGGACACCTTCAGGGAGCTTCAGCTCACCGACGTGGACGGATTCACCCAGATTGAGGTGGGAGACATCAATGGTGATGTGCTCAGGAAGATCTTTCGGCAAGCAGCGGACTTCGAGGCTGTGATGGATGGCTTCGATCAGACCACCGAACTTGAGACCAGGGGCCTCACCGACGGTTTCCACTGGCACTTCGGCGTGAATTTCTTCGTCCATGGCGATGGCATGGAAGTCCACATGGGTAATGCCGCCCTTCAGGTGGTCGTGCTGCACTTCCTGGACGAGTGCGAGCTGCTCACCACTATCAAGCTTGAGGCTGACGAGGATGTTATCCGAGGCGCTGTTCTGAAGAATCTTCGTGAAGGTCTTCGTGTCCACCTGCACATTCGCAGGAGGGGTTTTGCGGCCATAAACCACGGCAGGGGTGTTACCAGCTTTACGCAGGCGGTTCACTGCACCGGTGCCGATGACAGTACGAGGTTGGGCGATGAGGTCGAGGATTTTGGCCATGGTCAGAGAAGTTCTCCTGAACAGTTTAGGGGTGGAAAAAGGGGCGCGAGACTACACGCCCTTCTCTAGATGTCAAAGAGAGATGTGACAGACTCATTGCCGTGAATGCGGCGGATGGCCTGAGCAAGCAGCGGGGAGATGTCCAGCGGGGTCACTTTTTCGCCGTAAGCGAGTGGCACCGAGTTCGTGGCGAATAGCTCGATAATCGGGGACTTGGCGATGCGTCCACGGCCCTTTTCGCCAAGCACGGCGTGGGAAACACCCGCGTAAATATTCTTGGCACCGTGCTTCAAAAGCAGCTCGGAGGCGGCGGTGAGGGTGCCAGCGGTCTCGGTCAGGTCATCCACGAGGAGGACGTTTTTTCCATTCACGTCACCGATGACATTCAGCGCTTCGACCTCATCGGCACTGACACGGTTTTTGGCAACGATGGCCATGGGAGCTTTCAATGCCTTGGCATAAGCGTGGGTCATCTTGATGCCGCCCACGTCAGGCGAGACGACGACGAGATCGGAGATGTCGCGCTCCATAATTGCCTTCATGAGCACCGGGCCGGCATAGAGATGATCGACCGGGATGTCGAAAAAGCCCTGAATCTGACCAGCGTGGAGATCCATGGTGAGCACACGATTCACGCCGGAGGCGACGAGGAGATTTGCCACGAGCTTTGCCGTGATCGGCACGCGTGGGCGGTCTTTACGGTCCTGACGGGCGTAACCAAAGAACGGAAGCACGGCGGTGATGCGGTCGGCGCTGGCACGGCGGACGGCGTCCACCATGATGAGCAACTCCATCAAATTTTGATTCGTGGGCGGGCAGGTGGGCTGCACGATGAAGATGTCACGACCACGGATGTTTTCGCGGATCTGCACGAAGGTCTCACCATCTGGGAAGGTGGTGAGCTGGGTATCGCAAAGTGGAATGCCGAGGTTTTGGCAGATGAGTTTGGCCAGCTCGGGGTGCGCGCTGCCGCTGAGAACCTTCAAAGTGTCGTTCATGGGAGGGGTCGAGATTGGCGAGTCCGTCACATAAATCAACCCATGCTCTGCAAGTTGCAGCATCCAGCCTGCTACGGCATGTCTGCACTTTAACCCAGACCATGCGCCATTATCCCGATTTCACCTCCACAGCGGCTGCCCAGAAGGTGGCTGGCGGTCTGGTGGTGACCTCTGGCAAATTCTTGTGCAGGGAAGGGCAAAAGTTCAGTACACGAGGCGTCAGCTATGGCCCTTTTCGGCCAAATTCACGCTCAGAGCCCTTCCCGGAGGACGCCCAACTCGCTGCAGATCTGGCTCACATCCAGAGGCTGGGCTTTGACACGGTGCGGGTTTATCATCCTCCCACGGAGGCATTGTTAAAGGAGGCGTCACGGCTTGGCTTGCAGCTCATCGTCGGCATCGCATGGACGGACCATGTGGATTTCATGCGTAGCGCTGCGCTAAAGCGGGAAATCCTGGCAACTGTGCGCGCGGAGGCCACTCGGCTGCGGGATCACCCCTGCGTCATCGCTTTCCTCGTCGGCAATGAGATCGAAAAGACGCTCGTCCGCTGGCTGGGGCCTCGTCGGGTGCAGAGGTTCTTGGAAAAGCTGATCGCCGTGGGCCGCGCCTGCGCTCCGGGGAAGCTCTTCAGCTACGCCACCTATCCGAGCACGGAGTATCTCATCCCTCGGAATGCTGATTTCCTCGCCGTGAATGTTTATCTGGAGCAGCGAGCCGACTTCGCCGCCTATCTCCAGCGGCTCCAGCATCTGGCGGGGAACAAGCCGCTGGTCATTTCCGAGTTCGGGCTCGACACCGCTGCTCACGACGATGCGGCGCAGGCGGAGACCTTCGCCTGGTTTGAAGAGGAATGTCGCCGCGCTGCCGTGGCTGGCACGGTGTGGTTCAGCTACACGGATGAATGGTTCCGGGGAGGTGAAGCGGTGACGCAGTGGCGGTTTGGGATCGTGGATGAGATGCGGGAGGAAAAGCCAAGTGCTCAGTTCAAAGTGCTCAGTTCTCTGTCCACTGCGTATTCCCCGCCGATCTCCGTCATCGTTTGCACCTACAACGGCACAGCCACCCTGCGCCCGTGTCTGGAGTCTCTGCAAAAGCTGCGCTATGCCGACTACGAGGTGCTTTTGATCGACGATGGCTCCACTGAGGACATCGCCAGCATCGCGGCGGACTTTCCTGCGGTGCGTTACCTTCGGCAGGAGCACGCGGGGCTCAGCGCTGCGCGCAATCTGGGCATGAAGGAGGCGCGCGGAGAGATCCTTGCCTACACGGATGATGATTGCCTCGTCGATGAAGACTGGCTCACCCACATCGCGGCCGGTTTTGGTGATCCACAATGGGGCGCCTGCGGTGGTCCGAACATCCCGCCTGTGCCTCGGAATCAAGCGGAGGCAATCGTGGCCGCAGCGCCGGGAGCGCCCGCGCATGTGATGCTTAATGACGCCGAGGCCGAGCACCTGCCCGGCTGCAATCTCGCCATTCGAAAAGCTGCGCTGGAAGGTATCGGCGGCTTTCGCGAGGCCTACCGCACGGCGGGCGATGACGTGGATGTCTGCTGGCGGCTGCGTGAGTCCGGAGGTCGGCTGCGGTTCATGCCGGGAGTCATGGTCTGGCATCATCGGCGGCGCAGTTTCGGTGCCTACCTCCGGCAGCAGCGGGGCTATGGCCATGCGGAGGCGCTCTTGATGAAAGATCACCCAGAGCGCTTCGGCCCCATCGGTGGGGCACGTTGGCGTGGCGCAATCTATGGCGATGCCGCCTCTGCGATGGATCTGGCCGAGGGTAGCATCTTCCACGGCCCGCTCGGGCTTGGGCTCTTCCAGGTCATCTATCAGCAGTCACGCCGTTGTCGGCTGGATTGGTTCAGCGGCGTGCTGTGGATCGCGCTCGCAGGCATGGCTCTCCTGCTTGGCTGGGTTTGGCTGGCTCTCCTCCTTTTCACCTTGTCCGTCTTCGCGGCCATCTGCCTGTGTCGATCCCTCCCGCATCCGCCGCATGAGCTTACTTTAATGGACCGGACAAAGCTCCTCGCCCTCTGCTGGCTGCATCCCATGGTCCGCGAAGGTGCCCGCCTGCGCGGCATGATCACACTCGGCGCACGTCCGAGCTGGCATCCGACACTGCGGGAGGTCTTTGAGCCATCGAAGCCGCGACGGGTCAGCATCCCTCTAGGCGAATGGGCCTTCTGGAGTGAAAGCGGAGCCACGCGAGAAACCCTGCTCCGCCACCTCATCGAAGCCCTGAAAGCCTCCGGTCATGAGGTTCAAACCGACACTGGCTGGCGGAGGTTTGATTTGGAGACTCCCCCGAAGTCACCGCTGACCGTCAGCTTTCTCACGATGACAGAGTACCATACAAATGGCCGGACACTGACACGCGTCAGCACCCGATTAAGGATACCCGGTTGGGTGGGCTTCGTCGCCTTGGTTCTACTGGCACAGAGCTTGAAAGATCTCACCCAAGCAGATGTCAGCGGAGCCGCAGTGCCAGCCGTCTTTCTATTCCTTCTCTTCAATCTCCGCATCAATCTCGCCTCCATCCTTTTTAAAGCCGCCGACCAAAGTGGCATGAAGTCCACGTGAAAGAAAAGAGCCGCGCGGCTGCGTCTGCGGAGTTGCACTTGGGCGCGTCGCTTGCCACGATGGCGGCCTTCATTTCCAACCCTCTATCACGCCTTAATTTATGAGTCAGAAAGTCGCCTTTGTCGGAGTCGGTCGCATGGGAGCCAACATGGCCCGCCGCTTGAAAGACTGCGGTTACACCGTCAGTGCCGTCTTTGACGTGAACCGCGCGGCTGCAGACAGTCTCGCCGCCGAACTCGGCTGTGCCGCTCCTGCCACGCTGGCCGAGGTCACCGCCGCTGCTGATGTCATCTTCACCGTCGTGACCAATGACGCCGCCATGCGCAGCATCTTCTTGAGTGAAGGCGACAACCTCTTCACCGGCTCTGCAGGCAAGATCTTCATCAACTGCGCCACCCTTTCCCCAGCCATCCATCGCGAGCTTTATGACGCCGCGAAAAAAGTCGGTGCCAACAGCCTGGAAGCCTGCATGGCCTCCAGCATCAGCCATGCGCGTGAGGGCAAACTTTACCTCATGCTCGCTGGCGACGAAGCCGTGTATGAGCAAGTCCGCGCCATGATCGAGCAGATGAGCGTGAACCGCCGCTTCGTCGGTGGACCAGGCCGCGCGGCAGAGGTGAAGGCGCTGGTGAACATGGTCATGAACATCAACACCGCAGGGCTCGCCGAAGGTCTTGGACTCGCCGATGCCCTCGGGCACGACTTAAATATGATCCGCGAGGTCTTCTCCCAGACCGGAGCGAACAGCCGAGTGCTGGAGACCGATGGCGGCGATATGTGCGCCCGCGAGCACGACTGCTGGTTCTCCGCCGATCACGCCGCGAAGGACAGCGGCATCGCCCAGAGTGTCGCCCGCCAGTTGGGGCTGAATTTGCCCCTGAACGACGCCACCACCGCGCAGTATCAGAAGATGGTCAGCCTCGGCCTCGGCGAACTCGACAAATCCGGCATCGCCGAGCTGACCTTCAAGGGGCGCCACGCGTAAGCCGCAGGCATGAACGCAGATCTCTACCAAACCACCCTCACCACCGGAGCCTGGGTCGATCTTTCCTCTCGGGCCAAGTGGCGGCTCACCGGCGCGGATCGCGTCCGTTACCTTAACGGTCAGGTAACGAACGATGTCCGTAACGCGCGTGCCGATACCGCCCTCCACGCCTGTGTCACCAATGTCAAAGGCCGTATCGAGGGCGACATCTACCTCCATGCCGAAGGGGAAAACCTCGTCTTCGATGCGCCCGCTGACCTGCGCGAAACGCTTGGGATACGCCTGGAGCGTTACATTATCGCCGACGACGCCGTGCTGGAGGACATCACCGATGACTGGCAGCTCTGGCACCATATCGGCGGAGAGCAGAGCGCGGAGAGCGGCGAGTATGAAGAAGGCCGCCTGATCAAAGCCACCCGCTTTGGCCTTCCTGGCCACGACCTCTGGCTCCCTGCCTCATCAGCTTTACCCTCAGCACTCAGCCCCCAGCTCTCCGCAATAGATGCCGAGACCTTCCGCATCCTCCAGCATATCCCAGCTTGGCCCAGTGAGCTGAATGCCGAGACCTTCCCCCCGGAGGCAGGTTTGGAAAAGACAGCCATGAGCTTCACCAAAGGCTGCTACATCGGCCAGGAGATCCTTTCCCGCATCAAAACGACAGGCAAGATGCCCCGTGAACTCATCGCCTGGGAGGCTGAAGAAGCCTCCGAAGTGATCGCGGGAAGTCATCTCCACCTTGGAGAGCGTGACATCGGCATCATCACCAGCGTGGCGCAACACCCTGTCACAGGCCGCTGTGCCGGACTTGCCTACATCCGTCAGGGATCAGCCGCAGCGGATTCCGTGTTGCTAGTCGGAGGTGAAATGTCTAGTATCGGCTCTCAACTCAAAATATCTGCCCTTCTGAATCAATGAGCCTGCTGCGTTCCCTACTCCTTCTTGCCTGTGCCTCCTCGTTGCTGGGCCTTTCCTCCTGCACCATCTCCGGCAATGCCGATGCCACGAACCCTACAGTGTCAGAGCTGGACAGGTTGGATGTTCAGTGGGGGCTGGAAGCTCGCAAATCCAAAGGCGGACCACGCCGCGTGTATCAATACGCCGATACCGGAGACTCGACCTCTACCGCAGCCCCGGCTCCTAGTGTCGGCACTCCGCCAGCTCGTGAAACGGTGAATGCCGCACCACCGCCATCGATCGCTCCTCAGCCTGCTGCAGCCCCCGCGCCTAGCGTTCCCGTTCCCGTTCCATCCAATCTTCGCTAAACCGAAGGTCCGAAACCCCACCCTGAACATCCGCTTTCTCCCGTCGTGAAACTGTCCCTCTCCCGTTTCTCCATCCTGACGCTCGTATGGATGTCTGGCAGCCTCATAGCCCAGGAACTTTCCCCCACCGTGGCACCACCCGCTGCTCCTGCCACTCCAGCCGCGGCTCCAGCCCTTCCTGCCATCGAGCGAATCGCCGACGAAGCCCAACGCAAGCTCTTTGAAGCCGCAGATCGTGCCGCCGGTCCTAGTGATGCCACCACCAACAAGCCATTAAGCTTTCCCGGCGCTCCGCAAGTCAACGCCACCGGCAAGAAGACCACCTTTTCCGGCCCGAAGCTCGATGACCCCGCCGCCTGGGCCAAGGACTCCACCCACAAGCTTGCCGTCATGGAGATCAAGTTCGGCGGCACGCGCGAAACCGTCATGTTTGAACTGTATCCGCAGGACGCTCCCATGACCGTCTCCAACTTCCTCGACAACGTCGAGACCGATGCCTACAAAGGCCTCGCTTTCCACCGTGCCGTCGAGGGCTTCATCGTCCAGACGGGTGACCCGCTCACCTCCGATGAAGGTGCCCGCGAGCGCTGGGGCACGGGTGGTGAGGGCAAAACCGTCCCCGCTGAAATCAAACGCCCGCATCGCAAAGGTGCTGTCGCCATGGGCCGCAAGAGCGACAAGGTAAACCCCTCCAAGCTCTCGAATGGCTATCAGTTCTACTTTGCCCTCGGCCACTACGCCTCGCTTGATGGCAAATACACCGTCTTTGGCCAGGTCGTCTCCGGTCTGGAAGTTCTGGAGCGCATCTCCAACATGCCCGTGGACAGCAATGACTGCCCCATCGCCCGCATCGAGATCGCCAGCATCAAGATCACCGACCATAGCGGCCCGCTCTTTGTCTCTGAATCCTCCGGCAGCAACGACGACCAGCCGCGCTACACCAAGCCCTCCTCCGCGCAGGGCCCCGTCGGCCGTTTACTCCGCCGCGTCTGGTGATCTCCTGACTGCGCCGCGATGATCCACCCCACTGCCGTCATTCATCCTTCGGCCCAGATCGACCCCAGTGTCGAGATTGGTCCCTACGTCATCATTGATGGCCCGGCCAAAATTGCCGCCGGCTGCCGCATTGAGGCTCACGCACAGGTCGTCGGCCATGTAGAAATTGGGGAAGGCACCCGCATTGGTCGTGCTGCCATCATCGGCGGCGAGCCCCAGGACCTTGGTTTCAAACCTGAGATTGAAAGCAGCGTCATCCTCGGTGCTCGCAATGTCATCCGCGAGCACGTCACCATTCACCGTGGCAGCAAGCCTGGCAGCTCCACCCGCATCGGCGATGGCAACTTCCTCATGGCCGGAGCCCACCTCGCCCACGACGTGCAGCTCGGGGATAAAAACATCCTCGCCAATGCCTGCCTGCTCGCTGGCCACATCCATGTCGGGAATAATACCTTCATCGGCGGCGGGGCCGTCTTTCACCAGTTCCTCCGCATTGGTGACTCCTGCGTCATCCAGGGGAATGGCAGCTTTGGCAAAGACATCCCCCACTTCTGCGCTGCTATGCGGACGAACCGCATCACGGGCCTGAACATCATCGGCCTCCGCCGTCAGGGATTCACCGCCGCCCAGCGCGCCGCCATGAAGGACCTCTTCAAGCTCCTCTTTTGCTCTGGGAAAAATCTCTCCCAAGCCCTCGCCATCGCTCGCGAGCGTGAATGGGCAGAGCCCGCATCCCGCCTCCTCGACTTTGTCAGTGCTCCCTCCAAACGCGGCATCTGCCCCTGGCGCGGCGACCCCACCAGCAGCGGCGAAGAATAGAATCGTTTGGCTCAGTGCTCCGTCGTGCGGGCATGGGACTGAGCACTTCGTTGGATGGCCCTCACGCAAAGACACACTTCATCCGCCCCTGGATCGACTTAGGATCATGCAGGGCCACCAGATCCTCACACCCCTCTGACACATAGCCCGGACGCACACGAACCAGACGCCGCTGCTTGATCCCTGAAAAAACCTGCATTCCCGCCGCCTCGAACTTCCCGATCAGGTCTCCCGTCGTCCAGCCCAGCTTCTGAAAGTGGCTCTCGTAGGACTCACAATACACGCATTCTGTCCGACTCAGCACCTCCGCCGCTCCCGCCAGCACTGCCACCTCGTAGCCCTCTACATCGATTTTCAGCAGAGAGATCCGCCCCAGCTCCGCCGCTACCTCGTCCAGAGTCGTCACCGGCACCCGGATCCCCACGCCTTCCTTCGCTACTGAGTTCTGATCATCCGACCTCTCGTCCATGAACCACAGCTCGCCGGTCTTATCACCCAGCGCCGTATTCACAGGCTTCACATTCCCTACCGAGTTCAGCTCTAGATTCCCCAGGAGATACCCATAGATCCTCGGGTGTGGCTCGATTGCCAGCACATGCCCACTCGCCCCCACGCACAGTGCAGAGGCAATGCTCAGGCTGCCGATGTTTGCCCCCACATCCACCACCGTGTCACCCACCCGCAGGTAATCATTCAGAAACGCCACATCATCCTTCCGATCCTCAGGATCAATCCAGAGCGAGGCTGATAGCGACGAAGGATAGAATCTAAGGCGAAATCCCCCTTGCGGGATAAACAGTCGCTTCGAGAGCCCCGTCCTCATCAGCAGGCGCGAGATCAGAAACAGCCAAGGATGATTCTGTGAGCGGAGGATCGTGAGGTAGCGGAGCATGAGAGAGATAGAGGTGCAAAGTTACCCCTGTACCACGAATCCTGTCAATGCACGTACTCCGCCCAAGTGTCACCCGTGCCTTTCGTAGAAGCAGCACCAAACTCAATGATGCCACGCGTTATGGAGGTCGTTTATTCCAGCGTGCCACTGCGGGAGCGGCTAGTTGAGGCGACCACTGGCCTCGACCTGCGCGCCGGGTCAAGCTTTGTGTCGAGACCTTTGTTTTCGCTTCTCATCGTCGCCATACCCGCCAGCCTTGACCCTGGCTCGACTACTCGCCACGCTCGCGCTCGAATGTCCAAACGTCTCTTCCTCCTCGATGGCATGGCGCTGCTTTACCGCGCGCACTTTGCCTTCATCAAGAATCCCATCCGCACCAGTGATGGGGTGAACACCTCCGCGCTCTACGGCTTCGCGAATACGCTGCTGGACATCATCGGCACCCAGAAACCCACGCATCTGGCCGTGGTGCTGGACACGTCGGCACCGACCCCACGTCATGAGATTTTCCCAGAGTATAAAGCGCAACGCGAAGAGATGCCGGAGGACATCTCCACGGCCATCCCGCTGATCCATCGACTGTGTGCCGCGATGAACATCCCGCTGATCACGAAGGATGGTCTGGAGGCGGATGACATCATCGGCATCCTCGCGAAACGGGCGGAGAAAGAAGGCTACGAAGAGACCTTCATGGTCACGCCGGACAAGGATTTCGGGCAGCTCGTTTCCGATCAGATCAAGATCTACAAACCGGGCCGTCAGGGCAACGAGGTGGAGATCCTCGGCGTGAAGGAAATCTGCGAGCGCTGGGGCATCGAGCGGCCTGAGCAGGTGATCGACATCCTCGGACTCATGGGCGATGCGGTGGACAACATCCCCGGCATCCCCGGCTTCGGCGAAAAGACCGCCACGAGCCTCATTCAGCAGTTTGGCAGCGTGGAGAACCTCATCGCCAATGCCTCGCAGCTCAAAGGCAAGCAGAAGGAGAAGGTGGAACAGCACGCGGACAAGGCGCTGCTTTCAAAACAGCTCGCCACCATCTTCACTGACCTGCCCGTCGATATCGCGCTGGATGATCTGGAGCAGAAAGGGCACGACACACCCGAGCTCAAAGCTCTCTTCACCGAGTTCGAGTTCAATGCTCTCGGTCGTCGTGTCTTTGGCGATGAGTTCAAAGCCGGACGTGGCCGCATGTTGGCGAAGGAGGACAAGACCACTCCTGCCAGCGATGACGATCTGTTTGGCGCAGCGCCAGCGGCTCCCCAACTGCGCACGATCGCGGACACCGAGCATCACTACCATCTAGTGCGCACGGCTGAGGAGCGTGCCAGCCTGATCGCCGAGCTGAGCAAGCTGGAGCGCTACTGCTTCGACCTCGAAACGACTGGACTCGATCCGCGCGATACTGAGATCGTGGGCATCGCCTTTTCGTGGAAAGCGGGGGAAGGCTACTTTGTCTTCTTCCCACGAGACAAAGCCGAAGCGAAGGCGGTGCTGGAGGAGTTTCGTGAAGTGCTGACTCGCGATGGAATCGAGAAGATCGGGCACAACCTCAAGTTCGACCTCAGCGTGCTGCTCGCGCATGGCATCGAGGTCGCAGGGCCGTATTTTGACACAATGCTGGCCCACTCGCTAATCGAGCCAGATCAGCGTCATGGGATGGATTACCTCTCGGAGACCTACTTGAGCTACACCCCGGTGCCGATTTCAGCGCTGATCAACACGGAGAAGGAGAAAGATCTCTTCAGCCCACAAAGCATGGCTGATGTGGCTGCAGCTGATCCGCAGAAGATTGCCGACTATGCCGCTGAAGATGCCGATGTGACCTGGCAGCTCGCCGAGAAGCTTCGTCCACTGCTGCCGCAACATGGAGCCGAGCGCGTCTTTTATGAAATCGAGTGCCCACTGCTTCCCGTGCTTACGCGCATGGAGCATCTCGGCGTGAAGATCGATGTCTCCGCGCTCTTCGAGTTCGGCATCCAGCTCGAAAAACGAGCCAACGAGATGCACAAGCGCATCCAGGAGATGGCAGGTGGGCCATTCAATCTGAACAGCCCGAAGCAGCTCGGTGAAGTGCTCTTTGAAAAGCTGCGCCTGATCGAGAAGCCGAAGAAGACCTCCACCGGCCAATACCAGACCAACGAGCAGGTGCTGCAATCGCTGATGGGCACGCACCCGATCATCGCGGACATCTTGGAGTATCGTGAGGTCACGAAGCTGAAGAACACCTATGTGGATGCATTGCCGGAGACGGTCTCGCGAGTCGATGGCCGCGTGCATACGACCTTCCACCAGCTCATGGCCGCGACGGGACGTATGGCATCGAGCAATCCGAACCTGCAAAACATCCCCATCCGTTCTGACAGCGGCAAAGAGATCCGCAAAGCCTTCGTCTCTGGTGAGCCGGGCTGGGTGCTGATGAGCGCCGACTACAGCCAGGTGGAGCTGCGCGTGATGGCGGCGCTGAGTGAAGATCCCGCAATGATCGAGGCCTTCCAGCAAGGACAGGACATCCACCAAGCCACGGCGGCGAAGGTTTATGGCGTGCCTCTGGATGGCGTGCTGCCAGAGATGCGCCGCACGGCGAAGATGGTGAACTTTGGCATCATCTACGGCATCAGCGCCTTTGGTTTGTCTCAAAGGCTCGGCATCCCGCGTGGTGAGGCAGCGAAGATCATCGAGAACTACTTCAAGCAGTTCCCCGGCGTGCATCGCTACATGGAGCAGATCGTGAAGGACGCGAAGAAGTTTGGCTACGTGGAGACAATCACAGGTCGTCGCCGTGTCATCCGAGACATCGGCAGTGCCAATGCCACCATCCGTGGCGGAGCCGAGCGCATGGCGATGAACACCCCGATCCAGGGCACGGCAGCGGACATGATCAAGCTGGCGATGATCAACATCGCCCGAGAACTTGAGCGTGCAGGTTTGAAAACACGCATGCTGCTTCAGGTGCATGACGAATTGCTCTTCGAAGTGCCTGAAGCCGAAGTGGCGCAGGCGCGTGCGCTCATTTTGCATGAAATGCGCAACGCTCTGACTCTTGGAGACGTGCCCGTCGAGGTAGAGGCAGGCACAGGCATGAACTGGCTGGAAGCTCACTGATCATGAACGCGATTTTGATTCAACCTGATGGCCGGGCATCGCTGGTCCATGGAGAGTTCTCCGGGGATCTCACGACCATCGCTGTGCTGACCCAGGCGGCAGTTTCTGCTCTGGATGCGGCCTCGGGCACAACGAACACAGCCGTGCAGTGTCATCAGGATCATGCCTGCATCACACTGCTGAGAGACGATGATGGTGCCTGGCTGCGCGTGGAGCATCAACGTGGCTTGACCGTTGAGCAGGTCATCCATTGGGCGGAGTCTTTGCCGCCTTCGCCTGCGGTCGTCACGCCGAAGCCATCGGCGAGAACTACCAGCCTCGCCGATGCGATGAATGTGAAGCTCTGAGGCCGGGCATCAGCCCTCGGCTTCTGAGGCGGTGAGGTCGCGGTGGTAGAAGACCTTGATGTATTTCATGCCCTTCTTGTCATCGTAGCCTCGTTCCAGCATCGGGTCGGTTTCGCCGGTTCCAGGTTTGACGTGGATCTCCACCCCGGTGTCCAGTTTTAGCACGGCGCTGATGCGTTTCTTGGCCTTGGTGACATCCTTTTTCGAGATCTCGAAGCTGGTCTCCAGCGGCTGGCCCTGATCCACTTCGGCACGAGCGCGATGTTCGTTAAACTTCTCCACGGCTTCCGGCGTCTTCAGCACGGCTTGCTCGAAGTCCTGAAGGTCGAAGTGTTCGCGATCTTCGAAGAAATCGAGCGCGTCACGCGCTGCCTTTGCAGTTTCCCAAGGCGGAGACTCTTCATCCGAAGGGCGATTTTCTTCGAGGAATGACACCGCCATCTTGGCATAGGCATTCGTCAGGAAGGCCGAGTCCGGCACGGCCTCGACACCGAGGAAGTCGCGCGACCAGAAGCGCGCATCCGAGCCCGCGCGGTCAAAGGTGAGCACGTAGTAGCCCTTGTTCGCCCAGTGATCGACGATGAGGCAGCCTTTGTCGATCTTCTCCGGGTGAATGCCTTCGATGGTGGTGATCTCCAAGTCACCATCGCGCGCGGTGATGGTGAGGAAGGGCGTGACGCTTTCTGACTTCAGAATGCAGATGCCCTGCGCCAGCTCGCCGTCGATGTGGATCTCCTTGATGTGGACGATGCAGAGGTCGCCCGATTTGATGTTCGGATGGTTCGACTTCGCGTAGAGCCGCTGGGCGATCTCCGATCCGCGCTGAAGCAGCCCCGAGGGATCGGCAAAAATGGCCTTGGCGCAGGTGTTCATCTCATGCTGCTCCAGCGAGGCATGATGGGTGAACCGATGCGCGATCAGGTTCTTGAATGGCTTCAAAAAGATGGCTGTGAGCTTCTCCTGATCCTCCTCCGGGATGTGATGCACCGCCCTTGAGGTTTGTAGAGGCTCCCCACGCTGCGCATGGCCGATCTTGGCGAGCATGAGACGAGTGGCGGAGGCGGTATCGAGGCGAAGTTTGGCAGACATGGAAATGGCGGGCCGCTGCGGTAGAAGGGCCACGCCGCCCGTCAAGGGGTATCACGATACACGTTCAGGAAGGTGACCTTCCGCCATGGCCCCGGCCCACCTTGCAGGTCGAACAGCACGGCCTTTGGCGATGCCGACTTATGTAGTTCTTAGGTCATCCCGCAGATCGGTGATGACGTGCTTGGGATTGGGCTTTCGTTGATTCAGGGCTTTTCGAAGCGCTTCCGCAGCTCGGTGAAGTAGCGGCGGACCTGCTCTCGCCGTGATGGTGGGAGCGCGGCCTCATCGAGGGCTTCCTCTTCGGCGGCGAGTGTTTCAGTGGCGATCTGGCTGGCCGTGCGGCTGGCGTCTTCTTTGCGGGCACCGCCTTCGATGCTGCGGACGCTGGAGGCACCGTCGTTGTTCTGCTGGGCGGAGACGACGTTTTGGTTCCCGGCTTTCTGCGCGGTGGTTGCTTCGGCATTGAGGTCAGCTTTGCCTACGCCGGGATCTTTGCCGCCAGGCATGGCGAAGGCCATGGGCGGACCCTCGCCGGGGTTTTGTCCGGGTGGGCCGAGCATGAAGGCATCGGGCTTCTCGCCGGGCTTTTGGCCAGGGATGGGGGCGAAGAGCATTGGCTGGCCGTCTTTCGGCTGCTGCCCCTGCTGTCCAGGTGGCTGCTGGGACAGCATCATCTTCTGCTGCTGACCAGTGCCGGGGACGGGGCTTTGCTGCATCATCTGCTGTTGGCTCTGGCTCATCTGGCCGAGGCCGGGCGGCTGCATCTGTGGTTGTCCTTGCTGGCCCGGCTGCTGAGGCTGGGACTGGCCGACGTTCGGGGTCTGACCTTGCTTTTGCTGCTGCTGGGCCTGCTGGCTCTGCTGTCCAGCGGCGGCCATTTCCTTCATCCCGCCGGCTTCGTTTTGGCCAGTGATGTTGCTGCCGGCATCGCGGAGCTGCTGGGCGAGTTTTTCGAGTTCCTTCTGCGCCTGCTCGCGGCGGGCCTGATCACGCATCTTCTCGGCGAGCTTTTGAAATTCGGCCCCGGCGGCGGCGGGCTGGGTCTTTTGCATCTGCTCAGCGGCGCTGAGGACATGTTGGCCGACGGTGCGGGCTTTGTCCTCCTTCTCGGCGCTCTTTTCGCTGTCCTTCAATGTCTCGGTCAAGCGCTCGCGGGCGTCGTTGGTGAGCTGCGGGGACTGGAGCTGCTGGGCGAGGGCATCGGCAGACTTGGCAGTCTGGCTGGCGTTCTTCGCGGCCACGGCATCGCCGAGGTCGGCGGTGTCGGCGTGCTCACGGAGGGATTGGATGAGCTTATCGGAGGCCCAGGTGTCTTTGTCGGCGGCGAGACGGTCGGCGAGCTTTTCGGCCTCACGGGCGCGGCGTTCAAGGTCGGACATGACATCGCGGGCATCTTTGCCACCGGCTTTTTCGAGTTCTTCGGCGGTTTGCTTGAGGCTTGCCTTCAGTTTCTCCAGCGCTGCCTGCTCTTCGGCGTCGAGCCCTTCGAGCTTCTTCTTTTGCCAATCGGTCTGGGCGAGCTTCTCCCCTTCTTTTTTGGCCATCTGCTGCATCTTTTCATCCAGCGTGAGCACCTCGGGCGCGGGGTGCACGGC
>JAGKWZ010000330.1 GCA_021151605.1 Verrucomicrobiaceae bacterium
ACCAGCGACTCCGCCACCGTCCGCACTGTCACCGACACCAGCGCCACGGGAGCGCGGAAATTTTACCGCGTGGACATCACGCGGCCTTGATCTCCGGTTGGGTAATGAATACCCATTCGACCCGAAACAGGCACACAGTGCTTGGCAAACGGCGGGCTTTCTCCCACACTCCGGTCGCCATGCCCGCCGCTGTCAAAAAAGCCTCTGCCCGTCGAAACCCCATCCGCGAACTCGTGTTTGGCGATCTTTGGGAGTTTGATCCCGCACCTGAGACGGCGGACCCGAAGCTGAAAAAGCGCTACGACCTCTTCATCAACGGCTCCTTTGTTTCGCCCCGTAGCGGGAAGTATTTCAGCACGATCAATCCCGCGAATGAAACCAAGATCGCCGACATCGCGCTCGCCGATGCATCGGATGTGGATGCTGCCTGTCAGGCGGCGCTGAAGGCATTCACCGGCGTCTGGGGCAAGATGCCGGGCAAGGAGCGCGGCAAGTATCTCTATCGCATCGCGCGCTTGTTGCAGGATCACGCGCGGGAATTCGCCATCGCGGAGACGATGGATGGTGGGAAGCCGATCAAGGAATCCCGTGACTTCGACATCCCGATGGCCGCAGCGCATTTCTTTTATCATGCAGGCTGGGCGGACAAACTGGAGTTCCTTTCCCCAGGACGCCAGCTCGTGCCACGTGGCGTCGTCGGGCAGGTCATCCCGTGGAATTTCCCGCTGCTCATGCTCGCGTGGAAGATCGCCCCAGCGCTCGCGGCGGGGAATTGTGTCGTGCTGAAGCCTGCGGAGACCACTAGCATCACCGCATTGAAATTTGGCGAGATCTGTCAGGAAGCCGGACTGCCAAATGGCGTGGTGAACATCGTCAGCGGGGCAGGGGAGACGGGCTCTGCAGTGATCAATCATCCGCTCACCTCAAAAGTGGCTTTCACCGGCAGCACGGAGGTCGGGAAGATGATCATGCGCTCGCTTGCAGGCACGGAGAAGAAGATGACGATGGAACTCGGCGGCAAGGCCGCGAACATCGTCTTCGGCGATGCGCCGCTGGATCAGGCCGTGGAGGGCATCGTGAATGGCATCTTTTTCAATCAAGGCCACGTCTGCTGCGCAGGCTCGCGACTGCTCGTGCAGGAGAGCATCGCCGAAGAAGTGCTCGCCAAGCTCAAGCGCCGCATCGCCGTGCTGCGCGTGGGTGACCCGATGGACAAGAACACCGACCTCGGTGCCATCAACAGTCGCGAGCAGCTCACCAAAATCACCGAACTCGTGCAGAGCGGCGTGAAGGAAGGCGCGGAAATGCACCAAAGCGCGTGCCGACTGCCGACAAAGGGCTTCTTCTTCAAACCGACGATCTTCTCCGGCGTCAGCATGAGTCACCGCATCGCGCGGGAAGAAATCTTCGGCCCAGTGCTCAGCATCCTCACCTTCCGCACGCCTGAAGAAGCCGTCGAAAAAGCCAACAACACCCCCTACGGCCTCAGCGCCGGCGTCTGGACAGACAAAGGCAGCCGCATCCTCAAAATGAGCACGCTGCTCAAAGCCGGCGTTGTCTGGGCCAACACCTACAACAAGTTTGATCCCACCAGCCCATTCGGCGGCTTCAAAGAGTCTGGCTTCGGGCGCGAAGGCGGGAAGCAAGGGTTGCTGGATTACCTCAAGGTTGCTTGAGTGCTGCGCTGAATGACAAAAAAGTCGCTGAATATGAACACCGATATTCATCTCGCATATCCCTTCGCTTATCATCGTGGGAAAAGGATATCGTTTGTCCAGAGTCAACGGTCCGAAAGCAGCTATTTTGGAGGGCCCAGTGATGATGTTATCGAGCCCTGCCAGGATGGGCCATATCACATCCATCACATTGCCACTATATCCAATCGTGACGTAGGAGTGCAGGGATATCAGTTCGGGTTCTCGATCCCCTTCTTTTATCCCATGAGGGTTGATGGATGCGAACTCAGTTATCGAAGGACGGCGACAAAGGCCATTCAAATTACATCGGTAGCACCACCAGAACCACCCGGAGTTGAGTGGCCCTTTCCATATGAGGGTTATCCGCCTCTTCTGCCCTATATTTCTTTGAGGGTGCATGAAGTGGAAGATATGGCGCTGGAGGTTTTCTCAGAAGAAGTGATGCAGGGCATCGAAGACTTAAAAGAAGATGAGTTGATCTTGGTTGTTCCTCCGAATCCAATCATGGGCGTGTCCCTTTGGGGACCCTGGTTGGATACAGAGGATATACAGATCATTTTTCGCTATCGCTCCTCCTCTGGCACCATGCGCGTGTACAGCGCTTGCACTTGATTCATTTTACACGCTTTCTCGCACTACACGGCTTACAAACGCTCATCATGTCTCAGCGCCTTCACATCACCAAAACCCCCAAATGCTACGTCGGCGGTGCCTTCATCCGCAGCGAAAGCGGACGCGTGGCAGAGCTTCATGACAGCAAGGGCGTGTTCTTTGCAAACATCCCCCAATGCACGCGCAAAGACCTGCGCAATGCCGTGGAGGCTGCGGCGAAGGTCGGGCCTGGCTGGGCAAAGCGCACGGCTTTCAATCGCGGGCAGATCCTTTATAGAATGGCAGAGATGATCGAGGCGCGCGCTGCCGAAATGGCCGAGGCGATCTCTTTGGGAGGTAGCTCGAAAGCCGATGCATCACGAGAGGTCACCGCGAGCATCGAACGCATCGTCCATTACGCGGGCTGGACGGACAAATACGAGCAGCGAGATGCTGCCCACCTTTGCTACGCATGAGCATCTGCGTGCGCTGAGCGGTGCAGTGAACGCCGAAGACCGAAAGGCGCTCCGTCTCGGCGCTGCGGAAAGCGTGAAGCGCGTCCATTTGCTGAAGTCCGAGGAACGCATCGACTGGTTCGCTGACAAAAGGCAGGGTGCGGAGGAGATCCGTGCGTTGATTGAGTTCAAGACGACATGGCATCCTGTCGGCGCGTGAACTTTTTTCACAAATCCTGTTCTGCCTGTCCTCGACGAGGAGGCTTGTTCGTCGTCTCTCTGAGCAACCTTCCTCATGTGCACCCAAGTCTTCATCAATCTGCCTGTCGCTGACCTGCCGCGTTCCCTGGCTTTCTTCAAGGCGCTCGGCTTCTCGCACAATCCGCAATTCACGGACGACACGGCCGCGTGCATTGTCATCAGCGAGCACATTCACGTCATGGTGCTCACGCATGAGAAGTTTCTGCAGTTCACCTCGAAGTCCATCTGCGACACTTCGAAGTCCATCGAAGTGATCAATTGCCTGAGCTGTGACAGCCGGGCCGAGGTAGAAGACCTCGTCGCCAAAGCTGCCGCCGCTGGCGGTTCCATTTATGCGGAGCCGAAGGACTATGGCTTCATGTATCAGCACAGCTTTGCTGATCCTGATGGCCACTGCTGGGAACTCGTTCACATGAGCGCCATGCCCTCCGCTTAATTCTCAACTCAACCCACACACCACAATGATCAAACAAGCCCTCCTATCCATCGCCGCCTTCATGGCGCTCACTTCATGCCAGACTGGCAAAACCAAAGACACAGCCTGCGCTGACATGCCACCCTACAAAGGCTCTGCCGCCTTTGAACGCATGAAGTCGCTCGTGGGCAAGTGGTCGGCGGAGTCGCCGATGATGGGAAAAATGAACACCGAGTTTCGCCTCATCGCCGGAGACTCAGTGGTTGAGGAGCGCTTCGCCGAAGGCACGCCAATGGAGATGCTGAGCACCTATCACGACGTGAACGGTAAACTCACCATGACGCACTACTGCATGCTGCGGAACCAGCCGAGAATGAAACTCGTGAAGAGCACGGCGGACTCGTTGACCTTTGATCTCGCGCCAACGCCAGGACTCAACGTCGCGAAGGACAAGCACATGCACGGTGCCACCTACAGCTTCATCGACGCGGACCACTTCAAGCTCGAAGGCGTGTCCTGGGACAATGGAAAAAGCTGCCCCTGCGGCCCGCCCGTCATCTTTACGCGCAAGTAGTTCGCTGGTAGCCATGCTGCATTGAATGCAGGCTGACACCCTCAACACATCTATACCATGATTCAAAAAGCACTCCTCGGCCTCGCGGCTCTCATCGCCATCGTCCTCATCGCGGCTGCCATGCAGCCTGCCTCCTTCCGCGTGGAGCGCAGTGCTACCATCGCCGCCACACCTCAGGCTTTGTTTGAGCAGGTGAACGACCACAAGAAGTTCGCGACCTGGAATCCCTGGGACAAGATGGACCCGAGCTCGAAGACGATCTACAGCGGCGCTGATTCAGGCGTGGGTGCAGTCGCAAGCTGGAAGGGCGACATGGTCGGCGAAGGCATGGCTACCATCACGGAGAGCAAACCCGGCGAACTCGTGCGTCAGCGCATGGATTGGAAAAAGCCCATGGAAGGCGTCAGCACTGTGGATTTCACCTTCAAACCTGAAGGCGACAAGACTGTCGTCACCTGGGCCATGTATGGCGAAAACAACTTCATGGGAAAGCTCTTCAGCCTCTTCATGGACTGCGAATCCATGTGCGGACCTGAGTTTGAAAAAGGTCTTGCTGATCTCGCCAAGATCGTCACCGCCGCTCCCAAACCATGAGCACTGGTACCACGCACGAATTCCTCGTCATCTCACGCGGTCAATGGGATCGTGAGTCTTCGAAGGAAGACATCCAGCAATCCATTGATGATTTCTATGCGTGGCTTCATCGCTCCATCGAAGAAGGAAAGATGAAGATGGGCAGCCGCCTTAGCATTGAAGGCGCGACGGTTTCCAAACAAGGCATCATCACCGACGGACCCTTTGGTGAGGCCAAGGAAGCCATCGGAGGCTACTGGTTCATTTTGGCAGACAACCTCCATGAAGCAGCCGGGATCGCGGCGGAGAATCCCTGCATGAAGCATGGTCTCTTCTTCGAAATCCGGCCCACTGATGCGGTCTGTGCCTCTGCCTTTAAAGTAATGACTGAAACCCCGAACGAATAACGCACTCCACACATCATGAACCCCAATCGCAATCCTGTCGGTTGGTTCGAACTCTATGTGCAGGACATGGAGCGAGCCAAAAACTTCTACCAAAACACCTTTCAAGTGACGCTTCAGCCGCTGGGTAGTCCAGTGGGTGTGCCCATCGAAATGTGGGCTTTCCCGATGGGAATGG
This sequence comes from Verrucomicrobiaceae bacterium, assembly GCA_021151605.1. Lineage (GTDB taxonomy): Bacteria > Verrucomicrobiota > Verrucomicrobiia > Verrucomicrobiales > Verrucomicrobiaceae > Prosthecobacter. The sequence goes on from JAGKWZ010000330.1 coordinate 5,149, forward strand.
ATCTGCCCGGATGCTCCGGTGCTCTCGCCAAGATGGAAGGCAAAGACTCCGGCGGTGGTGGCACCATCATCTACTTCTCCTGTGCCGATTGCGCGGTGGAAACAACTCGCGCCGTGGCGAACGGTGGCCGCATTCAGCAGGACAAGTTCTCCATCGGTGACTATGGATTCATCTCCCTGGTCTATGACACCGAGGGCAACCTGATTGGCCTGCACTCCATGCAATGACCGCGATGAATCCCCAACAACCCACCAACGAGCATCTGCTCTTCATTCGCGGCACGCATTGGAATCACGGTATGTCGCCGAGCGAACTCCAGCGCGTGATGACTGACTTCTACGCCTGGGTCGAGGGGCTCAACACGCGCGGCATCCTTCGTGGTGCGCAGCCGCTCATGGAGGAAGGTAAACTCGTCTCGGGAACCAAAGGTGCAGCAGTGACCGATGGCGTATTCACCGAATCCAAAGAAGCCATCGCTGGCTACTTCCTGCTCGCGGTGGAAACGATGGAGGAAGCTCTGCACATTGCTCGTGCCTGTCCCATTCTTGATCACGGAGCCCAGATCGAAGTCCGGCCCATTGCAGACCTCTGCCGCCCGATGGCGGAGGTGAAACAGCATTCCAACTCCTAGCCCAGCCACCACCATAAAGCGTCTCCATTTCACCATCGTCCTCCAGGCATCACGTCAACGAGTCTGGGACATCATGCTGGCTCCAGAGACCTATCAGCAGTGGACGGTGGCTTTCTGTGAAGGCTGCTACTACGAGGGCACTTGGGAGCAGGGCTCTACGATGCGCTTTCTGGGGCCATCCGGTGAAGGCATGCTCGCCCAGATCGCCGAGAACCGACTGCATGAATTCCTCTCCATTCGGCACCTCTCCTGCACGCAGAATGGCGTCGAGAAAACCTTCCCAGATCCCATGTTCGAAAACTACACCGTCCGCGATCTCGCCGAGGGGACCGAGTTAGTGGTCGAGATGGACACCACGGCTGAATACGAAGCCATGTTCAGCGAAATGTGGCCGCAGGCGTTGCTACTCCTCAAAGCAATCTGCGAGCAGCCCTAGTCAGGAACTTCACTTCATGACCACGAACACCATTCAACTCCATCGCGTCCTGCGCGCGCCGCCTGAGCGCGTCTATCGCGCCTTCATCGACCCCACTGCCATGAGCAAGTGGCTGCCGCCAAACGGCTTCACCGCCACCATCCACCACATGGAAGCCAAAGTCGGAGGCAGCTTCAGGATGTCCTTCACCAACTTCACCACCCAGAGCTGTATGTCCTTTGGTGGTGAGTATCTCGAACTCATCCCGAACGAAAAACTGCGTTACACCGATGTCTTCGATGATCCAAATCTCCCCGGCGTGATGACGGTGACCGTCCTTCTCAAAGAGGTCTTCTGTGGCACGGAACTGAACATCACCCAGGAAGGCGTGCCTGGCGTCATTCCACCCGAGGCCTGCTACATGGGCTGGCAGGAATCGTTGATTCTTCTAGCGAAGCTCGTCGAAGCCGAGATCGAGGAGTGACAAGACCCAAGGGCTCGTTCTGCGAGACGATATGAGTGACACTCCTCCAGCCGACAGCCCGCGCATCACCCAGATCGCCGAGCATTTCTTCCGTCAAGAAGGTGCGCGTCTCGTCGCCACGCTCACTGCGCATCTCGGCACGCATCAGTTGCAGCTCGCTGAAGACGTCGTGCAGGAAGCACTCGTCCGCGCTTTGCAGACGTGGCCTTATCGCGGCGTGCCGGACAACCCCGCTGCCTGGCTCACGCAAACCGCCAAGAACCTCGCGCTCGATCATCTGCGTCGTGAGCAGCGCTGGAACACCAAAGAAGAAAGCATCGCCGCCGAGCATGAGCGCTGGCTCTCCACCCCTGTGAACGAAATGCACGACACCTTCGCCGACGACACGCTGCGCATGATGTTCGTCTGCTTTCATCCGCAGCTCTCCATCGAGGCCCAGACCGCGATCGCGCTGCGCACCCTCTGCGGACTCGGCCCGGCGGAGATCGCCGCCGCCTTTCTCACCACCGAGGCCGCCATCGCCAAGCGACTCGTGCGCGCCCGCCAGCTTATTCGCGAGCTCGCCTTGCCTTTCGCTGTTCCCGAACCCACCGACCTTCCTGCGCGGCTCGACGCCGTCCTCGGCACGCTCTATTTGCTCTTCAATGAAGGCTATAAAGCCAGCACTGGTGACCGACTGGTGCGCGAAGACCTCTGCCACGAAGCCATCCGCCTCACCACACTTCTCACGGAGCATCCCGCCACACAGGAGCCGCGCGTCTTCGCCCTGCTCGCCCTCATGCTCTTCAATGCCGCGCGACTCCGCGCCCGCACCGATGACGCGGGCAATCTCCTGCGCCTCCACGAGCAAAATCGTTCTGCCTGGGATCAATCGATGGTCCAGCGCGGCATCCTGTGCCTCGGTCACGCCGCGCAAGGCAGCGCCATCAGCGAGTATCACCTCGAAGCCGGCATCGCCGCTTGCCACAGCACCGCGCCCGATGACGCCAGCACGAACTGGCCGCGCATCCTCGCGCTCTACGATCAACTCCTCACGCTCAAGTCATCGCCCATCGCCGCCATGAATCGAGCCGTCGCCGTCGCCCGCGTGCATGGCCCGCAGGCCGGCATGGACGCGCTCGATGCCATCACCGACCGCAGCAAGCTCGAGTCCTACCACCTCTTCCACGTCATCCGCGGCACCTTCGCCGCCGAACTCGGCAACCAGCCCGCCGCCCTCACCCACTTCCGCCAAGCCGGAAACCTCGCCTCCCTCCCCGCTGAGCGCGACTTCATCGCTAGGAGGATCGAGGAGCTTTAGGGCTTTGGAGACCCCGTTCTTCCTTCCCAGCCTCGAGTTCAGCGAATTGTCGAAGGATCGCTAAAAAAGGGTGACAATCCGCAGGCAAACCGGGTAAAAACGCCCCGAAGGTATGCGTGACTCCAGACGCCAGTCCCCTTTGCCACCCGTCATCACACTCCGTGCGATTGCCAGCCGTGATGATTGGGAAGCTCATCGTCTCACGGCATGTTCAGCCTCCAGCAGTAGGTCACGCAGCCATCGGAACAGCAGCCAACCTCGCGTCGCCGTCGCCCGACGCCCTCTGAGCACAGGTCGCCGCTCATCGAATCGTCGGCAAATCGCCGCGAATGACCCTCGCCGGGGCGTGAACCTTGATCACAGCCGAGGGAACAGCCATCCAAGAAACCGGAACGCCCCTCGCAGCAGCCGGAACACGCGTCCAAGAAGCCTGAACGAGCCTATCATTAATGCGAACAAATGGCCAAGAAACTCGAACAGAGCCCCAAGAAGCTCGAACGAGTGTCCAGGAAGCCTGAACAAGCGTCCATTTGGCACAAAAGCCTATCCATGGTGATCAAATCACCCCCAAAGGCCGCATCCCCCTTCAAACCTCATCCTGAACCCACCCC
>JAGKWZ010000331.1 GCA_021151605.1 Verrucomicrobiaceae bacterium
GCGTTTCAGCTTCTTGCCTGCAAAGGCTGGGCCGGTGCGCAGCTCGGTGTCTTCGAGGATGAAGGTGCCGGTGAAGGTGCCGGCCTTGGCATTGAGTGAGGTGATCTTCACGCTGCCAGGATTGCCGGAGCTGAGCGGGGCAGGTAGGGAGGGCTTGTTCCCGAGCAGCAGGTCAAAGGCAGGCACATCAGGATTGATGCTGGCAGTAGCCAGACCGCCTTCGGCAAAGGTGAGCATGGCTTTGTCATCCAGCAGCATGTTCAGCACATGATGGGGAGCAAAGTCTGGCAACCTGTGCAATCCACCGAAGGCTGTGAGAGTGATGGGGCCAAAGCCATTCGGCGAGTAACGGGATTTCGAATTCGCCGGACGCAGCCAGGAGACACTGCCACCCAGCACATCTTCTAGATTGCCGTTGTTGACGGAGTCCATGTCCAAGGTGCCAAGCAGGCTGCCGACGGGCGTGTGCAAGATCTTGAAGATGCCGATCTGGCCCTGCCCACCGACGAAGGTGGCGTGGGTGAAACTGGTGCCGTCTGGCGTCTTGCCGGTGATATTCACCATGCCGCTGGCTGGCAGGGTGAAGGAGCCGAAGCCATCACCTGCGGGGATACCACTCATGCCGGTCGGAGGGCGCAGGCCGAAGGTAAAGAGCTTCGGCGTGGTGGTAGCAGGATTGCCAGTAGCCTTCCATTTCAGTCGCCAGCCGGAGACGGCGGCATCGGCCGCGCCCAGGCTCAGCTTGGAACCGGTGATGAAGGTCTGGGTGCCTAGGTCCATGACCAGCGTCAGAGTCAGCGCTGGCAAGGAACCGCGAGGCACCGAGATGACGGCGGTGGGGTTGACCCCACCCATGACAAGCTGACCTTTAAACGCGTGCTTTGAGGTGCCATTGACCACGCTGCCGCTGATGGCCGCCGTGCTGGTGATGGTGAGATCCACCCGACCGCCGAGATTGCTCAAAGAATCATTCCTGGAAACGATGCCGGTGTAGGTGCCTATGAGGCTCGTGGACAGCGGAGTGATGGTGATGCTGTCCTTGAGGCTGCTGTGGCTGCCTTGCAGATTGGTGGCCGTGACGGTGATCTCGTAAGTCTTGGCCACGGTAGGTGTACCGGAGATCAGACCCGTCTTGGTGTTCAGTGTGACGCCTGGCGGCAGACCACTGGCAGAATAGCTGGCGGGCGCCAAAAAGGTGGCACTGCTGGCAAGAGCGATCTGGTGACTGTAAGGCCTGCCGACAGATCCATCAGGCATGTATTGATACTGAGCCACACTTGGTTTGCTGGTGAGAACTCGCACATCAAACACAGCTGCCAGCACGGAACCTCCCCCTGGGCCACTGACATAGCAGCGATAGATGCCAGAGAGTCCGATATTCGGTAATGCCACGTTGAATGTCTGCGAGGTGTGAAGCGTGATGCCATTGTCTCTGCTCCAGGCATAGGTGGCTGGGCCGCTGGTGATTGCACTCAGCTTCAATGTAGAGCCCACCTTCACGATGTGGATCTGCTCCACATACTTCGCCACCACCAGAGTGGCGCTGCGGCGCACGGTGAAGCCGTTGCTCTTCATCTCCACCGTGTAGGTGCCGCCATCGGCGAGCTTGATGCCGTTCTTTTGATAGGTGCTGGAGGTGGCTCCAGTGATTTTGGTTCCGTTTTTCAGCCACTGGTAGTTCACCGTGGCGGTCGGGTGTGTGCCTTGGGCGGTGAAAGTGACGGCATCTCCCTCACGGGCCACCTGAGATGCTGGGGCGGCCGTGACAAAGGGCATGTCCTCTGCGGTGACTTTCAGGCTGATGTCATAAGTGGCCTCGTCGGTATCATTGCTGGTGATTTGCAGCGCTGCGGTGCGCACACCTGTGGTGTTGCCCTGGTAGGTCACGGTGAAGGTCGTGCTCTGGCCTGGATTCAGCGTGGACTTCACACCATCGGCCAGAAAGTCTGCCGCATGAGTGCCGGTGAGGTTAACGGCCAGACCCGTGAGTGGCAGCCCGCCGCGGTTGGTGATGGTGAAAGTGCGCACGACATCGTCATGGATGCTCACGGTGCCATAGTCGATCACGGCGGCACCATCCTTCAACTCCGTGCCAGCGGGCTCCTCCACAGCAATCTCCGGGTGCGGCACGCCTTTCATGACGCGATTGTTATTGTAGTCCATGACATAGATCACACCTGCACTGTCAATGGCTGCTCTCATGGGCTTGGAGAAGCGTGCGGCTAGGTCCGCGCCATCTTTGCCATCCGCCGCCAGCGGGCTGCCGCCAATGGTGGTGACCACTCCCGTCGGGGTGATCCGGCGGATGGTTTGATTCAAACTGTCACACACAATGAGGTTTCCATACGCATCGATAGATACACCCGTCGGCGCGCGGAAACGGGCTGCCGTTCCGATGCCGTCGGCGTATCCAAAGGCACCGCTGCCAGCCACGGTGGTCACTTCACCTGCCGGGGAGATTTTGCGGATGCGGTTGTTATAGGAGTCCGCCACATAGACATACCCGCCCGCATCCACGGCCACATCTGTCGGCTGGTTAAAGCGTGCCGCCGCTCCTGTCGCGTCCACATAACCTCTCGCATTCGCCTGACCGGCCAGAGTCGTCACCTCACCCGCTGGAGTGATCTTGCGGATCGAGCCTACCCACTCATCAGCCACATACAACGTGCCATCCGCTGCCACTGCGATGCCGTTAGGGCTGTAAAAACGTGCCGCAGCCCCGGTGCCGTCCGCCGTACCTGAGACTCCCGCCGAACCTGCCACTGTGGTCACTTGGCCCATGGTGTCGATCTTGCGGACTGTGTATCCGTAATCCGTGACGTAAACATTGCCTGCGGCATCCACAGCCGTGTCGAATACAAAGCCAAAAGTGGCGGTAGCACCCGGACCGTCCATGCTGCCCTTGACACCGGTGCCTGCATAAGTCGTCACCGCTCCTCCTGCTGTCGCCTTGCGCACTTTGTAGTTGTATGAGTCGGCGATGAAGACCTCACCGCTTGCCGCCACAGAGATACCCTGGGGCCTGTTAAACCGGGCTGCATTACCTGTGCCATCAGCATCTCCCTGGAAAGGAGCCTGTCCGGCAAAAGTGGTGACGGCCAGATCTGTTCCCACTCGGCGGATTGTTCCGTAATTGGTGTCTGCGATGTAAAGCCTGCCCGCACTGTCCACTGCGATACCCTCAGGCCATGCCAGTCGTGCTGCCGTGCCGATGCCATCCGCCGTACCATATTGCTGCAAGGTACCGATGATTGTAGTGACCTCGCCCGAGGGAGTCACGCGGCGTATGGCGGAGTTGTCATTATCGACCACATACAGGTCACCATTCGGACGCGCCAACAGGCCATTGGGGTAACTAAACCGAGCCGCACTACCCGTGCCATTGACCGCACCAGAGTCACCTGCGCTGCCAGCCAGCGTGCTCACCACGCCTGCCGGGCTGATTTTACGGATCGTGTGATTGCTCGCGTCCGAGATGAAGATCGTACCGTCCGCCCCCACGGCGATTCCGCTTGGGTACCTAAATCTTGCCTGTGTGAGACTGCCATCCGTGCTGCCTATCGAGCCTGCCTGGCCAGCCAGAGTAGTCACCACGCCAGTGGTCGTCACTTTCCTCAGCGTCTGGTTGTAAGTGTCAATCACCAGCAGAGAGCCGTCCGCCGCCTTGGCGATACCAGACGGACGAAAAAACCGCGCAGCCTCCCCCGTGCCATCGGCAGTTCCGTTGGTATTCGCCTTACCCGCGAGAGTCGTCACCACTCCAGCAGAGGTGATCTTGCGGATCACACTATTGCTGCTGTCCGTCACATAGATCGTCCCATTGATGATGACGATGCCTGAAGGGTTCGAGAACAGTGCCTGGCTGCCCGTGCCGTCCGCATGGCCATACACTCCAGCCTTGCCAGCAAAGGTCGTGACCACGCCCGCTGGAGTGATCTTGCGGATGGTGTGATTGTTATAGTCCGTCACAAAGACATTGCCGGTGGCATCCACAGCCACGCCAGTGGGAGCTTCGAACCGTGCCTCTGGCCCAGTGCCATCCGCATTGCCTTCGCCGCCGGGTTTGCCGACGAAGTTGGACCATTCATAGCCTGCGCCGTGCAGGAGTGAATTGATGGACATGAATAGGAGCACGCTGAGGTGCTGAAGTGTGATGGGATGTTTCATGAGGTATTTCATTGTGGATTCCGCTTTGTGCGTGCGGCATCCTTCCCATGACTCCAGCAGACCGGGTATCGGACCTCCGTCGGATATGAGGGCTCCGAAAAGGGCGTTTTTATCCGACTTTCGTCGGATGCGGCACCTTGGGCAGGGAAGGTTTGGCGCGAGAAAACTGCGACAATACGCATGACGATCTTTGCCAAGCTCCCCGGCGGTTTGACCGCACTTTGCCGGGAAGTTCGGTAGTGAAGGCCGTGGATGCTTACAGCGTGTAGTTCACCGGGATTTACCGACCGCTTTCAGGGCGCGACGAGGCGGTAAAAGCAGCGATCTCCGCTGAGGGGTTCGGAGTACTTGAGGTTAGAGCCTTCGGCGGCAGGCTGGATGGCGGCGGGGAGCCAGTTTTTGAGGTCGGTGCTTTTTTGAAGTTGCCAGCCGGTGTAGGCGGCAGACCAGCGCAACCGCATGTTTCCGCTGATCACATCGGCTTTGAGATTGGGCATGGGGCTCAGCTCGCCACTGAGCTGTAGGTCAAAGTAGAGGGCACTCTCGGTGATGGGTGACTGGTGCACGGAGATGGCGATGAAGTTTTGCCCGCTGATGAGCAGTCTGGGGTCCACCGAGTAGTGCCGCCAGATGGTGTGGCCATTAGCGGCGATAGGGGAGGCGGCGTAATCCTCGGGCTGGGGATTGGGATCGCTGGAGGTGACGGTATTGCTGACGTTATCGATGATGATGCGGGTGCCGTTGAGATAGACGACTGCTCCGTCATCCCGCTGCATGAAGAGATGCAGGGTGGTGTAAGCATCCGGGTCGGCGATGTCGAAGTATTTGCGGAAGAGCACGGACTTGTTGGTGAAGGCACCGTTGTAGCGATTGACGACGGTGCTCTCCGTGCCATGCCCGTAGCCGAGCGGGGCCATGCCACGTGCCCAACTTGAGTCATCAGCCGCTGCGTTTCTCCAGGCTGCATTGCCGCTGTTAGCATGTTGGTCCCAGTAGGCCCACTCTGCTCCCGGTGGGATGATGTTGCCAAAGGTAGGCGGATTCGCAGCGGCAGTGGGCACGGCGGTCATGGTGAAGTCGAATGCGAAGTCGGTTTCGGCCAGAGTGGTGGGCTTGACGCTTTGACGAAGTTCGACAGCAACGGTGTTGGTGCCTTGCACGAGCAGCTCGGGAGTGATGTCCAGGGTGTGCCATTGGGTTTCAAAGTCGCCATCAACGTCGCTGAGTGCGACGGTTTCGGGACCAATGTATTGAGGCAGATTGCTCGTCCAGACGCGGGTTCCATTGAGGTAAACGGCGGCTCCATCATCGCGCATCAGCCTCAGTTTGAGAAGGGAGATGGACGCTGGAAGGCCGACCTCAAACTGGGTGCGGAAGTAGGTGGCGATGCGGTAGGGATTGTCCCCTATGCTGCCGCTGCCATTTTTCCCGCGTCGAAATTCTGCGGCGCGGATGGGCCATTTGCTGTCGTCAAAATCAGGCGCGGTGAAGTCCACAGGATTGCCTTCTTTGTCAAGCGGCAGGTCAAAGGCGAAGTATCTCCAAGTGTTGCCGGGTTCGATGAGGGTGATGTCTGACGAGCCAGGGGGGAGTGGGCTGGTGATGCTGAAGATGAAGGTGCGGCTGGCTGTTTCTCCATGCTCATCCTCGACGCTGACGGTAATGCTGGTCTGGCCTGAACTGCCTTGCTTCGGCGTGATGCGCAGCCAGCGGATGGTGTCATCCGGATCATCCAATATCTCAATGCCGGAGGCGGGCAGCATTTCGGTATTGCTGGAGCTGGCGTCAAAGCGGAGGAGTTCAGGGGCGGTGTCGATATCGGTGACTCGGATGCGATGGAACTGTGGCAGGCTTTCGGCCACGACTAGGTCGTGTTTGAAAACCTGTCGATTGGCAAAACGGCTGTGATGGAGTAGAGGGTGGAGTCGATGAGAACACAACGTTTTACATGGTGGGGGCCG
>JAGKWZ010000332.1 GCA_021151605.1 Verrucomicrobiaceae bacterium
CATCAAGACATCGGCAGCGGGCAGGTCGGCAAAGCTGTGCCGCCTGTGCCTGTGGAGAAGTTTGGCAAGAACGCACTCTTCGGTAAAAGCGGAACGCTCGCAGGCTCGGCGAAGCACGCGGATGGCGTGTTCACTCTGGAAGGCACGATGGACATCTGGGGGCCAATGGATGGAGGTCATTTCGTCTGGCAGCCGATGCAAGGAGACTTCGTCTTCATCGCGCGAGTGGCGAGCATGGGAAACCCTGGCAACAACAAGCACGCGAAGGCGAGCCTTTGCATTCGTGAGTCGCTCGACGGTGGATCGCGTCGAGTCGCGCAGACCATCACGCCTGTGGACGGCACGCAGTTTCTGTATCGCGAAGAGACGGACGACAAGACCGTGCGAGTGATGCCCGATGCCGCCGCGCCACCACCCAGCGTGCCCAAGGAGAAGTTTCCCTGCTGGCTCAAGCTGGTGCGCCAAGGCAATGACTTCACGGGCTATGAATCCCTCGATGGCGAAACGTGGTGGCTCACCGGCACGATCAAGCTCGACCTCAAGACCGATGCCCTGATCGGCCTCGCCTCCACCTCACACACGACGAACTCGCTCACGACCTCGGTGTTTGATCACGTCACGCTCACCAAGACCTCCAAATAGGACCGTTCATGCACCGCACTTTCTTTGTTAGCCTTTTCACCGCATCAGCGCTGCTGAGTGGCAGCTTCATTCCCGTGCAAGCACAGGACAAAGCTCAGCCTCAGCACATCGCTCGGCTCATGACCATCGGCATTGATGGCATCAATCCGCGTGTGCTTTTCGAGACCGCTGACATCCAGGCACCCAATTGGACACCCGATGGCAAATGGCTCATTTGCAACGGCACGCTAGCAGGTGAGAAGGCGCTGATGCGCATCGCCGCTGATGGCAGCACGCAGCCTGAAAAGATTCCCACCGGCGATATCAAGGTCACCAGCAACGACCACATCCTCTCTCCCGATGGCAAGACGATCTACATCACCGCGAAGAGTCATCTTTACGCGTTGCCCTTCGAAGGCGGCACGCCGCAGCGACTCACCAACGAGCATCCGGCGGACATGGGATTCAAATACTTCCTCCATGGCATCACGCCTGATGGCAAAACGCTGGCTTACGTGGGCGTGAGCAAAGTGGGCGATGATCCCTGGGGACGCTCCGATCTCTACACCATCCCCGCCGCTGGTGGTCCCGACACACGCCTGACCAACACCCCCGCGCCCGACGACGGCCCCGAGTATTCACCCGATGGAAAGTGGCTTTACTTCAACTCCGAACTCAACGCCAAAATCTCCGGCCACTCCCAGTGCTACCGCATGAAGCCCGACGGCACCGGCATCGAGCAACTCACCCACGACGAGCGCGTGAACTGGTTCCCGCACATCTCGCCCGATGGAAAATGGATCGTCTATCTCAGCTTCCCACCCGGCACCGTGAAGCATCCCGCCGACAAAGCCGTCATCCTCCGCCGCATGAAGCCCGACGGTAGCGAACAGGCAGACATCTTCGCCTTCAACGGCGGCCAAGGCACCATCAACGTCAACAGTTGGTCCCCCGACAGCAAACGCTTCGCTTTCGTGATGTATCCGTTGATCGAAGAAGCGAAGAGCAAGCCTTGAACTCGACTCCCGATAGATGCTCATGCCCTTCGCGTTGGCATGTGCCTCGTGATCTATCTCTATCGCCCGCTTCTCCTTCTCTACGCCCTGTGCTGCTCGCTCCACGCCGCGCAGCCCAACATCGTCTTCATCCTCGCGGATGACCTGGGTTACGCGGATGTCGGCTTTCATGGCGGCGAGATCAAAACGCCGCACCTTGACCAGCTCGCGGCTCGTGGGGCCAGGCTCGAATCGTTCTACGGCATGCCTGTTTGCACGCCTTCACGCAGTGCGCTGATGACGGGGCGTTACCCGATCCGCTATGGGCGGCAATACAACGTGCTGCGTCCGAACTCGAAGGTCGGGCTGTCGTTGCAGGAGAAACTGCTGCCGCAACTCCTGCACGACGCGGGCTACGCCACCACGCAGATCGGAAAGTGGCACCTCGGCGACTTCGACGCGGCCTACTGGCCCACGCGGCGTGGCTTTGATCACAGCTATGGCGTCCGGCTGGATCAACATCGGCTGCATCAGCATCGGATCACGAGCGAAGACTCGCTCCAACGCGATGAGCAGCCGGTGAAGGACACCGGATCACTCACCGATCTGCTCACTCGCGAGGCCGTGCGCAGCATCGAGCAGCGCGACAAAGCCAAGCCGCTCTTCCTTTACCTCGCCTACCACTCGCCGCACACGCCGCTGGAGTGCCCGCCGGAATACGCCCAGCCCTACGAGCATCTCGGCCCTCAGCGCAGCCTGTATGCGGGCATGATCGCCGAGATGGATGAAGGGATCGGCCGTGTGGTGGCAGCGGTGGACAAAGCGGGCCTGCGCGACAACACCCTCTTCATCTTCGCCAGCGACAACGGCGGGCTCACCAGCAAGGTCGCCGCCGCGAGCAATGCGCCGCTGCGTGGTGGCAAAGGCAGCCTCTATGAAGGCGGCGTGCACGTGGTGGCCTTCGCCACCTGGGACGGACACATTCCCGCCGCTTCGGTGGTGAATCAGCCGCTGCACATGGTGGACTGGCTGCCCACGCTGGCAAAGCTCGCCGGAGCCTCCACGGACACCACCCAGCCGCTCGATGGCCGCGACATCTGGCCCGTGCTCGCCGATGGCAAACCCTCGCCACACGACCTACTGCTGCTCAACACCGTGGGCCGCGAAGGCGCGGTGCGTGCCGGTGATTGGAAACTCGTGCGCAACGGCCAGTCCAGCAGCGCTGACGATGAAACCAACAGCGAACCCACCGCCGCCCAATCCAAGGAGACCAAAAAGAAAAAACGACTCGCCGCCCGCAACGCGCCGGATGTCATCGAACTCTTCAACCTCGCCACCGATCCCTCTGAATCGAAGAACCTCGCCACCGAGCACCCCGACAAAGTCTGCGAACTCACCGCCAAACTCGATCAGTTCGCCCAAGAAGCCGTTCCGCCGATTTTGAAGCCGGAACAGGAGAATCGAAAGGCACGATAACTTTACCCGAAGCCAGTATTGCTAGGCATCGTTGAGAGTGTAGGATTTTCCCACCATGACTACCGTGCTATCACAAAAAGGCCAGATCGTGCTGCCTGGTCCGGTCCGCCAGCAGTTGCACCTCCACGCTGGTGACGACTTCGAAGTCTTCGTCGAAGACGACGATTCCATCACCCTTCGCCGCATCAGCCAGCCTCCCAATCACGGCTTGGTTGATCTTCTGCTTGCCTGCCCCGCTCCTTTTGAGATTCCAGCCCGCGACCGCGACGACTCCGAACCTCCCGCGCTGTGAGCTATCTCGTCGATACCAATATCTACAGCGAACCGGTCAAGCCCAATCCAGAGCCCAAGGTCGTCGAGTGGCTCCGCAAGCATGAACGCGAACTCTACGTCAGCACCGTGACCATCGGCGAAATTCGTCGTGGCATCGAGCGCCTGCCCGAGGGTAAGCGCAAGACTCAGCTCCGCGCATGGCTGCAAACCCTCTGCGAATGCATGAAAGGCCGCGTCCTCAGCTTCAACACCAGCACGGCACACGTTTGGGGTCAGCTCAAAGCCAAGTGGGACAAAGCGGGCATCAGCGTGCCATCGCTCGATAGCCAGATTGCGGCTACTGCTCAGCGCCATGGTTTGACGGTGGTTACAAGAAACACGTCAGATTTCGACAAGACGGGTGTGAAGGTTCTGAATCCGTTTGAGGAATAAGTGAAGACGGCACGGTCATGAACACCCACTGCTCCAATCTTTCGCAGGCGTCGGCACGCTGCTTCCGTACCGCTGAGGCCACTCTGCGCCAGATCATCCTGGAGAAGTATCATGCGCTCAATGAGGAGATGATCACCCATCTCTTTTGGTGCGAGCTGCGAAATGCCGCCCATCAAATGAACCGCAGCGATGCATGGAGCCACGCCCTGTGCGAGGACATCGCATCCGCGTTTCATCACCGCGTTGGAAGCTTTGATTTTCAGCACGACTACGCTGGACTCTGTTGCGAGGTGCAACTGCACAACAAGCAGCGTGAAGGCAAGACAGGCGGCGACTTCGGCCTTTTTGTCTCCGTGCCGCGAGTGGTTTCAAACTACAGCAACTCCTGTGAGATCGAGATGATGGATCGCGCCCTGCTCGTGCAAGCAAAGCTGGAAGCCAATGGTAAATTCAACAAACTGACGCCGAATCAGGTGACTCAATTCCCCGAGCGCCGCGACTTTATGGCCCTAGCGCTCTACAGCTATGATGACGACCCGAAGCAGCGACTCCGCCCATTTGAGTGGGTTGCGTGTGCAGGATACGAACTCGCCGCTGTCACCCAGGACCTTCGCCATCGCAGTTTCGATTCGACGATGAACTCCGAGGTCATCATATCGCGACTGTATGAAAACAGGCTGGGCACGGATGATCGCGTGATTATTCAAAAGCACATTGAATCACATAAGCGTCCAGAGTTTCGTTTCGTGCTACGTTGGCCGGATAATCGCAGGCCAGAGATGAAGGTGTCTCTGCGGAATTATCATAGGCAGACACTGCGCGAACAAATCCGGGTGTAGCTTGACCAATAGAGGCGTTTCCTCAAACCTAGGGCCGCCTATATTGTTGCTCAACGCAGCAGTCGTTCTTTGAGATGCTTCGCGCTCTCTTCGACGGATGGAAATACCGTGCTGCGGTTGATGTTGAGCTGGTCCAACTGCTTCAAGATTCCCTCCTTGGCCGCAGCTTTAATGATTATGTGTCGTGTTCGGATGCCGGGCTTGCCTGCGTTAGAGAGTCGAGCCTTGTGGCCGAACAGGAGGAAAGCTCCCGCCTGGGAGACAATCCGCTCGTTGTTCATCCTGCCGCGCACACAGACAACTTTATTCAAATCTCTGGGATCCATTAGCGGCAGGAAGTATGGCTTCTCTTGCTTGATAAAGTGCAGGAAGCGTCCAGCGGGCTCTCGTCGATTGAACTTCTTGAGTGCGAGGCTGAGATCGAACATCGATTTTTCGGAAGCGGTCAGCTTCACGAGGTTGGCGATTAAGCTCACAGTATCGCTGTCGAAGAACTTGATGGCTGAGCTGCGGACCGTAAACACCACCACGTCCCCATCGCAGCTTTTCTTGGCATCTTCGTTACAAGCGAAAAAGAGGGCGATCAGAGGATTGGAGGTGATGTCGAGTAGGCGTGTCGGCAGAGAGTAGTGCTGCATGCGCACTAGTTTTTCAAAGGCGGTGCCATCCCTCGCAAACACATCCGGCTTCAAGCTGAGCAGTTCGTTAAACAACGTGCTCTCTTGTTGTTCGAGACGTGCCTCCCTCAGTAAGTGCGGGTGAAGGCCATAATTGGCATCCGAGTGCCCGCGGTAAAATAGGGTTTCGCCTTTGAGTGTGCTAATGCAGAAGACTTCGCGAATGAAATCCTCCGTGCTAGAAACTAGCTTTGATGTCCTTGCGGATGCTTTTGCCATGCGAGGAGGAGTGTATATGTTTCGGTATTGCAGGCCAGCACTGTTTGCGGTCTGCCTTTGGTATCAGCCCCCGTAGAATTAGCGCGAAGTTGTTTTGGGTCGGATCAAGCGATTTTGGCCAAGACCAAATCATCTGCGACTAGGATGCGAATCATGCTTTCCACCCAATCGCTCAGTATCCCTCGTGATGGATAAAACTCTGCAAGGAAATTTGCTCAATAGCTCTATGGATAGGCTTCTTCACATATGCCTCGCCTTCTCTTTTTTATCCTCTTTGCCCTTGGCTCTTCGCTCCACGCCTCACCGCCAAACGTCCTGTTCATCATCGTCGATGATCTCACGACGACGTTGGGCTGCTATGGCAATGCGCATGTGCGCACGCCGGGGATGGATGCGCTGGCGGCGCGTGGCGTGCGGTTTGATCACGCTTACACGCAGTTCGCGCTGTGCAATCCGTCGCGCTGCTCGTTTCTCACGGGCTGCTATCCCGAGAAGACGGGCGTGATGGATCTCAGCACGAGCTTGCGCAAGGCATTGCCGAACGAGGTGACGCTGCCGCAGCACTTCAAGG
>JAGKWZ010000047.1 GCA_021151605.1 Verrucomicrobiaceae bacterium
CAAAGCGCCCGAAGATGGCCGCTGCTGCTGAGTCGGGCAGCGACATCTGCATCGTCACTAGTGACAATCCGCGGAGCGAGTCTCCAGAGACCATCATCGCCGATGCGGTGAAGGGCTTTGCCCGTCCAAAGAGTCATGCCAGTATTGTTGACCGTCGCGAGGCCATCAAGGCCGCGCTCGAAAATGCTATCGACGGCGACATCATCCTCGTCGCAGGAAAGGGACATGAGACTTACCAAGAAGTCCTGGGCGTGAAGCATGACTTTGATGATCGTCGTGTCGTCCGACAACTCCTCATCCGTATTAGCGGCGATCGTGATGCTGAACGTGCCGAACGAGAGGCGGAAAAAGAAGCCGAGCGTCTAGCCCGTGAGGGTGGTGAAATGATGCCGCGTGATCCCATGCGCCGACCAAGTGGTGGCGATGATCGCTTCGGACCGCCAGCACGCCCGACCGATGGGAGGCGGCCACCAACACGCCGATGAAGAGCATTGCACTCCACACTCTCGCCTCCTTCGCTGATGGCATCTTTTCTGCCCGGGGAGACATACATGTGACCCGTGTAATTACAGATTCACGCAAGGTCTCTCCTGGAGATGTTTTTGTTGCTCTCAAAGGCGACAAATTTGATGCCCATGATTTCCTGCCACAGGTCATCGCTGCTGGAGCCTCTGCCGTTCTCGTTGAAAAGGGAAGGGGAATCGCAGCTGATGCCTGTGCCATGATCGAGGTCGATGATACTCTGGTTGGTTTGCAAAACATGGCGCGTGGTTATCGTGCGTGGCACCAGCCTTTGATCATCGGTCTCACGGGCAGTAATGGCAAAACTTCGACCAAGGACCTCACGGCGATTATCATGGCGTCAAAGTTCCGGACTCGCGCCACGCTTGGAAATCTCAATAATCACATCGGCGTGCCGTTGACCTTGCTCAGCTTGGATGAGGAAGATGAGTGCGGCGTCGTGGAGATGGGCATGAACCATGCAGGCGAGATCAAACAACTTGTCGATATTGCCCTGCCGGATGCGGCCATTGTGACTAACGTTGGCATGGCCCACATTGAGCATCTTGGTTCACGTGACGCCATTGGTTGGGAAAAGGGTACGCTGCCAGCAAATGTGCATGGCGAGGGAGTCGTCGTCCTGAATGCGAATGATCCTTACACCGATCTGATTGCACGACATTGTCAGGCCACCGTTTTCCGTGCGGGAACGAATGTTGGTGATGTTCGAGCATTTGATTTGCGCTCAAATGCAGAAGGAACCGCCTTCAAGCTCGATTTTGCTGGTGAAGTCGTGCAGGCCTTTCTGCCGATTATGGGTGATCACATGGTCGGCAATGCCGCGCTAGCTGCCTGCATGGGCTGGGCTCACGGAATTGCCCCGGCAGACATCGCCGAAGCACTGAGTGGCGCAAAGCTCACCGGCGGACGCATGGAGACGAAAGCGGTGAACGGCATCCATTTCATCGATGACTCCTACAATGCCAATCCTGATTCCATGAAGGCTGGCCTCACAGCCATCGCAGCTTTACAGATCTCAGGCCGCAAAGTCGCCGTGCTAGGTCGCATGGGTGAACTGGGCCTACACGCTGTCGAAGGTCATTGTGAGGTCGGCAAACATGCTGCTGCCATGTCTCTTGATGCAGTCTTCACAGTTGGCGCAGAGGCGGCACTGATCAGCGATGCAGCCAAAGCAGCAGGTCTTTCCGAGTCGCGAAATTTCACTTCCCAGGAGGCCTGTGCCGCTCATTTGAAAACCATCCTCCAGCCAGGAGATGCGGTGCTGCTGAAAGGCAGCAGATCGGCCGGTATGGAGAAGGTCCTCACTTACTTTCAAAACTCATGATTTACTGGCTTTACGAACTTCGAAACTGGCTTGAAGCCGCTGACTGGATCAGCGATGACTCGTTCATTTACAAGCTGCTGAACATCTTCAAGTACCACACCTTCCGTGCTGGTGGGGCAGCCATCACAGCTTTTGTTCTTTCGCTTCTGTATGGAAACTGGGTCATACGCAAGTTGATCTCCCTCAAGCTTGGGCAGCCTATCCGGACCGCGGAGGAGGTTGGGAAACTCTTTGAGCTTCAGGGAAAGAAAGTGGGCACGCCGACCATGGGAGGTGTCCTCATCTTGAGCACCATCCTTATCTCCACGCTACTCTGGGCAAAGTGGGACAATATCCTGGTGTGGATTATCCTGTTCTGCACGATCGGGCTTGGGGCTCTCGGGTTTTATGATGACTATCTGAAGGTCAGCAAGAAGAACTCCAAAGGGGCCAGTGCCAGGGTGAAACTTATCTGGCAGACTGGAGTCGCAGTCATTACTGCCCTGGCATTTTGCTACCTTGTGCCAAGCGACACGACACTGGATGCTGCGAGCAAGTCGGGCGGATCCGCCTTTGTTCAGTGGGGAGGTGATTCCACCCTCAGAGCGCTTTTCCTGCCTTTTTACAAAGGGGCGGTTATCGCTGACATGAGTGTTGTAGCAGTCGCTTTGTTCACCCTTATCATCGTTGGAGCTTCGAACGCTGTGAATCTAACAGACGGACTCGATGGTCTTGCGACGGGTTGCTCTCTGACGACAGCAATCACCTACACAGCCTTCGGTTATGTCTCTGGCAGTGCACTTTATTCCAGCTATCTCGGCGTGCCACATCACTCGCTCGCCAATGAGATTCCGATCGTCGCCATGGCACTTGCCGGAGCCTGTCTCGGCTTCCTTTGGTTCAATGCTCACCCGGCCAAGATGTTCATGGGTGACACCGGATCACTCGCCCTCGGCGGCTGCATTGCCAGCATCGCCATCGCCTGTCGTCAGGAGATCGTGCTAGCGCTCGTCGGCGGCGTCTTCGTGATGGAGGCCATGAGTGTGATCATTCAGGTCGTCAGCTTCAAGAAGCGCGGCAAGCGCGTCTTCCGCATGGCTCCTATTCACCACCATTTCGAACTTGGCGGCTGGCATGAAAACCAAGTTATCGTCCGCTTCTGGATCCTCTCTCTTTTCTTCGCGCTCTTAGGCCTCGCGACTCTGAAACTTCGCTGATCATGTCACGCTTCTCCGGACAACACTTTGCCATTCTCGGTGCTGGACGCAGCGGCTTGGGCGCTGCGCGCTTAGCGCGTCAGCATGGTGCAGACGTGACAGTGGTGGATGAAGGCGACTCCACGAAGATCCAGTCTGCGCTCGACAGATTACATGCCGAAAACTTCCGCACCATCTCCGGTCAGTCGGCTCGTGATCTGGTGGTAAAGCCGCGTGATTTCCAGCGTGTCATCATCAGCCCTGGACTTGATGCAGGATGGCCATTGCCGAAAAAGTTCACAGATGCAGGTGTGCCCCTGGAGGGTGAGATGGAGTTCGCCTTTAATCTTACGGACATGGCCATGGTTGGCATCACTGGCACAAATGGCAAAAGCACCTGCACAGAGCTTATCGCACATATTTTTGAAGCCTGCGGTAAGAGATCGATTCCCTGTGGCAATCACGGTATCTCTTTGAGCGAAGTCGTTGCATCGGGAGTGCACTACGACGTGCTGGCATTAGAGATCAGCAGCTTCCAGCTCGAAACGATCCAGAACTTCCGTGCAAAGGCCAGCCTTTGGTTGAACTTTGCTCCCGATCACCTCGACCGCTATCCGGGGATGCCAGAGTACTTCGCCGCCAAGGCGCGCATCTTTGATAACGTGACCGCCGAAGATGTCGCCATCGTCAGGGCAGGGGAGAGCGTCTCATCGGGAAAGGCCAAACGTCTGACCTTCTCCGCCTATGGTGCGGAAGCCAATGCTGTTTATTCGAAGGGTGAATTCTTCGTCGATGGTCAGCGTATCGGTGATGCCTCCGCCATCCGCCTTCGCGGGCGACATAACATGGAAAATATCCTCGCCGCGATGATGGCCTGCCACGTTCATGGCGTTCCTTTTGCCGAAGCACTCGCAGCCGTCGCGAGCTATGTGCCACCTGCCCACCGTTGTGAACTCGTGCGCGAGTTGAACGATCGCGAATATATTAACGATTCGAAGGCAACAAACCTCCACGCACTTGAAGCATGCATCGGCGCAATGGATCGTCCCATCGTTCTGATTGCCGGAGGCAAGCAGAAGGGGCTCGATTACACTCCCCTGCGTGCCTCACTGAAGGGCCAGGTGCGCGCCATGGTACTCATCGGCGAGATCAGGCAGTCGCTCAATGACATCTTTGCCGATCTAGTGCCATGCCGCCTTGCGTCCGATATGGCAGATGCGGTGAAGGTCGCCACGGAGCTGTCCGAGCCCGGCGACAGCATCATTCTCAGCCCGGGAACTTCGTCCTTTGACATGTATTCCGGCTATGGACAGCGCGGCGACGCATTCCGCCGCGCCTCTAATGAACAGGTTTAGCAAACAACGAACCCGACAAAACCATGAAAAAGAAAAATGACAGACTGATCTTGAAGCTCACTGAAAGTGAGAAACACAAGCACAACGTTGCCATGGTCAATGAAGAAGAGGAATGGAACCGGCATGAGCCAAACTCGGGCATGGGCCGAATGTTTTTTGTCATGCTGCTCATCCATGTGATCGTGATCGGCGGCATCATCATTTATGATTGGCTGAATGGTGGTGAAGACGCCCCAATCAGCATTGTGAGCACGGGTGGATCCACATCGGCGACTTCGTTGCCACCGCCAGCGTTGAATGCCGCAGATGTCGCTGCTCAAATTCCTATCGAAAACTGCGCCACCTATGAGTGGCGTTCGGGAGATAGCATCGCCAGTGTGGCGAAGAAGCTTGGAGTCAGTGAAGAGGTTCTCATCAAAATGAACATGCTCGACAAGGGCACCCAACTCGAAGCTAACAGCATCATCCGTTATCCAAAGCAGCCTGTGGTCAAGGCTCTCGGTCTTAGCGTTGCCGGTACAGACGGAGTTCCTCCAGTGGCTGCTCCCCCTGAGCTGAGCATCGCAGCGGCTGAAGTGCCCATGGCTCTGACGGTTCCAGGTGAGCAGACCTTCTCCTTTCAGCCTACAATTGTTAATGAATTAGCTCCCACTCCAGGCTCTACCGGCGCAGCTTTCGTATCTCCATCTGTCCAGCAGTCTCCACCTGTAGGTGTGGCCTCTGGAGCCACTGGGGAGTCATCGGAGGCCAATTCGGCCATCATCCAGGACTCACCTCCGGCTGCTATGCCTGTGGTGAAAATGGAAACGCAAAAGGTGGAGCAAACCCCTCCGGCCAAAGTGGAAACAAAGAAGGCTCCGAAACTTACAGCCAAGGCTGAAGACGATGTGCCGAAAGCTATCCCTGTGAAGCGCTACACCCCTCCAGCGGTGGCTGACAAGCCCGTCGCCAAAAAGAAATCCAATGATGCACCCGCTGCTAAATCAAAGAGTTATACCGTGAAGCCAAATGAAACACTTTATGGCATCGCGAGCCGTCATGGCGTTACTGTGAAAGCGCTTCAAGATGCCAACAAGATCACTAAGCCGGAATTGCTGCGCGATGGCATGAAGCTCGTCATCCCTCTGAAGTGATCACACCCTCCACCTGTCTTCCTTCTCATGGCCAGACGCTCCGTCATCTTCCTGATTCTTTCCGCCGCTTTGCTCGTCGGGCTCGGCATCACTATGCTGGCGAGCACCAGCTTTTTCACAAAGGAAGGCGGCGGTGAAGCTTACGTGACAGTTTGGAAGCAGGTTATGTGGGTGGGTTTGTCTTTCGCTGCTTGTGTGGCAGCGGCACTGATTGATTACAATCGCTGGTACACCTGGCGCTGGTGGATATTGGGAACTGCAGCCTTTGGTTTGCTGATTTGCTACGAATGGTATCTCTCGCAGTGGCTCGGATATGGTGCTGTCCTGGCAAAACGTGTCAATGGTGCAGCGCGCTGGATCGGTCTGGGGTCGATGACGGTGCAGCCTTCTGAGTTGGCCAAGATCGCCCTTATCATGGCAATGGCAGGCTGGTTCGCTACCTACCAGGATCTGGAACGCACGTTGAAGCACGGTCTGATCCTCCCAGGAGTCATCCTTGGTAGCGTGGTTCTGCTGATCGGCGGTGAGGTGGATCTTGGCAATGCCGTGGTCGCCACGGCGGTAGGTGCCGGCATCATGTTTGTGGCTGGCACACGCTTTAGCTATCTTGGGGTTATTGCTGGGACATTTTTAGCAGCCCTCGCCGTAGGCATCAGGTTCGCACCGAATCGTTTTGATCGTGTGATGGCCATTTTTGACCTGGAAAAGTTCAAGGACGGCATCGGCCTCCAGCAATGGGTGTCATGGCTGGCCTTTGGCTCCGGAGGAATGGATGGCCGTGGGCTCGGTGAGGGGCGTATGAAGCTATCCTACCTTCCGGAGGCACATACAGACTTCATTTTTCCTATGGTCGGAGAGGAATTGGGCCTTTGGGGGGTGGTCGGCACCATCGCTGCCTTTGTAGTGTTCATTTTTGCAGGCATGTGCATCAGCGCCTATGCGCCAAACCGGTTTGGCAAGCTTCTCGGCTTTGGACTGACTTTTCTGCTTGGACTCGAAGCGCTCTTGAACATGGGCGTGACCACTGCTCTTCTACCCAATAAGGGACTCCCACTCCCCTTCGTCTCGTACGGAGGATCGAGCCTGCTAGCGGCCATGGTGGCCGTGGGAATCCTGATCAATATTCATCGCCAGGGCGTGCATTTGACGTGGGATCAGCTTCCTGTGATCCGTCGGAACCGCCGCTGGACTCCCCAGCTCTGATTTTTCGTGAAGTCCAAATCCAATCCGAAGTCCATCCATGTGCTCATCGCCTGTGGTGGCACCGGCGGTCATCTCTTTCCAGGCATCGCCGTTGCCGAAGTCCTTAGCGCCCGCGGGCATGACGTGACTCTGCTTATCAGCGAAAAGAAGATCGACGCCATCGCCGCCTCTGGTCACAAGGACCTGCGCTTTGAAAAAGTGCCCTTCCTAGCGATGCCAAAACCCTGGTCACCAAAGATGATCGGATTCCTTTCCGGATTGTGGAAAGGCATGAAGCAGTGCCGCAAAATCATTCAGGATCATCAGATCAGTGTCGTCATCGGCATGGGCGGTTTCACCTCCTTTGCCCCACTCTATGCCGGACGGAAGGAGCAGTGCCTCACGCTCATCCATGAGAGCAACGCCATCCCCGGCAAGGCCAACCGCCTCAACGCACGTTACGCTGATACCGTGCTCTGCGGCCTGGATGCCTGCAAAGCCCACTTTCCTAAGCACGGCGATGTCCGCGTTGTCGGTACACCCATCCGCAGCTCCATGCGCCAGACTTCCAAGGAAGATCCTCACGCCTTCTTCAAATTAGACCCCAAAAAGAAGACCCTGCTAATCATGGGCGGAAGCCAGGGAGCCAGAGGGGTGAACCGTGTCGTCGGTATGGCGCTGGATCAGTTTGAAAAAATGGGCATCCAGGTCCTTCACATCGCTGGTCCTACCGACTACGAGGAGGTTCGCGATGTCTATGCCAAGCATCCATTGCTCCCTCAGCATGTCGCCGCCTTTTGCCACCGCATGGACCTCGCCTACCGCGCCGCAGACCTCGCCATTGCCCGCAGCGGAGCCTCCTCCATGTCTGAGCTCGCCTACTTCGGCGTCCCGAGCCTCCTCGTGCCCTATCCTTTCGCCGCAGAGGATCATCAGACCCGCAATGCCGAAATCTTCGCCAAAGCTGGAGCTTCCCGAATGCTTGTGGAGAAAGAACTGAATGCTGATGTCCTAGCCGATGCCGTGCGCAGCATCCTCACCAAGAATAAAAAGTCCGAAGAGATGAAACGTGCGGCGAGTAAAATCGCCGTGCGCAACTCAGCGGAGAAGATCGCTGACCTGATCGTTAAAGAGGGAAAATAAGAGACTCGGAGCCGATCGGCCAATCCAAGGGCTTCGGCCCTGCTCAGGTGTTTTGCGGTTGCTGCTGCTTTGCTTGTTCAGCGTAGCTTGTGTCTTGGAGCCTCGCCGACTGGTGGGATGCGAGATAGACTGCCGCAGGCAAACCCGCCGAGGGGAGGCGGGCGAGTCAATAGGGATTTGCGGATCTTCGCGGCTTCATCGCTCGTACTGTAAAGGGCGAGCCGAGCGGAGGGAGACAGACTTCCGACAGGCAGTCCGAAGTGGGAGAGCAAGGGCCAATCAACCCGCTGGAGAGTTCCGTCACCACCTGCTCCAGCGCTTATTTCCATCGTCCTGTTCGAGAATGCGCTCTGGTCCGGCAGGGATGAGTTACAGGCGTTCAGTCGGCGTGCCGCTGGTCCACTTATCTCAGTTAAAATGTCCGATAGAATGAGGTAAAATGGGTTTTCTGGCCGGAATGTGTCTGCGGGCAGGCCAAATGAGTTAAGCCAGACGACCAAAAGTGATGTCCCAGTGAACGAAACTTTCGCTCACTTCTCAAGCCTGCCGTTCCACTATCGCCTCACCGAAATCCACCCCCGCGAATCAAGGCCGCTTGAACATGACCTCGCCGGTGGTCATCCCGGTGCCTGTAATCGGTGGTAGCAGGTAGTGGCCGTCGCCGATCAAGCCGTCTGGCTGTGTGGCGGGCTGGCGCAGCACGCCGCTGAAAGGCACAACGCGGGGTTTCGGAGTGGTATCGGACAGCTCGAAGCTACCGGTGAAAGTGCCAGTCGTCGGCACCAGGGTGGCTTTCCACTTGGTCGCGTTGGCGCTGGGAGTGATAACGGACACGAGATTGGTGGCGCTCAAGGCGACCCGAGTGGGCAGGTTGCCGTTCAAGGTGCTGCCGGTGTCGCTGTGCAGCACTTGAAAGCTGCTGTTGGTTAAGCCGAGGCGTGTCGCCAGCGAGATGCCAGTGGCTGGTGCTAGCCAGGGATCGAGCATCATCACGGTGCTCACGGGACCAAAGCCCGCGCTGTAGCTGGTATCGCTTGTCAGCCCAGCCTTTGCCCAGCTCAAGGAGGCGGCTTCGACATAACGACGCCCGGTCAGCGTGGGGTGCGGCAGCAGGGTAAAGGCTCCGCCGAGGTAGGACTGGAGGCGTGTGGCGACTCCGGTCTTATAGGGTTGAAGGAAGAGGCGGTAGGTCGGGTCGCTCGCGTCATCGGGCGACAGGGTGGTGGTGAAGCTCGTGCCATCGCCCAGCTTGCCTGCGAGGGTCACCAAGCCATTCGAACTGACGGCGGCGGTCGACCAGCCTGCACCTGCAGGCACCGCATTTCCAGCCGGAGTGGCAGGCTCCACCACGGCGGTGTGGGCACCGCTGTAGAGAATCGTTTTCCCAGCAGCTATTATGAGCAGGCGGCGGCCTGTACTGGGGGTGGTATAGGGCAAGCCGTAGCGAGTGACGCTGGCCCTGAGGGAGCCATCGATCTGAAGGGTGATGCTGACGACGTAGGGGATTCCGCCGGAGGTGACGGTGGCGGTGCCCGTGCTCGATTCGGTGGTTGAATTTGTCAAAAGCGAGCCATTCAGCGACAGCGCGGTTTTTTCATCAACGCAGAAGAGCTTGCCCGTGAAGCTCGTGTTCGCGGCGGAGATGGTGATGGCGAGCTTGCCGACAAGTTCATCACTGGCATCTGCAAGCAAGGCCTCGTAGCTGGCGGCAAAACTATCGACCACCAGCGCGCCTTGATGGAAAATGAAGACGTAGTTCTCGGGGGCTACTCCGCCGCTGACGGTGATGGGATAGATTCCGCCAGGGCTGGTCTTCGTCGCAGTCGTCTTCAGCGCTGGTGGCTTGGTCACCAGAGTGGCCGACTCGCCGTTGACCCAGCCGCTGTACGTCAGCGTCAAAGGCGGGTTGTCCTGGCCGACGAACTTCCGTTGATCTGCCGGTGTCACATAGAGCGGAGCCTTCGTGATGACTAGCGTGCCTGTCTTCGTCCCCATGCTGTCCGTGGCCCGCACGGGGTAGCTGCCCGCGTTCGTGGGTGCGATGCTACCAAAGGTGGTGCCAATCTTGTACTCGACCGCCAACGAGCCAAAGCCGCCAAGCGTGCTAATATTGCGAGGCGTGCCCGCGAAGGTCTGGGCGAGATTGAGCAAGGTCAAAGTCGTCGGATTCGCCCTCACGGTGATCGTTTTTACCAAAGTGGCCGCAGCGGCATATTGACCGCCACCCGCCTGGACAGCCTGAACTTTCACCGAACCAGGGCCGGTAAAGCTCAGCACATCCCCCGAGATTGCGGCCTCTGGTGCCGTGGTTCCGCTTGGCACCACACTCAGCGTCACCGGCAGGCCCGAGCTGGAGTAGGCACTGAGATTCAAAGGGCTCTGCCCGAGATTAACCGTTGCAGGCGGGGTAAAGGTAATGGTCTGCTTCAGAGCCGTGCTCAGTATGCCAAAGCCGCTGATGTCGAAGGTGAAATTGGGGTGGTTGAGAGCATCGCTTTGGATCGTTACCGTCGCCGTATGTAGGCCCAGCAGTCTGGGATCGAAGGTGATGACAAAGCTGGTATTCCTGCCGGAGGCTACGTCCTTGGCAGGCATGCGCTGGACCGCAAAGGCATGTGCGCCAGATCCACTTAGGGTAATGAGTGGACTTCCTGTGAACCTTAGCGGTGCGTTGCCCTGGTGGGCGATGGTGAAAGTATGCGACATCTGCGCATTGATCAGGCCCACTTTGCCGAAGTCTGTGAGGTCCGTGACGCTCGGCGTCCTGTCATCCGGTGAAATAGCGATGCCGTTTGCTGCGACAGTGATCTGGGATGCGGCCTCTTGCCCAAAAATGGCCATGTTATGTGAAGCCTGTACGCTATTCGAAAGCCCGCTGACTGGTTTTCCTGCCAAAGAGCTTATCCCAGCGGTCACATTTACAGCCGTGGGAAGAAGGCGCATCGTCGTACTGTTGTCCCCAAGTTGGCCGCTGTTGTTGTAACCCCAGGCTGCCACCATGCCGTCACTACACAATGCCAAGCTATTGCCGCCCCCTGCTGCGACTGCGACTACGCTCCTGTTAAATAATGCAATCGTTCCATTCGCCGTGTTCACTCCCACCGGTACTTGGCGCTGTGTCGTGCTGTTGTTCCCGAGCTGGCCAGAGTTGTTGTAGCCCCAGGCCGCCACCGTGCCGTCAGTGCACAAGGCCAAGCAGTGGTAGCCGCCAGCGGCGATGGCGGCCACCTTCTTGCCAGCAAGCACTCCGGTCCCAACCACTGATACAGGCACGAGTCGCTCCGATGTGCTGTTATCCCCAAGTTGTCCGTTCAAGTTATAACCCCAAGCCGACATCGTGCCGTCGCTGCACAAGGCAAGGCTGTGGTAGGAGCCTGCCGCGACAGAGATCACGGTTTTGCCAGCCAACTCGCTCAGGCCAGATGCCATGTTCACGGCTACAGGAATTCTGCGCTGAAACTTACTGTTGATTCCGAGCTGGCCGGAGTTGTTGCCGCCCCAGGCCGCCACCGTCCCGTCACTGCATAACGCAAGGCTGTGAGATTCGCCTGCCGCGACAGAGACTACGGTCTTGCCGGACAACGTGCTAGTCATAACAGCCACAGGCACGAGCCGGGTTGTGGTGCTGTTGTCTCCGAGTTGGCCTTCAGCATTATTTCCCCAAGCCGCCACCGTGCCGTCACTGCACAAGGCTAGGCTATGGGAGTTACCAGCCGTTAGTGCCACCACTGTTTTGCCCTTCAGCGCGCTCGTCCCGGCCGTCCTATTCACCTCCACTGGCACCAGACGATCCGTCGTACTGTTGTCCCCGAGCTGGCCGCCTCTGTTGGCTCCCCACGCAGCCACCGTGCCGTCACTGCACAAGGCTAGGCTGTGGGAAGTGCCTCGCGACACCTGCACGATGGTTTTCCCAAGCAGTACCCCACTCTGGTCCACATCTACCGGCACGAGGCGGCTCGTTATGCTGTTGGTCCCGAGCTGGCCGTTAGAGTTATCGCCCCAGGTAGCGAGTCCAGTGAAAGGCCAGAGGAGCACCAGATCATTATTTCCCTCGCCGCCGTAATACCAGGCCACGAACCAGTAAGTCCGTCCATTGTAGTTCAGGCGGACGGTTTCACCGTTTGCCAGATTGCTGAAATTGCCGGCGATGAAAGCTGGTCCCGTGTTTTTGATAACCGTCAGGTTCGTTCCCGGCGTCGGTGCAAAGTTGAGCGTTAGATTCACCTCCGCGCCTGTCAGATTGACGGCTGGTGCGGTCAGAGGTGTGTCAGTCGTTGTAGAAAAGCTCGCTGTCAGAGTTGCTGTCCGAGTTCCTACCAGGGCTATTCGGAACGGGTTTTCATCAATGTCATCGCTGGTGATTTCCAGTGTCGCGCTCTTCGTGCCCTGGCTTGACCCGGTGAAGCCCACCAGGAAAGAGGTCGTTTCGCCCACAGCAACGCCAAGGCTGGGCTGACTGGCCACGGTGAAATTGGCAGCATCTGCTCCAGTCACTCGGGCTGAATGATTCGCTAGCGCCACGCCTCCGGTGTTGCGCACTCGGAACGTTCTTCCTGCCGCCACGGCGGAGCCGAAGTCCACTGTGCTTATCTGGTCAGTCAAAGCCGTAGGAGTTGGCTCTAGCACCTCCAGCTCGATCTCGGTGGGGGGCGCTCCATAAATGGCGATGCTATGAAGGCCCAGGGGACCAGCTGCCAAACCTGTCACTCGTCTGCTAGAGAGCACGCTCGTCCCCGCCGCTACGTTCACGGCTACTGGCACGAGTCGCTCCGTCGTGCTATTGTCCCCAAGCTGGCCGGCATAGTTAGCGCCCCATGCTGCAATCGTGCCGTCACTGCACAAAGTCAGACTATGGGCATATCCCGCCGAGAGGGCGGCCACGCTTTTTCCAGCCAGTGAACTTGTCCCAGCCGCCATATTTACAGCCGCTGGGGCTACAGAATACATCGTATCGTTTGTGCCAAGTTGACCGTCGGCATTCCTCCCCCAGGCTGCCACCGTTCCATCACTGCATAAGGCAAGGCTGTGGGAGAGCCCAGCTGCAACAGCGACTACAGACTTGCCAGCCAATGCGCTGCCGTAAAAAGACTCCACATACACCGCCACCGGGATGAGTTCATCCTTCAAGATTTGATCATGAGGAATGAACCCAAGTTGGCCATCGCCGTTTTTTCCCCAGGCTGCCACCGTGCCGTCACTGCACAAGGCCAGACTGTGGTAAGCACCAGCTGCGACGGTGACCACGGCCTTGCCAGACAGCGCGCTCGTGCCCGCGTCCACGTTCACCGCCACAGGAACGAGGCGCTGCGTTGTACTGTTTTCCCCGAGCTGACCGAACAGGTTGTATCCCCAAGTCGCCACAGTTCCATCACTGCACAAGACCAGGCTATGAAAGCCACCAGCAGCGACGCCGACCACCTTTTTGCCTGCCAAGGCACTCGTCCCATCTACCACGTTTACTGTCACCGGCGCATCTCGATTTGACGTGCTGTTGTTTCCGAGCGCTCCTTCGGTGTTTCTGCCCCAAGCCGCTACCGTTCCATCACTGCATAAGGCAAGGCTGTGGTAGGCACCCGCAGCGATGGCGACTACCGTCTTGCCAGTCAATGCGCTTGTTTTAGTCACTGCGACAGGCGCAAGGCGGTTGGTCGTCGTGCTACTGTCTCCGAGCTGTCCGAAGGAGTTGTCGCCCCAGGCCGCCATCGTGCCGTCACTGCATAAAGCCAAGCTGTGGGAGTCACCTCGCGCCACCTGCACGATCGTTTTTCCCAGCAGGGTTCCCGTCTGAACGACACCCACGGGTGAATTGCGCTGTGTCGAACTGTTATTTCCAAGCTGGCCTTTGTTGTTGTAGCCCCAGGCTGCCAACCCGGTGTGGGGCCATAACAGGACGAGATCGTTATTGCCTTCCCCGCCGAAATACCAAGCCACGTATGGATAAGTTGTTCCATTGTAGCTAAGATTCACCTTTGTCCCATTCGCGAGATTGCTGAACTGGCCGGTGATGAAACCTAGCCCGGTATTCTTTATGACCGTAAGGTTCGTGCCAGGCGTCGGGGCGAAGTTAAGCGTCAGATTCACCTCTGCTCCTGTAAGATTGATGGCGGGAGCATTCAGCGGCGTATCGGTCGCTGCGGCAAAGCTAGCATTAAAAGCTGCTGTCTTGGTCGCCACCAAGGCGATGCGAAAGGGGTTTTCGTCGTTGTCATTGCTGGTGATTTCCAGTATCGCGCTCTTCGTGCCCGGACTTGAATCAGTTAGGGCAACCTGGAAGATTGACGTGCTTTCTCGAGCTATGGCAGGCGTGGGTTGACCCAAGACCGTAAAGCTGGCCGCATCTGTTCCCGTCAGGCTCGCTGAAAGGTTCTTCAGTTCCATACCTCCCGTGTTGCGTACTCGAAACGTCCTCCCTGCTGCCACCACTGAGCCAAAGTCCACCGTGCTCACTTGGTCAGCCAAAGTGGTCACACTGGGCTCCAGTACTTCCACTTCGATCTCGGGCTGCGTCGTCCCATAAATAACGAGGCTGTGTCCCGCTTGCGAACTTGCCGACAACTGGCTCACTGGCATGCCAGCGAGCGCGCTCGTCCCATCCACCACATTCACTGCCACCGGAGCACGTTGGTAGTACTCCTGGCTATCATCGCCGAGTTGGCCTTCTCCGTTGTAGCCCCAGGCTGCCATTGTACCATCGCTGCACAGCGCTAAGCTATGGGAACTCGCTGCCGCGATGGCGACCACGGTTTTGCCAGCCAGTGTGCTCGTTCCAGCCGCCACGCTCACTGCCACTGGCACTTGGTAGTAAGAGGTGCTGTTGTTCCCGAGTTCGCCTCGATAGTTGTAGCCCCAGGCTGTCACCGTGCCGTCACTGCACAAGGCCAGGCTGTGGATATTACCTGCCGCGATGGCGACCACCGTTTTGCCAGCAAGCGCGCTCGTCCCAGCAGCCACATTCACCCCCACCGGCACATAGTGGTTTGTCCAACTGTCATTCCCGAGTTTGCCATAGTCGTTGTTACCCCAAGCCACCACCCTGCCGTCACTGCACAAGGCCAGGCTGTGAGTGCCCCCCGCAGCGATGGCGACCACCGTCTTGCCAGCCAGCTCACTTGTCCGAGCCGCCACGTTTACCGCCACCGGCGCTAGACTATTCCCCGCGCTATTGTTCCCTAGTTGGCCTTCAGAGCCGCTACCCCAGGCCACCACCGTGCCATCACTGCACAGGGCTAGGCTGTGGGCATTTCCTGTCGCAATGGCGACCACTGTCTTGTTGGCTAACGCGCTAGTTCCTGCCGTCATATTGACAGCCACAGGTACTTGGCGGCCCGTCGTGCTGTTGTCCCCGAGCTGGCCGGACGTGTTCCTACCCCAGGCCACCAAGGTGCCATCAACGCACAAGGCTAGGCTGTGGGAGTTGCCAGCCGTCACCGCCACCACGGTTTTGCCAGCCAGCGCGCTCGTCCCAGCCGTACTATTCACCACCACAGGCACCAGACGGTCCGTTGTGCTGTTGTCTCCGAGTTGGCCATCCGTATTCCTCCCCCAGGCCGCCACCGTGCCGTCACTGCACAGAGCTAGGCTATGGGAGGCACCTCGAGCCACCTGCACGATCGTTTTTCCAGTCAGCACGCCGCGATGCTCCACTTCCACTGGCACACGGCGATTCGTCGTGCTGTTGTCCCCGAGCTGGCCATTGCTATTGTTGCCCCATGCTGCGAGTTCCGTGTAAGGCCAGAGCAGCATCAGATCATTGTTTCCCTCTCCTCCGTAATACCACACCACGAAAGGATAGGTTTTCCCATTGTAGGCAAGATTTACTGTCGTGCCGTTCACCAGATTGCTGAACTGCCCGCTGAGGAATGCTGGTCCCATGTTTTTGATGACCGTCAGGTTCGTGCCCGGTGCTGGTGAAAAGTTAAGCTCCAACTCCACCTCGACTCCTGTTAGATGAACGGCGTAAGCGGTCAACGGCGTGTCGTTCGCTGCATTAAATGTTGCTGTCAGGGTCGCTGTCTTAGTTCCCACCAAGGCTATGCGGAAGGGGTTTTCATTGCTGTCGTTGCTGGTGATTTCCAGCGTCGCGGTCTTCGCTCCCGGGCTCACACTATTGAAGGCCACCAGGAAGGTGGTCATGTCCCCTCCAGCGATGGCAGGAGTGGGCTGACTCATCAGGCTGAAGCTCGCGGCATCTGCGCCTATCAGGCTGGCCGAGATATTCGTCAGCGCTCCTCCCGTCGTGTTGCGCACTCGGAAGGTCCTTCCCGCTGCAACCGTAGAGCCGAAGTCCACCGTGCTCCCCTGATCGGTCAAAACTGTGACGCTGGGCTCCAGCACCTCCAAATGGATCTCAGGATCAATAGGCGCGTAAATGGCAATGCTGTGAGTTCCCTGTGAACTGACCGACAGCTGGCCGACTTGCACGCCAGCCAGCGCACTGATTCCTGCCGTCGAGTTCACTTGCGCTGGGAGGTTCGGGTTGTCCCAGGTCACCACTGTACCATCTCTGCACAAAGCCAAACTGAGGGAGTTGCCTGCTGCGATGGCGACCACTGATTTACCTGCTGATGTACTTTGACCGGGTGTCACCATTACCTCCCTCGGCACATCGTATCCAAAACCGTTCCTCCAGTCTCCCCAAGCGGCAACACTACCATCACTGCATAAAGCCATGCTATGATAGTTTCGCGAGGCGATGGCGACCACGGACTTGCCGAGCAGCGCACCGTTCATAACCTTTACCGGCACTTGGCGGTTCGTGCTGGTATCATCCCCGAGTGCACCATAAAGATTATTGCCCCAGGCTGCCAAAGTGCCGTCACTGCACAAGGCCAGACTGTGGGAATCTGCCGCCGTGATCGCGATCACAGTCTTGCCAGCCAGCGCGCTTGTTGAATTCTCCGCGTTCACCGCCACTGGCAATAATCGATTCGTCGTGCTATTGTCCCCGAGTTGGCCGGCGCTGTTGGCTCCCCAGGCAGCCACCGTGCCGTCGCTGCACAAAGCTAGGCTGTAGTAGGCACATGCTGAGAGTGCCACCACGGCCTTTCCAGCCAACGCACTCATTCCCGTCGTCACATTCACCGCCACCGGCACGAGTCGATTCGTCGTGCTGTTGTCCCCGAGCTGGCCATTGCCGTTGCCGCCCCAGGCCGCCACGGTGCCGTCGCTGCACAGGGCTAGGCTGTGAGAGCCGCCTGCTGCGACCGCAACCACAGTCTTGCCAGCCAGCGTGCTCGTCCCCGCAGTAACGTCGACCAGCACTGGCACTTGGCGCTGAGTCGTGCTGTTGTCCCCGAGCTGGCCGTTACTGTTGGCTCCCCAGGCCGCCAACGTGCCGTCACTACACAAGGCCAGACTGTGGGAGGCACCCCGAGCCACCTGAACGATCGTTTTCCCCAGCAGCACTCCACTCTGATCCACGTTCACTGGCGCACTTCGATCCGTGGTGCTGTTGTCTCCGAGTTGGCCACCGCCATTGGCACCCCAGGCTGCCATTTGGGTTTTGGGCCATAGCAGGACTAGGTCATTGTTTCCCTCGCCACCATAGTACCAGACTACAAAAGGATAAATCGTGCCATTGTGAGTGAGGTTCACTGTCGTCCCATTCGCCAGATTGCTGAATTGGCCTTTGATGAATGCTGGCCCTGTATTTTTGATGACTGTCAAGCTAGTGCCCGGTGTCGGTGCGAAGTTGAGCGACAGGTTCACCTCCGCTCCCGTCAGATTGATCGCCGGGGCGCTCAATGGAATGTCGTTGGCTGTGGAAAAACTCGCGGTCAGCGTCGCTGTCTTGGTAGCTACCAAAGCGATCCGGAAAGGACTCTCGTCGCTGTCATTGCTGGTGATTTCCAGTGTCGCACTCTTTGCGCCTGGGCTCAACCCAGTGGAAGCCACCTGAAAGGTGCTTGTGTCGCCACCAACGATGGCTGACGATGGCCGACTCACGAGGGTGAAACTGGCTGCATCGGTTCCTGACAGGCTCGCTGAGACACCAGCGAGAGGCAAACCTCCAGAATTTCGCACTCGAAATGTCCTCCACGAGGCCACACCAGAACCGAAGTCCACCGTGCTCACCTGGTCGGTCAAAGTATTGAGGCTTGGTTCCAACACCTCCACTTCGATTTCAGGCAGCGTCGTTCCATAAATAGCGCTGCTTTTATGGCCTTCTGAACCGATCGACAAATCGCTCACTTGTCTGCCCGAGAGAACACTCGTCCCAGCCGCCATATTGACCGCCACCGGCACACGACGGTCTGTCGTACTGTTGTCCCCGAGCTGGCCGTAATCGTTGTCTCCCCAGGTCGTAAGCGTTCCGTCACTGCACAAAGCTAGGCCGTGCCTTTCACCTGCCCCCACCGTAAGCACGCTCTTGCCCGCCAGAGCGCTCGTCCCTGCTGCCACATTGACCGCCACCGGCACACGGCTGTCTGTCGTACTGTTATCCCCGAGCTGGCCGTAGAAGTTGTCACCCCAAGCACCGACTGTGCCATCGCCGCACAAGGCCAGATTGTGCTCTCCACCCGCAGCGACGGCTACCACGGTCTTGCCAGCCAGCGCACTAATCCCAACCGACACGTTTACTGCGACCGGCACGAGGCGCTGAGTCACGCTGTTGTCCCCGACCTGGCCGTTGGCATTTCCTCCCCAGGTGGTGACTACACCGTCACTGCACAACGCCATGCTATGGTATAGACCCGCTGACAGCGCTACCACGGTTTTGCCTGCCAGCGCACTCACCCCAGCCGTTACATTCACTGCCACAGGCACTGCACGCTGCGTTGTGGTGTTGTCTCCAAGCTGACCCTCAAGGTTCCTACCCCAAGTCGCCAGCGTGCCGTCACTACATAACGCCAGACTGTGCGCTCTGCCTGCCGCGATCATGACCGCGGTCTTACCTGCCAGTGCGCTTGCCCCAGCTGCCATATTGACCGCCACTGGCACGAGACGAACCGTTGTGCTGTTATCCCCAAGTTGGCCGTGAGTACTCCAACCCCAGGCTGCCAGCGTGCCGTCGCTGCATAAAGCCAGACTATGAAAGGTACCCGCCGCGATGGCGACCACGGTCTTACCTGCCAGTGCACTCACACCAGCTGTTACGCTCACTGCTACCGGCACTAGAGCTGTGACCGTGCTGTTGTCCCCAAGTTGGCCGGTTTCGTTGCCTCCCCAACCCACTAACGTTCCGTCACTACATAAAGCGAGTCTGTGTGAACCGCCGCAGGCTAGCTGCACGATCGTTTTACCCAGCAGAATTCCACTCTGCAGCACACCGGCGGGTACTAAACGCTGGGTGGTGCTGCCGTCCCCAATGTAGCTGCCGCCCCAAGCCGCTAACCCCGTGTAAGGCCAAAGCAGCACCAAGTCATTGTTTCCCTCGCCGCCATAATACCACGCCACGAAAGGATAGGTCGTGCCATTGTGGTTCAGGTTCACCGTGGCACCGTTCGCTAGGTTGCTGAATTGCCCGGTGATGAAGGGGAGGCCGGTGTTCTTGATGATGGTGAGGTTTGTGCCCGGTGTCGGGGCGAAGCCGAGGGTGACACTGATCTCGCCGCTGGCGGTGTAGCTGGGTGTAGTGACGGGGATGTCGGCGGGGGTGTTAAAGCTTGCCGCGAGGCCCTGGGCGTGCAGGAACGATGAGGCGAGGGTGGCGCAGGCCATTAAGAAATGGAGGGCGAGGCGGCTCATGCTGGCGGGGAAGGAGGCTTTGGGCATCTGGCTGTGGGCGGATGGTTCGGCTTCTGATGTTTGAGTAACGCCTAAGTGTCCGACAGGAGGGGTGATGTGACAATCCTAAAATGGGGCTCTGGTAGTGGCCGTCGCTGATCAAGGTGGTCTGGAGCAGTGGCAGGCTGGCGCAGGGACGCCGCCGAAGGTCATGACGCGTGGCTTCGGAGTTGTCTCTAGATAGTAAGGCATCTGTCATCACCTATAATAAGTCGACGCTTTTTTCGTCCGCTTTGATCTGGCGTATTAGCCGCTGGAAGGTGGAGCCCTGAGCCATGATCTGCTCTAGTGTTTCGCCGCCTCCACCTTTCGGGATGAGAGAGAGTTGCACAAGCGCTGGACCGGGTCGGATACTGGGTTGAATGGTGTATATGGAGCAATTCATGATCGGGCTGGCTGACGCAATCTTCAGGAATGTGACCAGTTTGAAGGCGTCGTAGATGAGCAGGCCATTGATGTCTCTTTGGAAGAGTGCTGGCTCATCCCTCCTAAATGTCTTAGCGGGACTCCAGGGGGCCGAGGTCTCTATTAGACGGCACATTCAGCACATAGGCCAGCAGGCGCACCATCATCCGCTACTGCATGCTGGACCGGATGATACACCTGTCTGTGGACGAAATTTCCAGAGTTTCCTCGTAATGAGTGGCGGATTTGGATTACTCTCCCTGACCGACTTTCTTCTCTTATGTCTCCATCCTCCGGTTCGTGGTTCGCGCGGGTGCTCCGTGCGGTGCTTGGTGAGTTTCACTACCAGCCGCCAGCGTGGATGCCGCGCTTCGGTCGTGCGGCGGATGATCATGTGCGCACCTTCCCGGGCACCTACGCGTTTCTGATCGTCTTTGCTGGGCTCGTGTCTGCCGCGCTGCCATCGCTGCTGGAGTGGCAAAGATCACATCAACCACGCGAGAGACAGCTCACCGAAGTCCGCAAGCTTAGCGGCACGCTGGCGATGCCCGGCGTGACGCCCATCGTGAAAGGCAAACCTCAGCCGCAGGCGCTGACGGTCACCTTTGATGGCTCGGTGACAAAGCTGGAGAACGTGAGCAAAGCCGCCGCAGGTGTGTCGATGACTCCGCCGCACGCGGGTGAGTGGAAGTGGGTCTCTGACAAGGTGTTGAGCTTCACTCCAGCCAGCGACTGGCCCGCCGCTCAGGAATATGAAGTGCGGCTGGATGGCTCAGCACTGCCACCCGAGGTGACTTTGAATCAACGAGTCTGGAATGGGCGAACGAAGTCGCTGGAGATCACCGTGACCGAGTCCGAGTTCCAGATCGATCCGCGCGACCCGAGCGTGCAAAACATCGTGGTGGGTTACTCGTCCAGTCATCCGCTGAACAAGCTCGAAGTTCAGAACGCCCTGCGGCTGGAGGTGATCGGTGGGGCGAAGATCTTTGACTGGAAAGGGCAAAAGCCAGACGCGCTCTTCACCGTCGTGGAGGGCAAACATGAGCGCGAGTTCTGGCTGCGCAGTGCGCGCATTCAGGTGCCAGAGAAGGAGGACTTCGTGAAGGTGACCCTGCGCGGCACACTCGCCAGCACGGTCGGTGGCGCAGCGCTGGGGAAGGATCTGCTGAGCAAGGTGCGCGTGCCAGATATCGAGAGCGGATTCCAGATCGCCAGCGCCGCCACTGAGATCGTGAAGACGGAGGAAGGCGAGCCCGAGCAGTTCCTTTTCATCCACACCGAAGGATATGTGACCACGGAGTCGCTGATGAAAAAGCTGGGCGTCTGGGTGGAGCCACCAAACTTCACCATCGCTGACCCGCTGGGCAAGCGAGTGAGTCCTCGCGTGAACGACGTGACCGAAGATGTGCTGCGTCAGTTTGCGCCGCTCGCGCTGAAGCCCGTGGAGCTGGAACTGAGCGATGATTCACCCGCCACGAAGCGCCATGGGTTCAAGTTTCTGAGTGAAAAGCGCAGCCGCCTTTTCATCCGCATCGGCAAAGGCGTGGAGGCGCTTGGCGGCTTCCGGCTTGGCAAAGAATTCCGCGCCTTTGAAAGCGTGCCCGACTTCCCAAAGGAGGTGCAGCTCCTCGGCAAAGGCGGCGTGCTGGCTCTGAATGGCGAGCGCAAGCTCTCGGTGAAATCACGCGGCGTGCCGAACCTGCGCGTGACCATGGCGCGCGTGCCAGCCCGGCAGGTGAATCACCTCGTGGTGATGACCGAGGGTGACTTTGCCAGTCCCTACTTCGTCATGGGAGACAGCTTTGATGAATCCAACATCGCCCGCTTTCTCCGTCGTGTGCAGCCCGTGGCGATGAAAAATGAATACGAGGCCTGCTACAGCGTGCTCGACTTTGGCAGCGCACTGCAAAGCTCTGACAACAGTGATCCCGATGCCTCACGCGGGCTGTTCTTTGTCACGACCGAGGGCGTGGAGCCGACGGAAGGCTCGAAGAAGCGGCTCGATGGCGATGCCGTGGAGGATGACTGGTCGGTGGTGGATGGCGACACGCAGGCACGTCGATTCGTGCTCGTCACCGACCTGGGTTTGGTGGTGAAACGGAACGCAGACGGCAGTCGCGATGTCTTTGTGCAGAGCATTCAAACCGGTGATCCGGTAAATGCGGCCACGATCACTGTGCTGGCCAAGAATGGTGAGTATCTGCTGCAACAAACCACGGCTGATGGTCACGCGCTGCTGCCAAGTCTGGAGAACTTCCAGCGGGAGAAGAAACCCGTCGCCATCGTGGCTTCGCTGGGCAATGACCTAGCCTTCCTGCCCTTCGAGCGGCCCGATCGTTTGCTCGACTTTTCACGCTTCGACATCGGCGGTGTGCTGGCTTCCGAAGGCGAGGCGCTGGAGGCTTTTGTCTTCACCGAGCGCGGCATCTACCGGCCCGGTGATGCCATCCACATCGGCGCGGTGGTGAAGCGGCGTGACTGGCTGGCCGGACTCACCGGACTGCCGCTGGAGCTACAGGTGATGAACTCGAAGGATGAAGTCATCGACACCCAGAAGCTCGCTCTCAGCGCTGATGGCTTCATCGAAGCCACCACGAAGACCGATGAAGCTGATCCCACAGGGCGCTACGTCGCGCGGCTTTTCCTCGTGCGTGATGAAGAGCGCATCCGGCTCGGGCAAACCGTGATCCGTGTGGAGGACTTCCAGCCTGATCGCATGAAGCTGGATGTCACCCTCGCTGGCGATACCGGCGCGGGCTGGCTTCAGCCGAAGGGCATCTCCGCTCAAGTAAAGCTGCAAACCTTGTTCGGATTTAACGCGGCGGATCGTGTGCTGAAGGCGAGACTCGAACTCACGCCGGGCGACTTCGCCTTTGCGCAGCATCCCGACTACACCTTTCACAATCGCTTGCCGATGACCACGCTCGTGGATGAGCACACGCTGGAGCCGGGGCAGAAGGTGGAGCTGGGCGAAAAGAAAACCGATGAGGCAGGCGAGGCCGTTTTTGATCTCGGCATGGAGCGTTTCGACCAGAGCTGCTTCCAGGCGAGCCTGCTCATCGAGGCCTTCGAGCCAGACGGAGGTCGCAGCGTGCGCGTGGGCAAAAACTTCCTCGTCGCCGCACTGCCGTATGTCATCGGCTACAAGCCCGAAGCCACGCTCGACTACCTCGGCAAGGACACGCAGGCTGTCGTGCGCTTCCTGGCACTCGGTCCTGATGTGAAACCCGTGGCTGCGCCTGCACTCACGGCGCGCATCGTGCAGATCCGCCATGTCTCCGTGCTCACGAAGCAGGAGAGTGGCAGCTACGCCTATGTCTCCACACGGCGCGAAAGCACGGTGAACGAGAGTCCCTTCACGCTGCCTGCCGCTGGAGCCGCCTACACGCTGCCCACCGGCGTGGCGGGAGAATTCCGCCTGGAACTCAGAGATGTGGAGAACCACGTTGTGTGCAGCACTGTCTTCAATGTGGTGGGCAAAGGTGATGCTGGCCGCAGCCTGGAGCGTGATGCCGAACTGGGCATCAAGCTGGCGAAGATAACCTGGAACAGCGGCGAATCGCTGGAGGCCAGCCTGAGCGCGGCCTACACGGGCGCGGGCCTGCTGACTCTGGAGCGTGAGCGCGTGCTGGGCTGGCAGTGGTTTAAATCTGGCACACCCGCCAGCGTGCAGCACATCACGCTGCCTGCGGAGATCGAAGGCTCCACGTATCTGAACGCCTCGTTTGTTCGCGGCCTCGACTCGCCCGAGATCTTCACCACGCCGCTGAGCTATGCCGTGGCGCACTTCACGGCAAACCCAGACAAACGCCGCATCGCTCTGACGCTGGATGCTCCCGCCAAAGTGAAGCCAGGCGAAGAGCTGAAGATTGGCTATCAGGCCGCGAAGCCCTGCCGGATCGTCGTGTATGCCGTGGATGCAGGCATCCACCAGATCAGCGACTATCAGCTCCCTGATCCGCTGGAGCATCTGAACCGTCAGCGTGCGCTGGAAGTGCAGACGGAGCAGATGATGGACCTGCTGATTCCCGAGTTCAGTTTCATCTCGAAAGCCAAGGCCTATGGTGGCGATGCCGACAAGCCACTGCGTCTCGGCTTGAATCCCTTCAAGCGCCGCCGCGAACCGCCAGTCGTGTTCTGGAGCGGACTCATCGAAGCCGGACCCGAACGCAGCGAGGTTGCCTACACCGTGCCCGATTACTTTGCCGGAAAGCTGAATGTCATGGCGGTGGCCGTGGCTGCGGATGGTGTGGGCCGCGCGGAGACTAGCAGCATCGTGCGTGGTCCGCTCGTGCTGACGCCAAACGTGCCCTTCTTTGCCGCTCCAGGAGATGAGTTCACCGCCTCACTCACGGTGGCGAACAATCTCGAAG
Organism: Verrucomicrobiaceae bacterium; assembly: GCA_021151605.1. Classification (GTDB taxonomy): domain Bacteria; phylum Verrucomicrobiota; class Verrucomicrobiia; order Verrucomicrobiales; family Verrucomicrobiaceae; genus Prosthecobacter. The sequence continues at coordinate 24,340 of JAGKWZ010000047.1, forward strand.
GTGCGGAGGCGCAGCAGCCCATCTCCATCGTGGCTCAGGTCACGCCGCATCTGGAAGTCATCGAGTCACCGCAAGGCACGCTGAACATCGGCGAAGGCAAAGAAGATACGGTGCGCTTCCGCCTGCGGGTGAAGGACGAACTCGGCGGCGCGGAGTTGACCTTCAAAGCCGAGGCTGCCGGTCAAACGGTGCTGCGTCGAGCCACACTGAGCGTGCGTCCTTCGGCACCTTACCTGACGAATGTGCAGAGCGGTTGGTTCCGCGAGCCTTCCAAAGATGTGAAAGTGCAGCGCCAGATGTTCCCGGAGCATCGGAAGCTGAATGCCACCATCTCCACCCTGCCGCTGGGCCTGGCACGCGGACTGGAGTCGTATTTGCATGAGTATCCTTATGGATGCTCCGAGCAGATCACGAGTCGCGCTATCTCAAGGTTGCTGCTCGCGAAGGAGGCTGACTTCGGATTCGATGCCGCAGAGTCCGCTCAGCAGCTCGACACTGCTTTCCAGCTTCTGCGCAGCCGACAGAATAGCAGCGGCGGCTTTGGCTACTGGGACTCTGACGCCGATGGCGGCATGGATTACCTCTCCGTCTATGTCACGCGCTTCCTTACCGAAGCCCGTGACGCTGGTCATGCGGTTCCCACCGCCTTGCTGGATGGAGCCCGCGCACGGATGAAGCAGATTGCCCGAGCGGAAGTCAGCAACCTCGATGACGCAGGCATCCAAGCGGCGGCAATTTACCTCCTGACTCGTCATGGCGAAAATACCTCCAGCCAGGTCTTGAATCTGCGAGATCATCTGCGCACTCAGCATCAGGACGTCGTCTGGCGTTCTCATCTCGTCAGTGCCTATCTCGCAGGCACTTACGCGCTGCTGAAGCAGCAAAAGGAAGCGCAGGGACTCATCGACGATTATTGGAAGAGTGTGCGTCAGAGCCGGATGACTTCCCGCTGGGCCGGACACTACGGCGCTGATCCTCAGGTCAGTCGGGCTGAAGGTTTTGCTCTGGTGTGCCGACACTTCCCCGAGAAGGCTGGCGCTTTTGGCTATGATGATCTCGCCGTCATCACGGAGCCGCTGTCCAGTCGCTTCAACACGATCAGCGCCGCCACCAGCATCCTCGCGCTGAAGGCTTACTCAGATCTCGCTCGTCAGACGCAGGTGAAAGTCTCGCTCAGCGAGGTCGCCCGGCAGGGAGGTGCTCCAGTGGAGATTGCCCCGGCAAAGACGGGCCTTTTGCAAAGCGCCTTCAGTCCGCTGGCAGGCACGTTGCGCTTTGGCTTGCAGCAGGAAGGCTCGGATCTGGGGGCCTTCTATCAGGTCACTGAGACGGGCTTCGATCTCGGCGTGCCCAAGGAACGGCTCGCCAATGGACTCGACGTCTTCCGCGAGATCCTCGATGCCGATGGCAAGCCCATGGAAAAGCTGAAGGTCGGTGAAGGTGTGCTCGTGCGGCTGCGCGTGCGCAACATCTCGCCCGAGTCCCTGCACAACCTCGCAGTTCTTGATCTCCTGCCCGGCAGCTTCGAACTCGAACCGGATGGCCTACGCCCCGGACGTGGCACTGTGCCCGGAGCTGACTTCGTCGATGTCCGCGAAGATCGAAACATCTTCTTCTGCTCCCTAGCCAAAGGCGAGGCCAAGACCTTCGCCTATCGTATCAAACCCATCGCCGCTGGCAGCTACGTCATCCCTCCCATCTTCGCCGAGGCCATGTATGACCGCGCCGTGAATGCACGGGATGGTGGCGGAAGGGTGGAGGTGGAGTGATGCGAGGTTATGAAGCTTCTGCGCCGCCTCTACAAACACCGACTCTTGCGCTTGATGGCAATGGGTTTGGCGGTGCTGGCGCTGGTGTATGCGCTGCTTCCAGACGCGGGGCTTTATCCTGAGGGCTTTCGCTTTTCGCGGACACTGCTGGATCGGGATGGGCAGCTCGTTCATCTGGCTTTGACGGCGGATGGCAAGTATCGGCGGCATGTGCCGCTGGCAGAGATCAGTCCGCTTTTGATCGAGGCGACTCTGGAACTGGAGGATCGCCACTTTCATGAGCATCCCGGGGTGAATCCGCTCTCGATCCTGCGGGCGATCTGGGGCGCGGTGAGCGGCTCACCGCGTGGTGGTGGATCGACGATCACGATGCAACTGGCTCGCCTGCGTCATGGCCTGCGCACGCGTTCCGCCTGGGGGAAGGCGGTGCAGATCTTCCGTGCGATTCAGATGGAGCGGCATCATGACAAGGCGGCTATCCTGGAGGCTTATCTCAATCAAGCGCCGTATGGCGGGAACGTGGAGGGCATTGGCTCGGCGAGCCTGCTCTGGTGCGGCAAGGCGGTCACCGAGCTGACTTTACGCGAGGCTGTGGCGCTGGCGGTGCTGCCGCAGAGCCCGACACGCCGTCGCCCGCGAGCCGAAGGTTCGAATACGAGCCTGATGAACGCGCAGCATCGGTTGTGGGAGCGACTTCGTCTGGTGAAGGGCATGGAAAGCGATCCGCTGGATGCCAGCTTCCAACTGAAACAGCTCCAACCGCCTCCGCGAGAGGCACCGCATTTGGCACGGCGTTTGTTCACCGAGTCATCGACGCTATCTCGTGAGGATTCGGCTGTGCCAGTTCAGTCCACTTTGAAAAGGACTCTCCAGCGCGGTGTCGAAGACTCCCTGGCAGATTACATCGGAAGGAAGCGTGAGGTCGGTATCACCAATGCCTGCGCGCTTCTCGTGCGAGCCTCGACGCGTGAGGTGCTGGCCTATGTGGGCTCCAGCGGCTTTCTCGATGCCGCAATTCAGGGGCAGGTCGATGGCGTGCTGGCTCGTCGTTCGCCAGGATCAGCCTTGAAGCCATTCATCTATGCCCTGGCGATGCAGCAGGGCCTGATTCATCCACACAGCTTGCTGCGTGATGGCCAGACGTCCTTCGGTGGTTACAACCCCGAGAACTTTGATCGCCAGTTCTCCGGCCCGATCTCGGCCAAGGATGCGCTTTATCACAGCCGAAACATCCCAGCGGTGTCGCTGGCGCAGAAGCTCGCAGCGCCGGGACTTTATGGTTTTCTGAAGGCGGCAGGAGTCTCGCTACCGCAGCCTGCTGAGCATTATGGGCTGGCGCTGCCGCTCGGTGGTGCGGAGGTGAGCATGGAGGAGTTGGCGTCGCTTTACTGCCTGCTGGCTCATGATGGCGTGGCGCGGCCCGTGGTGAGCAAACCTGGGAGTCCTGAGATCCCGCAGACGCCTCTGC
>JAGKWZ010000333.1 GCA_021151605.1 Verrucomicrobiaceae bacterium
GGCCTGGAGCTGCTCGCCGGTGAAGAGGCGATGCACGGGCTCTTTTTTACCGCTCGTGGTGCGGGTGACGACGGCGACTTCTTCGTCCTCGCTGAGGTAGTCGATGACGATGTTCAGCATGAAGCGGTCGAGCTGCGCCTCTGGCAGCGGGTAGGTGCCTTCCATCTCGATAGGGTTCTGCGTGGCGAGCACGAAGAAGGGCTCGGGTAGATGCATGGTGTTTCCGGCGACGGTGACCTGATGCTCCTGCATGGCCTCCAGCAGCGAGGCCTGCGTCTTCGGCGGCGTGCGATTAATCTCATCCGCCAGGATCATGTGGGCAAAGATGGGGCCTTTGTTGAAGACCATTCGGCGTCCCTGGTCGGTGTCTTCGAGGATCTCCGTGCCAGTGATGTCGGAGGGCATGAGGTCGGGCGTGAACTGGATGCGGTTGAAGCTGAGATCGAAGACATCGGCCACGGTTTTCACCAGCAGCGTCTTCGCCAAACCGGGCGCGCCAGTGATCAGGCAGTGCCCACCCGCGATGAGGGCGATGAGCATCTGATCCACGACGTCCTGCTGGCCGACGATGACCTTGCCGACTTCCGCAAAGAGCCTCCCACGTATCCCGGCCACCATCTCGACGACCTCCTGATCTGACAATGCTACGGCAGGTGGAGATGAGTCGGTGGAGTCGGACATAAGCGCTGACTATCAAACAGCGTCAGTCGTGCCAAGCTATCATGGGAGTGCAGTTAGAAAAGTCGGGGGGCTAACGGGATTGCCTCGGCCAAGGTTTTCACACTTCCGGGCGTGAGGCTTACAGCGTCTGGCGGTTGGACATAAATGCGGCTTACAGCAGGCTTTCAAAGCTTTATAAGACCAAACTCTCTGCGGGAGTGGCGGCCCGCACCTTCCAGGGGCGACACCTTAGTCGGCCTGAATGGTCCAGCGCAGAGACCACCGTGGAACGTGGAGCTTGTGCAAGAGGTATGTCTTCGGAGTGGTTTACTTTACCCTGCTATGGCACCTGATCTCTTTTCACTTCATAACAAAACCATCCTTCTTACTGGCGGAGCCGGGCTCTACGGTCGTGGGCTCGCTGCGATGCTGGCTGCTACTGGTGCGAATCTTATCCTCGCAGCTCGGGATGTAGCGAAGCTGCAAGTCGTGGCAGGAGAAGAAATCGCGAAGGGTCACCAGGTCTTCGCGGAGTCGCTTGATCAAGGAGATGAAGCCTCCGTGATTGCTTTGCATGATCGGATCAAAGCCAAATTTGGACCGCTGCACGGCCTGGTGAACAACGCGGTGCTGCGGCCGATGAAAGGCGCGAACGGCGCGGTGGAGCAGTTCGCCGAATCCATGCGGGTGAATGCCACGGGCGTCATGCTGATGCATCGTCACTTTGGTAAAACCATGGCTGAGGCTGGCCGAGGCAGCATCGTGAACATTGGAAGCATTCAGGGCATGATCGGGCCGAGCTACGAACTCTATACGGGCACCAACATGGGCGACATGCCGCCGGATTACTTCTTCCACAAAGGCGGCATGGAGAACCTCACGCGCTTCTACGCGGCGCTTTACGGCCCGAAGAACGTGCGCGTGAACAACCTCGCGCCGGGGGGATTTTTCAATCACCAGCCCGAGCCTTTCCTGACACGCTACAGCGAGCACACCATGCTCGGCCGCATGGCAGATGATACAGATCTCGGCGGTGCGGTCATCTTTCTCCTCAGCGATGCCTCCCGTTACATCACGGGCGTGAATTTGCCTGTCGATGGTGGCTACACGGCCAAATAAGACTCAACTTTAGAACCCACACCGATGACACACTTCTCCTGGCTCGATTACACCATCTTCGGCGTTTACCTGACTGCATCTGTCGGTGTGGGATTGTTTTCAGCGCGTGGCTCGAAATCCCTCGGAGATTACTTCCTGGCAGGACGCGGCATGAATAGCGCGCTCGTCGCCATGTCCATTCTAGCGGCGCTTTTCTCCGGTATAAGCTACCTCGCCGGACCGGCGGATGTGTACAAGAACGGCTTCGGCTTTGCCTATGTCGTGCTGGCATTCTTCATCGCCACTCCATTCACGGCGGTCTGGATGATGCCGAAGTTTTACCAGTCGCGCTTCTATACCGCTTACCATTTTCTTGAGGAGCGCTTCACGCTGTCGGTGCGTTTGCTGGCGTCGGGATTGTTCATCTTCCGTGTCGCTCTCTGGCTGGCGGCTGCGACTTATGCTCCAGCACTCGCCTTGGAAAAAGTCACCGGATTGCCACTCTGGGTCACCATCCTCGCTTCCGGCACACTTACCACGCTCTATACGGCACTCGGCGGCATGAAAGCCGTGATCTGGACAGACGTGATGCAGCTCATCGTGCTCTTTGGCGGACAGCTTCTTATCGTCATCGTGGCGCTGGGTAAGATTCCCGGTGGACTCGGTGGCGTGTGGGATACGGCGCTCACGGATGGCCGCATGGACATCAGCTTTTCGTTCAGCATCGCCGAGCGCGTGAATATCTATTCCATCCTGCTCGCTGGCGCGTTCCTTCACCTCGTGCAGATGGCTACCGATCAGGTTTCCGTGCAGCGTTACCTCAGTGCTGGCAGTTTAAAGGAGGCTCAGCGCTCTCTTTGGATCAAACTCTGGTTTATTCTGCCAGTGCTTATCCTCTTCTATGGCACAGGCCTCGTGCTGTACTCCTTCTATAAGATTCATGGTGATCCGCTGGCCGCTGGCTTGATTGCCAAAGAAGACCAGATCCTCCCTTACTTCGTCGTCACGCAGCTACCGGCTGGTTTGCCCGGACTGCTCATCGCCGCGATCTATGCCGCGAGCATGTCCACCATCTCGGCTGGGCTAAACTCACTCGCCTCCGCGACGGTGGTCGATTTCAAACAACGCCTCTCGAGGGCTCCGGCTGGCACGCAGGCTCAGCAGGTCGGAAATGCTCGCTGGATCACCGTTGGCTACGGCGTGCTCGTCATGGGTCTGGCCTTTGCCGTCTCTGCGATGCCTGGAAACCTGGTTGAGTCGGTAAACACCGTGATCGGCCTGATCGGCGGACCGCTGCTCGGCTTGTTCTTCCTCGGAATGTTTACCCAACGCGCCACCACGAGGGGTGCACTCCTTGGCTGCCTCGCGGGCTTCATGGGACTACTGAGCATCTACCTCTATCAAAATGGCTTCTTAACCGCTGTGAAGCCAGCCCCGGTCGTCTCGTTCATCTGGTTCAGCCTCTTCGGTTGCCTCATCACCATGGGAGTCGGCCTGCTCACATCAAGGCCATCCGTCGATTAGCTTAGCCGGGCCACGGGGCTCCGACCTTGTCTCGTTGCTTACCCGGTGAATTTGCCGGTTTAGGCTAGCTGTCCCTTTCCACCCAGCGCCATAGACAATCCCGCCGCGTTCATAGCGGGAGCAAGAGCCTCCGCTTCTCTGGCGTTTTGCACTGCTCATTTTGTCCTGTCCCCATTTTCCTGCCATGAAAAAGACACCCATCATCCTCTCGGGCTTCGTGTTTCTCGCTGCGTCGCTGCACGCCGCAGCGCCGAAGAAGGAGGAGACGATTGATCCCTCGAAGCCGGTGTCGTTTTACAAACACATCCGACCAATCCTCCAGGCGAACTGCACGGGCTGCCATCAGCCGGCGAAGGCCAAGGGCGACTACATCATGACGGACTTCGCCAAGCTGCTCGCGGGTGGTGAAGAGGGGAACGCCATCGTGCCAGGAAAGCCTGAGGAGTCGAATTTGCTAAAAGTCTCCGTGCCGAATGCCGAGGGTAAGGTCGAGATGCCTCCGAAGGGTGATCCGCTCCACGAATCCCAGATCGCGCTGATCAAAAAATGGGTCAGCGAAGGTGCGAAGGACGACACGCCAGCTTCGGCGATGGCGCATTATGACATGGAGCATCCGCCCGTGTATGTCACCGCGCCAGCCGTGACCTCGCTGGAGTATTCGCCCGATGGCTCGCTGATCGCCGTGGCGGGTTATCATGAGGTTTTGGTGCACAAAGCGGATGGCTCAGGCATCGCCGCACGTCTCGTGGGACTCGCGGAGCGCATCCAAAAGCTGGCTTGGAGCCCCGATGGCAAAAAGATCCTCGTCACCGGCGGCAGCCCGGCTCGCATGGGAGAAATCCAGATATGGGACGTTGCGGCGAAGAAGCTCGAACTCTCCAAATCACTCACCTTTGACACACTGTATGGCGCGAGTTGGTCGCCCGATGGCAAGTTCATCGCGGTCGGTTGTGGCGACAACGGCATGAGAGCTTACGAAGCCGCTTCAGGCAAAGAAGTCGTCTTCATGGGCGGGCATTCGGATTGGGTGCTCGACACGGTTTGGGGCCTGGAAGGCAAACTCATCGCGTCCTGTGGTCGCGACATGAGTGTGAAGCTCACGGAAGTCGCCACGCAGCGCTTCGTGGACAACATCACCTCCATCACGCCCGGCGCTTTGAAAGGCGGCGTGCAGGCACTGGCGCGGCATCCTTTGCGCAATGAAATCCTCATCGGCGGCACCGATGGCGTGCCTGCGATCTATCGCATGGAGCGCATCACGAAGCGCGTCATCGGCGACAACGCCAACCTCATCCGCAAATTCCCCGTCATGCAGGGCCGCATCTTCGGCGTCGATTTCGCGCCGGATGGCAAACGCATCGCTGCGGGTGCTTCGCATGAAGGCGCGGGCGCGGTGAACATCTACGCGAGTGAGTATGACAGTACGTTGCCAGAGCCGGTGAAGAAGATCATCGAAACCGTGAACGGCAAAGGCCCCGAACTCGACGCCTGGGTGACGAAGGATGTGAAGCAGCTCAGCAGCACGCCAGTGCCTTGTGGCATCTTCAGCGTCAGCTTTTCGCCCGATGGTAAAAACGTCGCCGCGGCTGGTCAGGATGGCCGCATTCGTCTCATCGACGCAGCCACGGGCAAGATTGCCAAAGAGTTCGTCAGCGTGCCACTCGTGGCCGACAAAGCCTTGGCTGCCAGCGACGTGATCGCCGACGACAGCGTCCGCGCCACGGCGAAGAAGGACGACAAGGTCGAGACACTTGTCCCCGGTCTCACCGTCGCCAGCATTGAGGTCGAGCCGAAGAACGTCAGCATCGCCAAGCCGACCGAGTATGCGCAGCTCCTCGTCACCGCCACGATGAGCAACGGCACCAAAGCCGACATCACCCGCATGGCGAAGCTCACCAGCACCAACGAAGCCGCCGCCATCATCAATGATCGCGGTTTGGTGCGTCCCGGCAAAGATGGCAAAGGCGAGGTGAAGATCGCCTTCATGGGCAAAGCCGCCACGGTGCCCGTCAGCGTCACCGGCATGAACGTCGCGCTGAAACCCGACTACGTCCGCGATGTGATGCCAATCGCCAGCAAGCTCGGCTGCAACATGGGCACCTGCCATGGAGCCAAGGATGGCAAAGCGGGCTTCAAACTCAGCCTGCGCGGTTACGATCCAATTTATGACGTGCTCGCCTTCACCGACGAACTCGCCAGCCGCCGTGCCAACGTGGCCTCGCCGGAGCATTCGCTCATGCTTTTGAAGGCCAGCGGCAGCGTGCCGCATGAAGGCGGTCAGCTCACCGTGCCAGGCGAGCTTTATTACGAGACGCTGAAAGCCTGGATCAGCCAGGGCGCGAAGCTCGACCTCAAAACACCTCGCGTGACCAGCATCGAGATCTTCCCGAAAAACCCCGTGCTGGAACGTATCGGCAATCGTCAACAGATGCGCGTCATCGCCCGCTATGCCGACGGCTATGTCCGTGATGTAACGGCGGAATCCTTTGTTGATAGCGGCAATGGCGACGTGATCGAAGCCGAAAAAACCGGCCTCATGACCAGCCTGCGCCGTGGTGAGGCAGCGATCCTTGCCCGCTTCGAAGGCTCTTATGCCGCCACCACCATCACCGTCATGGGCGACCGCACCGGCTTCGCCTGGAAAGAGCCTGAGAAGTGGAACAAGATCGACGAACTCGTCACCCGGAAGTGGGAGCGCATGAAGATCGAGCCGAGCGGTGTTTGCAGCGATGAAGACTTCCTCCGCCGCTTGCATCTCGACCTCACCGGCCTGCCGCCGAAAGCCGAAGA
>JAGKWZ010000334.1 GCA_021151605.1 Verrucomicrobiaceae bacterium
CCCCTCCCCCCGGAAAGCATGAACCAACTCCCCACCCCATGCTTATCAGCACTTTTGCCAGCCTTGTGCCTGGCACTCGGGGGTATTGGATGGGGCCAGTCGCTGCCCAAAGTCACTGCGACTGGTGCCGCAGCCGCCACCCAGGGAAAGCCCGCACTTTCCACGGCGACACCCTCCGTCTCTGTTCCCCGAGTGAATTCCCCCACCATGCCGCGCATGGGCTACGCTAGGTATCCGTGGAAGACAGACATCGTGGCCACGGTCTTCTGGGTGGGCGAGCAACCAACCGAAAACAATCCAACGCCGAATGACAAAAGCTCCTGGGATACCGAGTGGGCCAAGAACTTCGGCGGCTATGATGATCCTGATCCTGCCAAGCGCGGCCCGAATTTCTGTCCACTCGGCTTTACTCCTGGACTGAATCCCTTCTACATCGCCCTGCCCTACAACGACTGCCTGGACTACAATTCACATAAAGCCGAGGCCTCGAAAGTGATCCCCTGGTTTAAGGCGAAATTCAAACGCTCGGGGAAAAGTGTCCTCCAGGGTCAGTGGCTAGCGATTCGCTACGGCAACCGCGTCTGCTACGCCCAGTGGGAAGACTGTGGCCCCTTTATCACCGACGATCATGAGTATGTCTTCGGCAATGCCCGCCCCAAAAACCTTAGCAACAACGGCGCCGGCATCGACATCTCCCCTGCCATCCGCGACTACCTCGGTCTGCGCAGCATGAGCAAGTGCGACTGGCGCTTCGTCGATGTCAGTGAAGTGCCTCCTGGCCCCTGGCGGAACCTCGGCACGAACAATCCCTTCGTCCGCGCCCAGCAGCAGCAGAAGGTACAGGAGGTGTCTGACACCATGTCCCGCCTACAGGAACTCCGCCGTCTGCGTGACGAATACTTCAAGCAAAACGGCGGCGGTCAGTTCCAAAACCGCTGATCACAGCCGCATTGTCCCCAAGCGCAGCGCATTCGCGATCACCGAGACAGAACTCAGACTCATCGCTGCACCCGCGATCATCGGACTGAGCAGCACGCCGAGCCACGGATAGAGAATGCCCGCCGCGATGGGGATGCCGAGAGCATTGTAGAGGAAGGCGAAGAGCAGGTTCTGTCGGATGTTCCGCATCATCGCGCGGCCAAGCTGAATGGCGTGGACGATGCCCCGCAGATCACCGCGCACGAGCGTGACCGGCGCGGTTTCCATCGCGATGTCCGTTCCCGTGCCCATCGCGATTCCGACATCGGCTTCGGCCAAGGCGGGTGCGTCATTGATGCCATCGCCCGCCATGCCGACAACCACTCCAGGCTTCTTCATCTGAGTGATGAAGGTGTGCTTCTCCTGCGGCGTGACACCCGCGTGGAAACGCTCGATGCTCAGCGTGCTCGCGATGCGTTTCGCCGTGCGTTCGTTATCACCGGTGAGCATGACCACGGAAATGCCGAGTGCGCGAAGTTGAGCCAGCGCTTCGGGTGTCGTCGCCTTGATCGGATCGCTGACGACGATGACCGCCACCGCCTGACGATCCACCGCGAGAAAGATGGCTGACTTGCCTTCGTTTTGACGCGGTGACGCGACCGCTTCGAGTGCGGCGAGGTTTTCGATTCCTTGCTCGCGCAGGAAGTCGGCCTTGCCCACCATCACCGCTTTGCCATCGACCCTGCCGCTGACTCCTGCCGCAGGCGTGGCCTGAAAGTCGGGCACGACAGGCAAAGCGAGCTTCTTTTTCTCCGCCGCCTGGATCACTGCATAGGCCAGCGGATGCTCGCTGTGACGCTCCAAAGCGGCGGCGAAACGAAGCGCGTCGTCCATGCTGAGCTGGCTCTGCGGTGAGAGCAGAATCTCGGTCACCTCGGGTTTGCCGAGCGTGAGCGTGCCGGTCTTGTCCACGGCCAGTGTGTTCAGTGACGCCAGTTTCTCGATGGCCTCCGCCTGCCGAATCAGCACACCCATCTTCGCTCCGCGACCGATGCCGACCATCACGCTCATCGGCGTGGCAAGCCCGAGCGCGCAGGGACAGGCGATGATCAAAACAGCGACGGCATTCGTGATCGCAAAAGCCAGTGATCCCAGCCAAAGCCAGATGAAGAAGGTGAACGCGGCAGCAAACAGCACCGTCGGCACAAACCACGCCGCCACTTTGTCTGCCAGCGCCTGGATCGGCGCACGGCTGCGCTGCGCCTGCCCGACGAGCTGGACGATCTGTGCCAGCATCGTGTCCGCGCCCACGCGCTCGGCCTGGACCGTGAGACTGCCGTGTTGATTGAGCGTGCCGCCTGTCACCTGGGCTCCGGCGGATTTCTCCACGGGATCGGGTTCACCCGTGAGCATGGATTCATTCACATGGCTGCTGCCCTCGATCACCACACCGTCGACAGGAATCTTTTCACCAGGGCGCACACGCAGACGCTGCCCAACCTGCACGGCATCGAGCGCCACATCCACATCGCCCTCGGGTGTGACGAGCCGCGCTGTCTTGGGCTGAAGGCCGAGCAACTCTTGAATCGCACTGCCGGTGCGTGCTCGCGCACGAAGCTCCAGCACCTGACCCAGCAGCACGAGCACGATGATCACCGCCGCCGCTTCAAAGTACACCGGCATCTGGCCATGCATGTCGCCGAGTGATTTCGGAAACCAGCCCGGAGCCAACATCGCCGCGACACTGAAGACATACGCCGATCCCACACCAAGCGCGATCAGCGTGAACATGTTCATGCTGAGATGCAGCAGCGACTGCCACGCCCGCACAAAGAACGGCCAACCCGCCCACAGCACCACCGGCGTCGCGAGCACAAACTGCATCCAGCGCGTCGCCACACCATTCGCCCACTCCGCGTGACTCCACGCAGGCACCACATGCGCCATCGCCGTGACAAAGACCGGCAACGTCATCAGCGCGCTCACTTTGAATCGCCGCGTCATGTCGCGCAGTTCAGCGTCATCCTCACCAGCCTCAGCCGGGCCAAAGGCCGGATTGCGCTCCAGCGCCATGCCACACTTCGGGCAGGTGCCCGGCTTGTCCGACTCCACACCCGGACACATCGGGCAGAAATACTTCGCTCCCGATGAAGGTTTCACCTCTTCATCGTGACCCTCGTGATGACAACACGACTTCGGTTTCGGCGGCTCTGCATGGCAGCAGCTCGGCTTCACCGGTTTGGCGTGGCAGCAGGAGGCCGGAGCTTGAGGTTCGTGTGAGTGCGTTTTCATTGTGGGAGAGTCCGGGGGCTCCCGGCACTATTTCAGCTTCGCCTTCACCTCGGTGAGCAGGGCTTTAAGTCCCTCGCTCACCTGATGCCAACCGATGCTGCGAGGGGTAAAGGAGTTGATGGGGTGGTTATCGCGGGGCAGACCTTGCGGCACGCGCTTCCTGCGTTCTTTGAGCCTCTTGAGCGGCGGGCTGTTGGCAAAGGAGTCCACCCAATCGCAGGGCTCGAGGATGATCGGCACAATCACCGCCTTTTTCGACAAATGCCGGTTCAAGGCAGGCCGCAGTTCATCCTGATTGATGTAGTTGCTGGCGAGCGAGGCGGTGCTGGTGAGAAAGATCACCACATCGGCTTTCGCGATCTCGTCTTGGATCGCCTTATCCCAATCCATACCCGGCTGGATGCGGCGGTCGTGCCAGACACTGTGGATGAGGCCGAGATTCTTGAGCACCGTCAGGTGCAGGTTCAGCGTCTTGAGATGGCGCTCGTCTTGATGACTGTAGCTGATGAAGATGACGGGCTTGGGTTTGGAACGTCTGGGACACTTGACTCCCTCTTTCTTTTCAACCGCCTCCCAAAGCATCTGTAATTGACGCTCATCTTTGGTTCTTCCCCTATCCGGCAGCCTCCCCTCCTCCGTCCCGAACTCATCCAGCTCCTTCTTGGTCACCACCTCCGCGCTGCCCTGGCTGGTCTCCACAGCGGTTTTGGTTTTGCCCTTCAGTTCATCCTTTTCCAGGGTCGGCATCTTCACCCAGACGCGCTCGCCTTCGGCCACGACTTCGGTGCGCTCGGTGAATTCCAGACCGGTGATCTGGGCGTTCAGGTTGTTCAGCTCACCGCGACAGAGGCCGGCGAGATCGCGGCGGGCGTCGGGGTTGCTGCCGATGGCGGTGACTTCCACCTCGGTCTTGGAGACGGCGCGGACCAGGGCGCGGGCTTCATTCAGGGTCAGCACGGTGCCACTGGCCCACTGCATCTGTGGCTCCATCAGCGGATGGGTGCGCACAATGAACTGCGCCAGCAGGCCGGGCGGCACCGAGGTGTAGGTGTAGCGCAGGCGCGCGGCATCCTCGGGCCCCGCCTTGCCAAAGACCTCCACCCCCGCAGGCTGGCTGTCCGGCAGGGCCAGAGGGACCAGCCAGCGCTCGGGCGGCCACTCTTCACCCAACGGATACGCGGCCTCAAAACGCTCCATCAGGCGCATCAGATAAAAGTGCAGCTTCGGCTCATGCTCGCCGTGGTCTCCCGCGCCCAGCACGGTGGGGAGGTCGCTACGGTTCAGCTCACCTTTCTGCGTGGTCGCATGGCGGATGAGGTTGTAGCAGTGGTGGGTCACCCAGTTCGGGCGCAGCACCGTGTTGTCATGCAGGCGCTCGTCGTCGGCGTAGTTCAGCGCCACACCGAGCGTGTGCAGATCGCGGCTGGCGGCGTCTTGGTCTTTGCTGTCGGTTACATCGCAGGTTGCGCAAATCGTGCGCCATTCGTCGTAGCTTACGTGCGGTCGGTCCTGCTGCACCTTGCGGATGGCTTCCTTCACGTCCCACCATTTCTTTGGGTAGCCCTGGCGCACCCAGGGCTTCACCTTCGGATCATCCATGAGCTGGCAGAGGCTTGCGCGCAGGTCTTTAATGCCGCGTCCATCCTCACAATCGGTCTCGATGAATGCACTGATGGACGGGTGGCGCTCCTGGAGCGCACCGCGGTCCACCTTCACCGTGGCTTGGTTCGACTTGTTCAGCGCCACGAGCACGGGCGGGCTGGTCTTCGTGCCATCGGCCTGCGTCTCGGTGCCGTAGCTCTCGATCAGCTTCAGCCAGTATGCTGCATCCTCTCCGGCCATGTCCTCCCGCTGCGTCAGCACCAAGATGTAAATGGTGCGGTGGGAGAGGAAGTAGCGGTGCATCGAGTGCGTGATCACCTGCCCGGCAAAATCCCACACATGCGCCGTCACTGGCTCACCTGCGCAGCAGCTCATCACCCAGTCGCTCAGCGCGATGCCCGGCGTCTCCTTCTCCTCAGGATCAAACCGGTCATGCACCAGCCGCCGCACCAGACTGGTCTTCCCCGCGCTGCCCCGGCCTACCAGCACCAGGCGAACCTCGTTCAGCGCACGCTCCCCTTGCTGCACGCGGGCAAAGTAGTGATCCAGAATCCCGCGCGGCGCCGCAGGCTTGGCTTTTTGGGGACCCCAGACTCCAACGAAAGTCGGCCCCAACACCTCCGGTGGCAAGTCCAAGCCGGGATTGTCGTGGAGAAACAGATGCGTCAGCGCCGTGAGCTGGAATAGCTCCAGCGGCAGCGCGGTGAGCTTGGTGTTATTGAGGAAAAGCCTCGTCAGCGCCGTGAGCCGGCCTAGCTCCGGTGGCAGCGTGGTGAGCCGGTTGCCTGCGAGCCAAAGCTCCGTCAGCGCCGTGAGCTGGCCTAGTTCCGGCGGCAGCGCGGTGAGCTGGTTGCTTTCGAGGTCAAGCCTCGTCAGCGCCGTGAGCTGGAATAGCTCCGGCGGCAGCGCGGTGAGCTGGTTGTTATGGAGGTTAAGCCACGTCAGCGCCGTGAGCTTGCCTAGTTCCGGCGGCAGCGCGGTGAGCTGGTTGTTACTGAGGTCAAGCCACGTCAGCGCCGTGAGCTGGAATAGCTCCGGCGGCAGCGCGGTGAGGCCCAGG
The DNA here is from genome assembly GCA_021151605.1 of Verrucomicrobiaceae bacterium. GTDB lineage: Bacteria > Verrucomicrobiota > Verrucomicrobiia > Verrucomicrobiales > Verrucomicrobiaceae > Prosthecobacter. Next base: position 5,873 of record JAGKWZ010000334.1, read on the forward strand.
TCGGACAGGTTAAGCTCCGTCCCTTGCTTCTCTATGCAGTGCGCGATTCTTTCACGCGCCTTCTCGTAGGCGGCCTGGGCTTCGGGGGTCATGTGAGGTGCAACGGAATATTGGACCAAAGAGTCCCTTAATTTAGGGTTTGGTTATGGGCTTGGGTTTCGAACTGGTTGGGGGTGAGGTATCCGAGAGCGG
>JAGKWZ010000335.1 GCA_021151605.1 Verrucomicrobiaceae bacterium
GGCGTGAGGTGCTGCGGCTGGCTCCCGGCCAGGGAGTGCGTGCGCTGGTGGTGGATGACATTCCAGAAAACCGCGAGGTGCTCGCGTGCATGCTGACGCTGATCGGCTGTGAAGTGGTGCTGGCGGAGAATGGCCGCCAGGCTGTGGAAGTGGTGCGTGTTTCGCGGCCTCAAATCGTCTTCATGGACATGCGGATGCCGGAGTTTGATGGCATCGAGGCGACCCGCCGCATCATATCGGATCTGGGATCTGACGAGGTGAAAATCGTGGCCACTTCGGCCTCGGCGCTGAGTCATGAGCGCGATGAATGTCTCAAGGCCGGGTGCGATGATTTTGTGGCCAAACCCTTCCGCGCCGAACGCATCTATGGTTGTCTGAAACATCTGCTGGGCATCGAATTCCTCTACAAGGATGAGCCGAGCGAGGCTGAGACTGGGGAGTCTGTGGATCTGCTGCAGCTGACCCTGCCGGAGGAGCTGGCCGCGCGCCTGACGATGGCGGCGGAGCTGCACAGCGCGACGGTTTTAAAAGGCTGTCTGGTGGAGATGGAGCAACTGGGCACGGCGGGCCGCAGGCTGGCACAACATCTGCGGACCTTTTTGGCAAGCTACGACATGAAGACGATCCAGCGCGTCGTGGCTCAAATCCCTGTTTCATGAACCGACCCCGAATCCTCATCGCCGATGACACCCCAGCCAGCCTGTCTTTATTAAGCAGCGTGTTGGAGCCGCAGGGCTATGAGATCCTGGCGGTCTCGAGCGGCAAGGATGCGCTGAAGATCGCCGAGCGTGCCAAACCAGATTTGGTGCTGCTGGATGTGATGATGCCGGGCCATGACGGCTTTCACGTGTGCCGCACGCTGAAGGCGGAGGAGGCGACGCGCGAGCTGCCGGTCATTTTCATCACCAGCCGCAATGATACGGAAAGTGTGCTGAATGGGTTCCGCGTCGGCGCGGTGGACTACATCTTGAAGCCCTTCCATGCAGAGGAGGTCATCACGCGTGTGGCCACGCATTTAAAGATCAGCCGTCTGACCCGTGAGCTGCAGCAGCGCAACGCCGAGCTGGAGAAGGAAATGACGCGCCGCAAGGAGGTGGAAGTGGCCCATGACAAAGCCTCGCAGCGCCTGTCTTCGCTGGCATCACGGGAGGCGCAGCGCTGGGGATTGGAGGGCTTTGTCGGCGGCAGCAAGCATCTGAAGCACGTCCTGAATGACATCGAGAGGCTGCGGAAGTTTGCCAAGACGAGCGTGCTCATCACGGGGGAGAGCGGCACGGGAAAGGAGCTCGTGGCCCGTGCGCTGCACTACCAGAGCGCCCGTGCCGACGGGCCCTTCATCCCGGTGAACTGTGTCGCCGTGCCGGCGGAGCTGCTGGAGTCGCTCTTCTTCGGGCACATGAAAGGCTCCTTCACCGGAGCTACTGCGGACCGCAAAGGTTACTTTGAGCTGGCGGATGGTGGCACGCTTTTCCTGGATGAGATCGGCGACATGCCTGCCGCGCTACAAGCCAAGCTGCTGCGAGTGCTGGAGGACGGTGAAATCACGCCTGTGGGCTCCACCAAATCTCATCGGGTCGATGTGCGAGTGGTCAGTGCCACGAATGCGGATCTCACTGCCAAGATCGCCAGTGGTGACTTCCGCCAGGATCTGTATTACCGCCTGGCCCGCTACACTGTGGAGACGCCACCGCTCCGGGAGCGACGTGAAGACCTGCCTTTGCTCTGCGCGCATTTTCTCAAGGTCTTCGCCATGGAGATGGGCATGGCAGCACCAGCGCTCGATGAAACGGCGATGGCTGTGCTGAGTCGCCATTCTTTCCCAGGCAACATCCGCGAACTCAAGAATGTGATGGAGCGTGCGCTTATCCTCAGCGGTGGGAAAACTGTGCTACCGCAGCACCTGCAGCTCTTTGAGTCCGCCAGCACGTCGGCTTCCGCAGGCAAGGGGCCCTCGTCTGCGGCGATCAAACCTCAGGCGGACTCTGTGCCGCTGAACCTCGATGACGCGGAGCATACTCTGATCTGCCGCGCCCTGGAGCAAACGGGGGGGAACGTCACCGAAGCCGCACGTTTGCTCAATGTGAACCGCAGCCGGATCTACCGCCGAATGCCAAAGACCAATGCCTGAGCGGAGCCCGAACTGAGATTCCGAAACGCCTGGAGAGATAGCTTTGCCGCTACCAGGTTCACTTGTTTAAAGGCCATGGGCGGATGAGCCATGGCCGATGAAGCTGATGTCCAAGATTGTCATCCAGCGAGTACACGCCATCATCCGTGGACCATGACCTGGCTGCAACCCATCCTCCACCTCGCCTTCGGCGGCGTCTTTGTTTATGCCGGGGTGCAGAAGGCATGGAACCCGATGGTTTTTCTGGATGATGTGCGGAGCTTCGCGCTGCTGCCTGACCCGTATGCGGGGATGCTGGCGATGTTTCTGCCGTGGCTGGAGATCTTTGCGGGTCTGGCGGTGGCTACGGGCGTGATGAGAAAAGGCGGGCTGCTGGTGCTGAATGCCTGCCTGCTGCTGTTTCTGGCTGCGATCTGCATCGCCTGGGTGCGTGGCACGGACATCCGCTGCGGCTGCTTTGGCGGCAGCGGCGGGGCGACGTCAAACTACATGGAACTGATCGTGCGGGATTTGGGGCTGCTGGCGCTGGGCGTGTTTTGCCAGTTTCGGCGTGCTGCCAGGACAAGATGAAGCTGGATCTACGAACTCATGAATACGGAACTGAAATACCACTTTGCCTCTGACAATACTTCGGGAGTCTGCCCTGAAGCCTGGCAGGCCCTGGAAGAGGCCAATACGGGCTATCACCCGAGCTACGGAGCGGACTCGATCACGGCGCAGGCATGCGAGCGCTTCCGCGAGTTCTTCGAGACGGACTGTGAGGTCTTTTTTGTCTTCAATGGCACGGCGGCGAACTCGCTTTCCCTGGCCTCCCTTTGCCAGAGCTATCACAGCGTGATTTGCAGTGATGTGTCGCATGTGGAGACGGACGAGTGCGGGGCTCCGGAGTTCTTTTCCAATGGGAGCAAACTCCTGACGGCGAAGTCTTCTCTGGGAAAACTGGACCCACTGGATGTGGAGCGGCTGATCACCCACCGGACGGACCTTCATTACCCGAGGCCGAGAGCACTGAGCATGAGTCAAAGCACGGAGCTGGGCACGGTGTATCGTGCGGGAGAGATCGCCGGTCTGTGTGAACTGGCGAAGAAGCACGGGCTGCATGTACACATGGACGGGGCGCGCTTTTTCAATGCGCTGGCAGGCGGCACGGCATCGCCAGCGGACCTGACCTGGCGCGCGGGAGTCGATGTACTCTGCTGTGGCGGCACGAAGCTGGGCATGGCGGTGACGGAGGCGGTGGTGTTCTTCGACAAGGTCTTGGCGAAGGACTTCGAGTACCGCTGCAAGCAGGCGGGCCAGCTTTGCTCCAAGATGCGCTTTATTTCTGCCCAGTGGCAGCGCATCCTAACGGACAATGTGTGGCAAACCCATGCCGCCAGAGCGAATGGGCTGGCGCGACAGATGGCCGATGGGCTGGGGAAGATCGCCGGGGTGCAGATCCTGTATCCGGTGGACGCGAATGCAGTGTTTGCCCGGCTGCCGGACGCGATCAAAGCCAAGCTGAAAGCGCGTGGCTGGCAGTTTTACAGCTTCATCGGTGGTGGCTCGCGACTGATGTGCTCCTGGGCCACGACGCAGGCAGACGTGGATAGCTTCATCGCGGATGCCCAGCCGTGATACCCGGCTTCAGACGAGGATCATGCCGGGGAAGGTGGCGGGGAAGAGGGCGTTGAAGACATTGCTGCCGTTGTTGTCGTAGCTGTAGTAGGCGGTGTTGCTGCCGGTTCCGCCGTCGATCTTCACATTGTAGCGGAAATCATTGCCGACGGTAGCTGCAGCGGTTGAGGAGCCGGCCTGCCACTGGTCATTGCCCGTGCCGAGAGAGACGAGAACGGCGCTGTAGAAGGTGTTTTTGTAATCACTGCCGACGCTGGTGATGTCAAAGGCAACGAGGTCATTGCCAGCACCAGTGGCGATGCTGACATTGGACACCACTACGCTGTCGTCGATATAAACTTCGGTGTTGGCAGTGCCGGTGGCGTTGACGGAAAGCGTGCCAATGATGAAGCTGTCGTTGACGAAGAAGATGTCACGCAGCGGGGTGACTACATTGAGGGCGACGTTGCTGGCATAGACAACTTTGCCATGCACGAGGGCATCGCTGAGACCCATTTCGACGGCACCAGTGCCAGCGTTGAGGTTCACATCGCCGAGGATGGCCATCACGGTGGTGGTGGTGCTATCGGGAGCACCGAGGTAGAAAATGTCCAGTCCGCTGCCGCCCGTGTATTGAACCGAGCCGATGGAGGCATAAACATTCGTGACGAAGGCTCTGTCATCGCCGCCGCCGCCTTTAAAGGTGAGTTTGCCGCCGAGGGTGAGTTCAGCGCCTTCCAGGTTCATCTGATCATTGCCGGTGCCCCCGGTGTAGTTCAGGGCCCCGCCAATGAGTGTGCCGGTGGAGTTGAGCAGAGCCAGGGAATTCACCCCGGCACCACCGTTGAAGTTGAGATTGCCTGCGATGATGAGTTCAGCCGCATCAAGGTAGAGTTGGTCGGTGCCTGTGGTGCCCGTGTAGCTCAGACTGCCAAGGCCGATAAACGAGAGTATGGAGACTGGCGTATCACCGGTCGAGATGGCATTGGAGGCAAAATTGGCTCCAGCACCGAGGTTGAGGTTCACGGCATTGCCGACAGAAACTTTGCCCGCGAACAGCACAGCGTCAGCACCCGCAGCTCCCGTGATGGAGAGATTCCCATAAATGGCCAACACGTCGGTTTCATTGCCGCCGAAGAAGTGATTGGCGGCACCTGCCGAGGTTGTAATGCTGACATTGCCAGTGATGCTTCCAATTTTTGTACTCACCTGGTAGCTTTGGAGACTCGTGGTACCGCCTGCGGCAGTCAGGGTGAGATTGCCGAAGACATTGAGTGAGGCATTCGAGTACAGATCGAATCTATTGCTCCCCGTTCCGAGGTCGGCGGTGATGCCGCGGGCGTAGTTTCCACTTCCAAACAGGACATCGTCATCCCCGGCTCCAGCTTTCACCGTGACTGTATTGTTCATGACACCGATGATGGCGAGATCATCGTTGCCATTGCCACCGTCTAGCAGGATGGCTCCATTGTAAGTGCCTGAGAGGGAGAGGTCGTCATTGCCGTCCCCGCCCTGGACTGTGACGGCTCCGTTCACGAAGAGTGCACTGGCAATTAACTCATCATTGCCGCCGCCGAGGTTCACTTTGATCGACTGAAACGTCGGCAGGGTCAGAGTGGGGGAGTCCGCCTGCCCAGCGACGCGGAAGAGAGTGGGCACCGCTCCGACGTCACTGGCGTGCGGGTCTTTGATGGAGAGGACATTTAAAGTGGGAGAGGTGATCTCCATGGAATTGTCCAAGCCATCGCCGGTGAAGATCAAGGTGCCATTGCTCTGGGTGACGGTGATGATTCCCGCTGGGGCCAGGCGGGGCTCAAGAGCTTCGATGCAAGGAACAGTCGGTAGGAGTGCCTGATTCATAATATTGATTTCTAGCAGCCCCTAGGGCTGAAATGGAAGCTCATTATTGGCAAGTTTGCCTCATTCAGGTGGCAAAAATGACGCCAAACAGGTGCGGCGGCATCCTTCCTGCTTATGAGGAGGAGTAATGACCTCCACCAACCCCCTGCGGGAGCGCGGCTTCCGCCTTCTCGAAGATGATCTAAAGTTCCTCATGACGGCTTTTGCTGCTGTGCTGCACCGTGTCGGTGAGGGCGCGCTGGCGGAGAAACTGCCCTGGCTGGGTCACATTCAGGAAGTCGGTGCAGAGCCGAATCGCACCCTCGGCCAGGCCTTGTCCATCGCCTTCCAGCTGCTCAATATCGTGGAAGAGCGCGCCGCTGCGCAGATCCGCCGCCTGCGTGAAAAAGAGCGTGGCCCGGAAGCGGAACCTGGCATGTGGCCGGAAAACCTGCGCGCCATGAAAAAGCTCGGCGTCAGCGAGGCCGAGATACTGGACGAGGCCTGGGTCGCCGCGGGTTATGATCCCGCTGGAGTCGATGCCCTGCCGCCGCTCATCCGCTTTGGCACCTGGATCGGCGGAGATCGCGATGGTCACCCCTTCGTGACTTCTGATGTCACCGAGAAAGCCCTGCGAGAGCTGCGCAAAAATGCCCTTCGTGTGCACCGCCGTGCCCTAGAGCAGATCGCCCGGCATTCGCCCCTGAGTTCGCTTTTCCAAAAAACCCCGCCCGTGCTGGAGGCGCTGATCTCCAGTCTCGGGGCAGCGCTCGGAGGTGAAACGAATGCTGACGTGACCTACATCCTCGAGCGCAACAAAGAAGAGCCCTGGCGCGCCGCCGCCTACCTCATGCGCGCTCGCCTGCTGGCAGAGATCGAAAAGCCCGGCAGCCCGGGAGCCTACAGCAAGCCTGAGGCGCTGCTCGCGGATATGAATGCGTATGCCGAGGCGCTGGAGAGCGTGAGTGCCGAGGCGCTCGTCATCGAGTTCATTGTGCCATTCCGCCGCCGTCTGGAGGCCTTCGGCTTCCACAGTGCCATCCTGGATGTTCGGCAAAACTCCGCCTTCCATGAAAAGGCGCTGGAGCAACTGCTAAAAGCCGCTGGCCTGCTCGGCGACAAGCCGCTGAGTGAGTGGACGCTGGCTGAGAAGCGCGCGCTTTTGGAGAAAGAGCTGGGCTCACCACGCCCCTTCCTGGCCGCAGGCATGTCCGCCGGGCCGGAGGCAGATACGGTGCTGGCCTGCTACCGAGTTTTGGCCGCGCACATCGCGCAGCACGGCACGGCTGGGCTAGGCGCTCTCATCGTCTCGATGACTCGAAATGTGGAAGATTTGCTCACCGTCTATGTGCTCGCCCGCGAGGCAGGCCTCATGACCTGGAGCGATGGTGGCCTGCGCTGCCCGCTGCCAGTGGCACCGCTTTTTGAAACGATGGCAGATCTGGAAGCCGGGCCCGGCATTTCCGATGAATTCCTCCAGCATCCCGTCACGAAGCGCAGCCTGCGCAAGGACAAGCCAACCTTTCAGATGATGGTCGGCTACTCGGACTCAAACAAAGACTGCGGCATCTTCGCCAGCCAATGGGCGCTGCATCGTGCCCAGGGCGCACTCTCTGCCACCACCGCGAAGCATTGCGTGAAGCCTATCTTCTTCCATGGCCGCGGCGGCACGGTGGGACGTGGCGCGGGCCCTACGCATTGGTTTATGGAGGCGCTGCCGCAGGGAAGTCTCGGCGGCTCGATGCGCATGACGGAGCAGGGCGAGACCATCGCGCAGAAGTATGCGCATCTTGGCTCTGCCGTGTATCACACCGAACTCCTCATGGCCTCCACCGCTGCCGCCACCGCGCGACATCGCCATGGCAAGGCGGCCGATCAGGCGCTGGCCCCCGTGCTGGATCAGCTCGCCGCAGACAGCCGCACGGCCTACCGTGCATTGTTGGAAACGCCGGACTTCATGCGCTTTTACCGCCAGGCCACGCCGATCGATGCGCTAGAGAATGCTCGCATCGGCTCACGTCCCTCGCGCCGCACAGGGCAGGCCTCCCTGGATGACCTTCGCGCCATCCCCTGGGTCTTTTCCTGGACTCAGTCTCGGTTCTATCTCCCCGGTTGGTTCGGCGCAGGCTCTGCTCTGGAAAAGCTGCGTGATACAGACAGCGCTGCCTTTGCCGCCCTGAAGGCAGGTTTAAAAACCTCTCCCTTCCTCAGCTACGTCCTCACCAATATCGAGAGCAGCCTCGTCAGTGTGAATGCTGAACTCGTGCAGCTCTACGCCAGTCTCGTGGCTGAGCCTGAGATTCGCGAGCGCTTCCTCGGCATCATCCTCGCCGAGCTGGACCGCACCCGCCTCGTGCTGGAGGACCTCTTTGAGGGCACCTTTGCCGTGCGTCGCCCACGACTAGCCTACACGCTGGAGATTCGGGAAGAGCCGCTGAAGGTCCTGCACGCGCAGCAGGTGAACCTCCTCCGTGACTGGCGCGCCCGCATCCAAGCGGGGCAGACGGAGTCCGCTGAAGCCATGATGCCGGAT
>JAGKWZ010000336.1 GCA_021151605.1 Verrucomicrobiaceae bacterium
CGATCCAGCGCACTACGTAACCGAGGATGCCCTGCGAGTCGACGATGAGCTTCAGGCATTCCAAACTCCCTCAGGAAGACACGGAATCCGGGGCTCCGCGTTTTTTAAACCCTCCTTGCCAGCGGGCCATCACCGCCTAGCCTCCGCGCCCTTCTCTTTTCCTATGCTCGACATCCGCCTCATCCGTGAGAACCCCGATCTGGTCAAACAGCGCCTCGCCAACCGTGGCGGCGATCACGCGTCCACCGTGGATGAGATCCTCTCCATCGACACGGCCCGCCGCACCGCCGAAACCGAGCGCCAGAAGCTCCAGGGCGACCGCAATCGTCTGAGCAAAGACATCGGCATCGGCAAAAAGAACGGCCAGGACACCAGCGCCATCGAGGCGGAGGTGAAGGGCATCAATGCCCGCATCGAAGAGATCGGCCGCGAAGCCGATGACGCCGATGTCCGCCAGCGCGACCTGATGCTCGGCATCCCGAACTTGCCGCATGAGGCCTGCCCCGTGGGCCACAGCGCCGAAGAAAACCCCGTCGTCCGTGTTTGGGGCGAGGCTCCGAAGTATGACTTCGAGCCGAAGGACCACACCGTCCTCGGCACGAGCCTGGGCATCCTCGACTTCGAGGCCGGCACGCGCATCACCGGCAGCGCCTTTACCGTCTATCGCGGTGCAGGGGCCCGGCTGGAGCGTGCTTTGATCAATTTCCTGCTCGATCTCCACAGCACCCAGCACGGCTACACGGAGGTGAATGTGCCGCATTTAGTGAAGGCGGAGTGTCTCGTCGGCACCGGCCAGCTCCCAAAGTTCGGCGATCAGGTGTATCACAGCCCCACGGACGACCTTTACCTCATCCCGACCGCCGAGGTGCCCGTCACGAATCTGCACCGCGAGGAGATCGTGAAGCTGGAGCAGCTCCCCATCAACTACGTGGGCTACACCCCGTGCTTCCGCCGCGAGGCAGGCAGCGCCGGGCTCGGCACGCGCGGGCTCATCCGCATGCATCAGTTTGATAAAGTGGAGCTGGTGAAGATCACCACGCCGGAGACGAGCATGGCCGAGCTGGAAAGCCTGACTGGCAATGCCGAGAAGGTGCTGCAACTCCTGGGCCTGCACTATCGCGTGATCGAACTCTGCACGGGCGACATCGGTTTTGGCTCGGCCAAGACCTATGACATCGAAGTTTGGGCTCCTGGACAAGGCAGCTACCTGGAAGTGTCGAGCTGCTCGAACTTCGGCGACTACCAAGCACGCCGCATGAATCTGCGCTTCAAGGGCGAAGACGGCAAAAACCGCTTCTGCCACACCTTGAATGGCTCCGGCACCGCGCTGGCGCGTCTCTTTGTCGCCTTGGTGGAAACCTACCAGCAGGCCGATGGCAGCATCGCCATCCCTGAGGCTCTGCGCGGGCACTTTGGCTCGGACAAGATTGGGTGAAGGGAAGGCGTGCTCAGTTCTCAGTTTCCGAGCACTGAGGACTGAGCCTCGCGCTTCAGACGCTCATCCATCACTCCACTTATTCCACCCCCGAGTTCGAAACTCGGGGCACCAGCTTACGAGTTGGAAACTCGTTCTACGCCTACCCCACCATCTCCAAAAAGATCTCCTCCAGATTCAGCCCCTGCTTTTCCTGGGCGGCGCGCAGTTCAGCCAGGGTGCCGACGAAGAGGAGCTTGCCGCGATGCAGGATGCCGATGCGGTCGGCGACCTCTTCGGCGATGTTCAGCAAGTGGGTGCTCATGAGCACGGTGGCTCCGGCGCGGCTCTGGCGCTTGAGTTCGGCTTTCACGATCCGGGCATGGATGGGGTCCAGCCCAACCATGGGTTCGTCGATGACGAAGACTTTGGGTTCATGCAGCAGCGCGCTGGCGATGCCGAGCCGCTGACGGGTGCCGTGGCTGAGGTTTTCGATGCGCTGGGAGCAGTGCTCGTGCAGGCCGAACTGGTTAAAAAGCTCCTCCGTCCGCTCCGCCGCGTGCGCCGGGTTCATCTCGAAGAGTTCGGAGATGAAGTGCATGAACTCGGGCGCGGTGAGTTTTTCATAAAACACGGCCACGTCCGGCACATAGCCGAGCAGGGCCTTGGCCTTCAGCGGCTCCACCTGCATGTCGAATCCGCAGAGCTTCACGCTGCCCTGCATGGGTTTCATGAGGCCGGTGAGCAGCTTGATGGCCGTCGTTTTGCCCGCCCCATTTGCTGCCCGCTGGGGTGAAGCTTCCACTGAAGAAGCCGGTGGGGGCACGAAGGTCAAGCTGGGCACGGAAGGTGTTTGGTGTGGCGAAGGTGGCGCGATGACTTGCATTCAGGCTGAAGCGCAGCTCACCAGGGGCGGCTCCACCACCCTCGATGCGGAGGACTGCACGGGTTGTTTCGGGCACTGAGTCTCCATCCATAAGGAGGGGCAGGCCCTTTGGCACGACGTAGCGCGCGCCACGAGCGAGCAGTACGGCATCGAGTCCGTTGGGATAGAGCTTGGAGTTTGGATTCGGCGGGCGGGTCCAGCGGAGTTCCTCAGAGATGAGGCTGCTGGTCTGGCCATCAAAGCCAGTCGTGATCTTGCCTCGCACGATGCCCTTTGCCCCGGAATCGTGCAGAACGAGGAGCACAGGCAGGTAGGTTTCCACATCGACAACCAAGGGTGAGGAAAAGGTGATGATTGATCCGTCCGGGAGGGCACCCGTGGTGTTGGCGTTGTAGTTTTTGTCAAAGCTCACACTGGCAAAGCCGCTGCCATCCGGCGCAATGGCGGGATCAGGCACGGGGTCATCCGTTTCATAACTGCTGAGCAGGACCGTGTGCTGCCCTTTGGCGGAAAGGCGGTCAAATTTGCCCAGGCGCAGTTCGGGGCACAGGAAAGCGGTGCTGATGTTTGAGTCCTCGTCGGGTGTTTTTTCATAAGCGAGGATGCGAGGCATCACTGGTTGTTCGGGGACCAGACCTTTTTCGATCTCATACGCCTCCTGGCTGATCTCCATGTAGAGCTTTCCATGTCCGGAGATGGAGGGCAGGGGCTGGCGGGCGATGCGGACCTGCGGGTTTGTCGGATCAGGTTTGAACTTCCCACTCAAGGGCTGACGCTTCCCAGCGTAAAGCACGCTACCGGTGAAGGAGCCGGTGCCGGTGACCTGCATGACGATCAAGGCCGGCCGCTCGATGCCGTTGCTACCAGCGGGCAGCTCTAGGAAGTTCGCAAACAACCCAGGAGAGCCGAAGGTGAGTTTTGTCTCAGCCACTGGCACGCCTTCTTCGGCTCGGTAAACGATGAAGGTGAAGTCCACCGGCTTGGCCACACCATCAGGATTGCGTGCGGTGAAGGTGCATGGATATCGGCCTGGCTGGGTGAAGACACCCATCACCACGCCATCCACGAGCGTCAACTGGGATGGCAAGCGGCTGGCTCCATAAGTGGCCTTGAAGCGGGATTCAGAGGTGTCATTGAGGGCGAAGTTCAGCTCCTGTCCGGTCGCAATAGCGGTGGAGCCGATTGTTCCCAGGACATCAATGATGGGAGGCCTGCGCAGTTCCACATCGAAGTGGCTGCAGACGGCGCTTTGATCCCCCAGGCGCACGCTGGCGGTGACGTAACCTTTGGAGCCATTTCCGGGAGCATTCGCCAGCAGCAGGACATCGGCGCGCCTGACCTGAAGCCGTGCGCTGCGGGTGCCGGTGACTGCCCAGCTTTCATTCACGCTCCACTGGAATCTGATGCCAGGGCCCCAGGCACGGGCGGGTAGTGCTAGATTGTCGGCGTCTAGCACGCGTTCCAGGCCGGTGAGGTGCTGATAAATGCCGACCCGGATTTCCTGGGATCTGGTCTGGCCGCCGGGCCAGCGCAGCTCCAGACGATAGGTGCCAGCATCGTCGGCACGGGCGCGCGGCACGTCTAGGACGGCAGCGGTCTGGGTGGCGAGGGCCCCCCGCTGCGGAAGGACGCAGCACCACACGGGCAACGGTCACCTCGCCAGAGGTCAGAGTCACGGGATCAAGCTGCACACTCTGCACGCCTGAGGCGTCACCATTCACCTCTGCCCCCGTGATCTTCACCGCACGCAGGCCTCGGTTCACGATGCGCAGGGGGATTTCGAGTGTCTCGCCGACCAGCGTTTCACCGAGTTCGATGGTTTGGTCCGTGCCCAGCGCGACCTGAGGTGCTCCGGGCTCGCTGTCCGCTCCCAGGTTACCGGTTGGCAGGAAATACAACATGCCGGCGTTGGCACTACCGGAGTTGGCAATGCTGATGCCGGTGCGGATGATCATCGTGTCTGGGCTCAGCGCCACGCCGTGACCAAAACCTGGTCTGCTGGTGTCGCTGAACTGGCGCAGCAGGGAAAGCCCGCCCCGCTCGGCACGGAAAAGCCTGGCCCACTGATCGTAACGTCCGACGAGAAAGTAATCGCCCCCGCCGACGCGGACGTGCGAGTAGTTTTGATAGTTTGGATCGATCTCTGCCGCCCCATCCATGAGTTCCCATGCTCCATCCTGGAGACGGTAGGTCAGCAGGCGAGATGGACGGGTTTCATAAGTTTGCTGCACAAACAGGCGATTCGTGCTGAGCGAGACCTTAAAGCCGAAACCATTGTAGGTGATACCGTCCGCCGGAGGAGCCTGGATCTCTGCGCTCTTCGTCAGGCTGTCCTCACCGATGTCATAGAGGATCACTCTCCCGAAGTTCGCCACCTTGCCGATATTCCAGGAGGCATCTGCCACCGCCAGCTTGGAGTCATTCAGACTGAGGTTCAGGTTCATCCAATCAAAGTCATTGAGCCTGGGCCTCTCCAACGTGCCGATCAGGCGTGTCCCAGCTGCTGAGACGAGGTGGACTTTGACCATGGTGTCCTGCTCGACATAGGCCAGATGGTTTCCCGAGAATTGCAGTTCTCTCAGTTCGCCTGCGACCTCAAAAGTCTGCGTCGGTTGAGGAGTCCACCCAGACTCTCTTTTTTCAAAGATGAAGAGACGAGAGGACTCTAGACCGGGCAAAATCACCCGGCTCGATACAGCGATGCGGTCGCCACTGATGCCCACATTCAGTCCGAAAAAACGGGTGCCAGAGGGCGCATCCAGGGTCTGCACGATCTGCCACTTACCGCTCACCCGCTGGATCACATAAACGCAGCCAGATGTCTTCCCGGAAAATCCAGGAGCACCCACCACCGCCGTATTTCCAGAGATCACCATCGCTTCGCCAAACCGGCTGTATGCCTGCGCACGGGTGGCTTCAGGCTGCACGGGCGCTCCGAGCTGCCACTCCGTCTGGCCGCCGACTGGATAAACGCTACCTGGGCCTTGTTGATAATAGAGTGTTGCGCCAGTCCAGCTAATCAGACCAGACTCCGCATCCATCGCCAAAGACTCGACATACGGGTTGTTTTGGATCGTTCTGCCTGGTTCTGAAGGAGCGATGGAGCGCTCCACCCAGCCCGAGGTTGGTCCATCATTCATCAGCAGTTCGCTGACGGATGCGTTGCTGGCGATCAGCGCCCGATTGCCCTGCGCAGCAATGCACCTTACGTACTTGAGGCCATCATTGGCGGGCAGGCTTTGCCGCACCCACTCGCCATTCAGCACTCGGTAAACTCCCACCGTCGGGTTCGTGCCCTGAGGAATGAAGGGTGGCTGCCCAGCTCGACTAAAGCCTGGGCCATAAAATATACCCCGCCAGTCCGTCACCAAGGCCGCATGATCTGAGAGTGCCACCTGCAAACCAAACGCAATGCTGCGCGGCGTGACCACCGGAGCAGAGATCGTCCGCACCTGCACCCAGCCGCTGCCAGTTCGCTCAAACTCCCGCGCCTGACCATTCGTCGCCAGGGACAGCGTCTCGCTCCCTGGAGCTCCGACCAGAAGACGATTCCCATTCAGCGCCAGCGAGTGGCCAAATCTTAGCCCCTCAGAGGCCGTCACGGGCCCCTGGATCTCCTGCACCTGGCTCCAGCTCGTGCCCGCTTTTTCATAAATCCTCACCCGCCCCGTCTCGCTGGTCTTTGGCAGTCCCACAATGAGTTGATCCGCATTCAAGCCTATGGCGGAGGCATTCAGGCTCAGCGTCTGCTCCAGTGCCCAGACTTCGCCACTGCGCCGGTAAACAGTGACCACTCCTGGAGTCACCGTTGTGCCGGACTTTGCCACCACCGCCAGCACCTCTCCATGGATCGCCACCGTGGAGCCAAACTCCAGCACCGCCGGGCCTGCGTCCTCCGCATACAGCTTTTGCACCACCTGCCACACGCCGCCCGTTCGCTTCAGGACATAAGCGGCCCCAGCTTCCAGGGAGTCTCGCACATCATCTCCAGGGGCACCCACGACGGCCCAGTCACCATGGACTGCCATGCTCGCGCCGTAGCGGTCGCCATCCGTGATACCCTCATCTGGCTCATAGATCCGCTGCTCTCCAGGGAGTAGCGCCGCATTGTCCGGCATCGACTGAGCTGATGCCGCCAAAGAAACACAGGCGAACAGAAGGCTGAGTGAAATCGTTTTCATGGTGGTGTTCAGATTGTTTTGTCTGCTTCTAGCTAAGTCTGACAAAGATTCGCTTCTGATGATGCTTTGTTACCAAAAGATAATCTAAGATCCCTATTTAAGCGAAACTGGAATAAATCCCGAGCCGACGGAGAAAGCAGAATTTCAGCTTGCCCGTGGGGCGGTCTGCGCCCTGGGAACCGCGTTACATCGCCGTACCAAATTCCTGCCACCTGCCCGCAGCCTTGATCGATGCCACCTCGCTCATCGGTGGCGGACTGCGCTCTACCCTGCGGCGGGGTGGGGTTTCACCCCATGGCGCTGCATGAACGAGGCGCTGTATCAGGGTAGCATTGGTCCCAATAGCTCGATGGCTGACAAACAAACATAATAATCAAAAATAGTCATGAAGTCATCTCCTCCTCACTGGCAGCCTCCGATAAGCCACTTTTCCTAAACACCTACTGAAACCACCGAAGCGGCGGTGGCAAGCGGAAGCGCCTCTCACCACTAAAATGCACAATCTCCAACCTCGTCAGAACTGCCACCTCGACTGCCCCTATCGTGAAAATGAGATGTGCGTGTGCAATCTCGTCTCGATTGACGGATCCCATGCGCCCATCTCTCTGGGGCTGCGGATCGGCCTAGATCATATCTACGGGCCAGACTGTGTTCCCCTCTGTGTGCATGGACCTGTGGGTGCCTCGTATTGGGCCATAGATGGCCCTGCAGCATGATTCGCCGCTAGGACCCAGGGCATCGAAGCGTGGAACTCCTACGAGCACAGCGGTTATGTAGACGGTCATGAGGAAAAATTGGCTGGCGGCTGAGGTGGAACTCAATTCGGAAACCCAGTGTGATGGCATCTTTGCGGTGCGGTAGTAGCGCCACAACCCTGCCGAAAGGGGCTTGAGGCTACATCCCGTGCGGGCTGCCTGTTCAAGATTCGGCGGTAAATCGGCACCGATGCGGATCAGGGCCTTACGACGCGTGGGAATGCTGTGTGAGGCGTGGTTGCAGGTTTTACGAAGGGAAAAGCGTTTCATTATGGCTTATGAAACGTCATTCTCGCGTGTGGGAATGACGTTGAGGACGCGGGTGTGGATGTGACGACGCTCGGGAAGGTTGTTAACTGTGCGGGTTGCAGCTATCCGCTGAAACTTGATGCTTTTTCTGCTCTGGTACGTGGGCTACGACGATCTGCGCTTGAGTCAGAATAGGTGACTAAAGAGGGCCCTGAATGAAGTGTAAGGCAAAGATGGGAGATGGTGAATGAGACGGCTTTGTTCTTTGCAAAGGGAAGGAGACCCCTCACACTTGGGATTGAACTTCCTTACACCTATGTCCATCACCTTTGGCTGCTTTGTTGGTTTTATCCTCTGGTTCGTCGTCCGCTACCTCGTGGCGGGACTTTACACGGTGAATCAAAATGAGCGTGCAGTGAAGACGCGGTTCGGCCGTGCAGTCCGTGTGGGGAATCTCACCACGCTGGATGATCCTGTCTCCGCGCAGCTCACGCCTGAACAAGGGGAGAGATACTGCTACCCGCAGGTGCGGGTGATCCAGCCCGGCGGGCCTTATTTTAAATGGCCCTGGGAAAAGGTACACAAGGTCAGCATCGCCACGGGCACAGTGAACATGGCCTGGGACCCGGATGAGCCTTCGGCGAACGCATCCGGCAGCATCCTCGAAGCCGTGACGAAGGATCAGCTCAACGTCGGGCTCAATGGGCAGATCCGCTTCCGTGTCTCAGAGCGTAATCTGTATGCTTTCGTCTTTGGAGTGAAGAATGCCTACGCGCACGTGATGGGTTACTTCGTCAGCGTGCTGCGTGAGCGCATCGCGAATTTCGAGGCCCCACGTGATGTTTCAGCTGATCCGAGCCAGCCCGAGTCTGCCGCAGCCATCGGTATTTCCATCAATGACATCCGCAAGAACATGCGCGACCTCAATGAGCACATGGACCGTGAGTGCCTTTCCTCGGCGGCACGCTATGGCATCTTGCTGGATGCTTCGTTGATCACCGGCATCGATCCTCCCCATGAGGTGGAGTCTGCGCTGGCAGCGATCAATACGGCCTACAACCAGGTCTCCTCCGACATCAGCCTGGCGCAGGCCGCGGCGGATCAGAAGATCGTGCAGTCCCAGCGTGCGGTGGAGATCGAGACCCTGAAAGCCCAGGCGGAGGTGGAGCCTCTGAGCCGGCTGGCCGCGCAGTTGCTGGATCTAAAATCACGCGGCAGCCAGGCTCTGCGCGCCTACGTCCGCAATGTGCGCCTGTCTCTTTTTGACAAGGCCAGCCAGGTCTTCGTGGAAACCAAGCATCAGTAACTCTCAGCGACGCCTCTTTTATGGAACCACTCGTTCAATTTCTCACTGCTATTATCGGCACTTTTGTTGGCTGCACTATCGCCGTGCCCGTTATTCTCGGCCTGGCTCGTGTCTTTGGCCTTTATGCAATCGTGCAGGAGCGCCGGTATCAGGTGTATGTTTTGTTTGGAAAGGTGATCGGTGTTCTTGATGAGCCCGGTCTGCACTTCCTGCCAGTGAAGCTCGGCTGGCGTGCTTTTCTGGTGAACTGGCTCGGCACCTGTCATGAAGTGGACATGCGTCTGGACCAGATCTACCTGCGCAGCCAGCCCGTAAATTCTGAAGAGGGCGCGCCGATGGGCATCGGCATCTGGTATGAAATGTTTGTCAGTGATCCGGTTGCGTTCCTTTTCAAAAATACGGACCCGCGCGGCTCACTCTCTGCCAATGTCAGCAACTCGACAGTGCGCTGCCTGAGCAACATGCCGCTGGCGAAGATGCTGGTGAACCGCCACGTCATGAGCGATACCGTGATGCGCTGCAAAGCATCGCCAACGACCCTGAAGTAGCGGCGGCTGTCTTTGACGTTTTGGAGGCCCAGAAGATGATCACTGGTCCCGCGAAGGTCACGCTGATGCCAGCATCTTCAGGGGATTTGCTGGCTTCCCTGCTCGTTGCCCAGCCGACGGGGCGGGATTCGCAGGTTCCGAATAAGGGGTGATTCACCAGCGCAGATTCACAAAAAAGGGGCGGCTGGTGCCGCCCCTTTTTCATGATTTAAACTGGATGCCGCGATTAGGTCGGTACTCCGATCAGACCGCCTGGCAAGCCACCGACCTCCTCGTCATCCTTGGTGACGGGGCGTGATTCGGTAGCTTTCGGCACGGGTGGTGGCTGTGGCGGTGGTGGCTTTGTATCTGGGGGATTGATCAAGCGACCATGCTCCATGATTTCCTTAATGTGGCTGCCATCAAGCGTTTCGTATTCGAGCAGGGCGTGAGCGATGGCGTCCAGCCGGTCCTTATACTTTAGCAGGATGTCTTTTGCATGGGAGTAGGATTCATCAATGAGGCGCTTAACCTCCTCATCGATCTTTTGAGCGGTGTCTGGGCTGTAGTTGCTGCTGCTACGGCCCATGAAGCTGGCGCTTTCATTTTCGCCATACTCGATCATGCCCAGTCGGTCACTCATACCCCAGGAGCAGACCATGTTACGCGCGATGCGTGAGGCCATGCGGATGTCTCCGCTTGCACCGTTGGTGACATCGCCGAATTGGATTTCTTCGGCAACGCGACCGCCCATGGCGACGACGAGGTCGTCGAGGAGTTCGCTCTTCCGATTGTTGTGCTTGTCTTCCTCCGGCAGCCACATGGTGGAGCCAAGGGATGGGCCGCGCGGGATGATGGTGACTTTGTGGAGCGGAGAGGTGTGCTCCAGAAGTTCAATGAGGATGGCGTGGCCTGCCTCGTGGTAGGCGGTGTTTTCCTTTTCCTTCTCGCTTAGGGCCATGCTGCGGCGTTCGCGGCCCCAGCGCACTTTGTCCCGGGCTTCTTCGAGTTCCGAACTCGTGATGGCCTTCAGGTTTTTCCGGGCGGCAAGCAGGGCGGCTTCATTGAGAAGATTGGCCAGTTCAGCACCGGAGAATCCAGGTGTGCCGCGGGCGATTTTGGACAAGTCAGCGCTTTCGGCTAGCTTGACTTTACGGGAGTGGACGCGGAGGATTTCCTCGCGGCCTTTGACGTCCGGGAGATTGACGGTGACTTGGCGGTCGAAACGACCTGGGCGAAGCAAAGCGGGGTCGAGTACGTCTGCACGGTTGGTAGCGGCGATGATGATGATGCCTTCCTGGGTGTCGAAGCCGTCCATTTCGACGAGCAGGGCATTGAGGGTTTGCTCACGCTCGTCGTGGCCTCCGCCCATGCCGTGTCCGCGATGACGGCCAACGGCGTCGATTTCATCAATGAAGATGAGGCATGGGGCATTCTTTTTCCCCTGCTCAAACATGTCACGAACGCGGCTGGCACCGACTCCGACAAACATTTCCACAAAGTCGGAACCGCTGATGCTGAAGAATGGCACGTCGGCTTCACCAGCGATGGCTTTGGCGAGCAGTGTCTTGCCAGTGCCTGGAGGGCCGGTCATGAGGACACCTTTGGGGATCTTACCACCCAGGCGCTGGAACTTCTTCGGATCTTTGAGGAACTCCACGATCTCCTGAACTTCATCCTTAGCCTCTTCCACGCCGGCTACATCTTTGAAGGTGACCTTGTTTTTGTCCTGGGACATCATCTTGGCGCGGCTTTTGCCGAAGTTCATGGCGCCACGTCCGGCGGTTTTGATCTGCTGGCGCACCAGGAAGAAGATGAGCACCAGCACCACTAAAATGGGCAGCATGGACACGAGCACGGCACTCATCTGATCATTTTCATATTTGGGCACGAGTACGAGGTTGTGCTTCGCCAGCAGGGTCTGGAGTTCTTCCTTCTGATACTGGATGGAGACAGCCACATTGAATTTGCGGGTGTTCTTTTTGGCTGCCGGGACAGTGCTGGGTGTGGCAGGCTTTGGTTCTTGGTCAGCAGGAGTTGTTTCTGACTTTAGTCCGATCTCTTCGGCAAGCTTCGGGCGCAGTGCATAGCCTTCGATGATCTCGGCATTGGTCGTGTCTTTCTGGATCAGGACGAGATCTTGATCACGGTCAATGAGGCTGTCCTCCACCAGCTTTTTGAAATCTTTGTAGGTGATGACATCAGCACGAGTGGCCTTGTCTCCCACCATGAGTGCGGAACCGACAAGAAGAATGACGACGGAGAGCAGTAGGAAGCCCTTCCAGTTGAACTGCGGCTCCTGATTGCGCCGGTTGGGACCGTCGTTGCGTGGGGTAGGGTCGTCTGACATGTTAGAAAGTTGGGGGGCTGGTTAGGAAGTTACGTCGGGAGACCTTACACGCCGCGTTTTGTTTTTGCAAAAGAGCTTTCCACACCAGTTTTGGTGGGGAAGCCAATAGATGGGCCATCATTTCTGCCGCTGTCTTACCGCTTCAAAGAGACAGACGCCGGTGGCGACGGAGACGTTCAGGCAGGGGACTTTGCCGCTGCGACTCATCGGAATGTTCACCAGAAAGTCGCATAACTCGCCGGTGAGGCGACGCATTCCTTCACCTTCTGCACCCATGACGATGGCGATGGGGCCTTTGAGATCGACCTGATAGACGGACTGTTTTGCCTCGTCGGCGGTGCCGACGATCCAGATGCCGAGGTCCTTTAGGCGCTCCATGGCACGGGCAAGGTTTGTCACCCGCACCAGCGGCACGCTATGTGCACCGCCGCAGGAGACGCGCACGACGGTTTCGGTTATGGGAGCGGATTTGTCTTTAGGCATGATCACGCAGACACATCCTGCTGCATCCGCAGTGCGGAGGCAGGCACCGAGGTTGTGCGGGTCCTGGATACAGTCGAGGATGAGCACCAGAGGTTCGGGTTTGTCCTCAAGAAGGCTTGGAAGATCTGCCTCCTCATAGAGGTGCGGCATGGAAGCGCTCGGGGAGACATGGCGGTTCTGGCGGGCGACTGGCGGTGGCTTTGGCATATCTGGATTTGTAGGTTTGGAAGAGGATTTAGCCCACAAATCTTTCCCGCAGATGCCGAAGGTGATGCCGGGCATCCGTGGCCTTGGAGGTGGCACGCTGCATGATCTCACCGGGAAGCGGGGCGCCACCATGGGAGTGGACGTTTTCACGAAGCCAGCCTAGCAAAGGTGCGTAGTCCGCTCTGTCGATGGCTGTGGCGATGTTCCGATGTTTTCGTGCAGTGGCGAAGAGTTGTGCCGCGTTCAAGTTTCCAAGGGTATAGGTGGCGAAGTAGCCAAGTCCCCCCATGCTCCAGTGGATGTCTTGAAGACATCCCTTCGCTGCGTCCGGTGGCACCATGCCGAAGAGTTCGGCAAAGAGCGCATTCCAGGCCTCGGGTATATCTTTGATGGCCAGATCACCGCGCACCATGCGGCGTTCGATTTCGAAACGCAGCAGGATGTGCAGATCGTAGGTGGCCTCATCTGCCTCCACTCGGATGAATGAATACTCTGAGAGATTGATCGCAGCCATAAAATCGTCCAGGTCGATTTTGCGCAGGTTTGGGAAGATTTCTGCGGTGCGTGGAAGCCATTTTTCCCAGAATGCTCGTGAACGTCCGACATGGTTTTCCCAAAGTCGACTCTGAGACTCATGAATGCCCAGTGAGCAGGCTCTCCCGGAAGGCAAGCCGAAGTCCTGCTCTGGTAAACCCTGTTCATAAAGTCCATGCCCGGCTTCATGCAGAACGCCAAAGAGAGACGAGGTGAAGTCCTTCAAATCGTAACGTGTCGTGAGGCGTATATCACGCGGCCCGAGGGTGGTGCAGAACGGGTGGGCCGTGGTGTCGATCCGCCCACCTTCAAAATCGAAGCCGATGCTGGCCGCGATCTCTGCATTCAACTGCTGCTGTTTGGCGATGGGGTAGTTCCCACGAAGGAGATTGGGTTTGATAGCTTTCCCACGCTCAACTGCTTTGCTGGCGATCTGGGTGAGTTCCGGTTTCAGTTTGGCAAAAAGCGAAGACACTTCCCGCGTGCGGGTCCCTCGCTCATAAGTGTGCAAGAGGGCGTCATAAGGTTCATCCGCGTAGCCCCAGAGTTCTGCCTTACGGCGTGCGATATTTAGAAGCTTTTCTAAATGCGGGGCAAACAGAGAGAAGTCTGAGCTTTTTCG
Organism: Verrucomicrobiaceae bacterium; assembly: GCA_021151605.1. Classification (GTDB taxonomy): domain Bacteria; phylum Verrucomicrobiota; class Verrucomicrobiia; order Verrucomicrobiales; family Verrucomicrobiaceae; genus Prosthecobacter. Next base: position 13,515 of record JAGKWZ010000336.1, read on the forward strand.
TGCTTCCATCCAGGCATGCTTGGCATGCGCGGTGAACTCGCTTTCCTCCATGATCAGACGGTTGGGGATTTTGGCATTCCGCTCATACTCCTCGGTCAGGACGTTCAGGTTCGCGGTGGACTTTGGGTCTTGAAGACGGGCAGATTGAGCCTGGTGCAGAAGCTTTTGCATCATCCTTCCAGTCGCCAGGGCGTGAGCTTTACCACTTAGCCAGGACATCTGGCGTGCTCTGAAGGCGAGCGCCTTCGCCGGCATGTAGGTTTCCTGATCCCAGGAGAGGATGGACTCCGTGGAGGTCAGCAGGGAAACTTCGCGCACATGGTCGCAGAGTTGGGCAAAGGCATGGACAGGCATGAGTTGTTACCATCCCAAGTCTCTCCACTGGCGCAAGCGCACTTCGAAATCTTTGCTGCATGAAAGGGGGGAAGGGCCGCGTTCATAATTCTCAGGTATGGGAAAAATACTGTGTAGGGCTTGACTTCCTTCGTGGTAGTTGCTTGAAGACTACGCATACAACTATCATGGCAGCATTTCTGAGACAGCACGACAAAGGAGTGGAGCACGCCCTGGCGGACTTCAATCTCCTGGGGCGCAGCCCAGATGCGACCATCCGCCTTCAAGATACTGGCGTCTCTAGGCAGCATGCGACCATCCGCCGTGATGGCACTCTCTACTGGGTGTCTGACCTCGGCAGCGCCAATGGCAGTTTCGTGAATGATGTGGCGGTGACGACTGCTCGTGCTCTCCGCCATGGTGACCGCATCCAACTCGGCACCTGTCTCTTCATCTTTGAAACTGATGACGGTGATCATACTGGCCACTCGATCAGCGGTCATCAGATGATGCACACCGTCGCCCTGCCGATCAAAACGGTGAAAGCCACACTCTTAGTCGGAGATCTGCGCAACTTCACCAGCCTGTCCGCTCAGCTTTCTGCCGAGGATGTTGCTGCGATGTTGCGCGAGTGGTACGCCCAGTGTGAGCAGGTGCTCAAATCACGCGGAGCTATCATCGACAAATTCATTGGTGACGGCGTTTTTGCCTACTGGGCTGGGGACAGCATTGATGTCCGTGCCAAAGCGACGGAGGCTGCCCGGCTCCTCAGCGGACCCGAAGCCAGTGAATCTCCAGTGCGCAAGTCACTCAAAACAGATCGGAATCTTGAAGTCCACTGCCATATCGGCATTCACATCGGCGATGTGGCCCTCGGTGCCATGGGCCGTGGTGTAAACACCGCTGTCGGAGAGGCGGTCAATGTGACTTTCCGCATCGAAAGTCTGACCCGCAAACTTCAGGTTCCCGTCCTAGTTAGCGCCAGCTTCATGGAAGGCTGGCCGGAGGGGGCCAGTGACTTCAAGCATGTCGGCATTCATCCAGTGAAAGGGCAGCCTGATCCTGTGGAGGTTTATGCCCTCGTCGAAAGTAATCCCGTGCTGGATTAGAGCCGACCTCGTTCTGATTTCTCAGGATTCGTCTCGCAAATTCAGCTTCTGGTATCCAAATAAAAAAGCACGGGCTGTGACGCCCGTGCTTCAAAAAGGATGCATTCAGTGCTGAATGCGGCCTGGGACTAGGATTTAGTAGCGGCCACCGCCGCCACCACCG
>JAGKWZ010000337.1 GCA_021151605.1 Verrucomicrobiaceae bacterium
CATCGACCATGGGAAGACCACTCTCTCCGACCGCCTGCTTGAGGCCACGAAGACCATCACCGTGCGCGAGCAGCAGGATCAGCTCCTCGACAGCATGGACCTGGAGCGCGAGCGCGGCATCACGATCAAAGCGCACCCGGTGTGCATGAATTACAAGGCCAAGGACGGCCAGATCTACAAACTCAACCTGCTCGACACCCCCGGGCACGTTGATTTCAGCTACGAAGTCAGCCGCTCCCTGGCTGCCTGTGAAGGTGCACTCCTGCTCGTGGATGCCAGCCAGGGCGTGGAAGCCCAGACGGTCGCGAATCTCAATCTCGCCCTCCAGCAGAACCTTTACGTCGTCCCCATCATCAACAAAATCGACCTGCCCAGCGCTGATGTCGATAAGGTGAAGCGCCAGCTTGAGGACATCCTCCAGCTCCCGGCCGATGAAGCCGTCTCTGCCAGCGCCAAGATGGGCATCGGCATCACAGACATTTTGGAGGCCGTCGTGGCCCTCATCCCGGCACCGAAAGATCCCGGCGATGGTTACCTGCGCGCTTCGGTCTTTGATTCCGTCTTCGATCCGTATCGCGGCGTCGTCAGCTACATCCGCGTCATCTCCGGCACCATCACCCGTGGGCAAAAGGTGCGCCTGATGGCCTCGGGCAACGATTCCGAAATCAAAGACCTCGGCACTTTCCGCCCGAAGATGGTGCCTTGTGAAAAGCTGGAGGCTGGCGACGTCGGCTACATCATCGCCAACGTGAAAACCACCGCTGACGTGAAGATCGGCGACACGCTCACCGAATCCCGCAAGCCTGCCCCCGAGCCGCTTCCCGGCTTCAAAGAGATCCACCCGCTCGTCTTCAGCGGCATCTATCCTGTCAGCACCGATGACTTCGAGGCCCTGAAGCTCGCCGTTGGCAAGCTCCAGATCAATGACGCCGCCTTTACCTTCATGGCGGAAAGCTCTGCGGCGCTCGGCTTCGGCTTCCGCTGCGGTTTCCTCGGCCTGCTGCACATGGAGATCGTCCAGGAGCGCCTGCGCCGTGAGTTTAACATGGATGTCATCTCCACCTACCCGTCCGTCATTTACGACGTGCGGAAGACGGATGGCACCGAGCTCCAGGTGGACAACCCGACCTTCCTCCCGCCTGCGAATGAGATCGACGAGATCCGCGAGCCGATCGTGAAGGTGAACATCATGATCCCGAACGAGCACATCGGCGACATGATGCAGCTCGTCATGGACAAGCGCGGCGTGGTGAACAACACCGAGACTCTCGATGACCGCCGTGTGCTCCTGCACACTGTGCTGCCGCTGAACGAGATCCTCGTGGACTTTAACGACAAGCTCAAATCCATCACACGTGGCTACGGCAGCATGGACTATGAACACGCCGGCACTCAGGCCGCCGAGCTGGTGAAGATGGACATCCTCATCGCCAGCGAGCCCGTGGATGCCTTCTCCTGCATCGTCCACCGCAGCAAGGCCGAAAGCCGTGGCCGCCAGCTTTGCGCGAAGCTCAAAGAAGTCATCCCGCAGCAGCTCTTCGTCGTCGCCATCCAGGCCGCCATTGGAGGCAAAGTCATCGCTCGTGAAAGCATCAGCGCCCTGCGCAAAGACGTGACCGCCAAGTGCTACGGCGGTGACATCAGCCGTAAGCGCAAGCTGCTGGAAAAGCAGAAGGAAGGTAAGAAGCGCATGAAGAGCATCGGCCGCGTGAACATCCCGCAAGAGGCGTTCATCGAGGTGCTGAAGAACAACTGATCGGAGGACCCAGTGGGGATGTAGATCGAACTTCCAAGTTCGATCTCAGGCCTCGCCACACCTCCAGTGAGCGAACCCGGAAGTTCGTTTTAAGTTCTATCAATTTAGCATTGCCTCCGAGGCACGAATTTGGCTAATCTTGAGTGACTCCAGCGCAGGTCGAGTGCCCGCGCGGTCAGTTTGAACTCAGCCCGATTGCTTTATGAGAGACGGTTTGTCGAATGATCCTGCCCCTGCTGCGAAGCCGCCCTCACGCTGGGGCGGAGTGATGCTGGGGCTACTTTTGGGAGGCTTGATCGGTGCGGGCGCGCTTTATGTGACTAAGATCAATCCGGAGATCCTCTCGCAGATCACGGCTCCGGCTTCGCCGCCTGCTGCCGATCCGACTGAGGCAGCTGCCGCAGCGCAGATGCCGGTGATCGAGCATCGCGGGCTTCCGCTGACGCCTTTTGAAATGGGGGCTCTTCCGGCGGATGAGATCGTGGAGTCCATCAAGATTACGCTCGGCATCGGCAAAGAAGGTGCGGCGCTCAGCGAGCCTGTGGATGTGCATCTGGGGCTCGGTTTTCCCTTCCGACTCTTCCCGCTTGGCGGTACTCGGCGTGAACCTTCCTTCGCGGCGTTTCCGCAAAAATCTTCCGTCGAGAGCGACTCGATCCAGCCCGGCCAGATGGCCACGTTTGAGTTCACCACCGCCGCAGATGTGCCGGGGGACGATGTCCTGCTCACGACCTCGCAGCTTCTCGCGGGCGTGAGCTGTGGCGACCTCCAGCGCATCGGTTTCGCCTCTCAGGGGCGCACGGATTGGAGCCTCGCGGGCTATCGGATCGAGGTGAATGGCAAGCTCTTCGCCGCGAACGGCCTTGTGAATGCACGCCCGCAGGAAAAGCTGGCTGCCAGTCGCGAAAGCCTGATGAAGGTGTTGCCCGGCTATGAAGCCAAGCTCAGCAAACCGACACTGACGGACGACGAAAAGAGCGCACTTCGTCTCGAACACGCTCAGGTGCGCTCCCTTAGCGGACGCGTCACGGGCGCTTTCCCCTGGTGGGAGGAGGCGAGTGCTGGCTTCAAACCTGCACCCGTCGTGGGAACGAAAGTCGGGAGTGTCCTCGTCTCTCTGGAAACGGCTGATGCGCCTCAGTCGGGCACACGCTGCCCGCTTTACCTCCAGGCAGGCGCGCGGAAGTTCCTGCTCACCTCGGAAGCCGATCCCTTGCGCGATGAAGCGAAGCCGCAGCTCTACGAGATCGCTGACTTTGAGCTGGCGATGAATCCTCTGACGCTGGAAGCGCTCGCCACACCGGGGCTGGGCATCATCGGCAGCGGAGCCCGTGCTCAAAAGATCCCCGACCGCGCCCAGATCCGTCGGCTGAGCATCGAGGCCGATGGCAAACCTATCTATGACAGCGACGCGAAGCCGGATGACAAAGCCACGCTGTCCTCCGTCTGGCTCACGGCGTCAGCGCATTTCGATGATCTCGGTGAAGTCGTGCGCACGCCCGTCACCGCCACTGAAATCCCGCTTTGGAAATCAGGCACCAAGAGTGCCGTCGCCGCCCTGCCACCACCACCGCCGGAGCCACCTCCGCCTCTCGTTCCTGTTCCTGACACACCACCGCCGCCGCTCTGGCCGCCAGTGCGCATCGTCATTCCCATCGGTCATCCACCACCTCCTGGCGGCTGGTTTCCCTGGCTCGATCTGCTGGCAGAGCTGCTCTTCCCACTGCCGCCGCCAGACGCGCCTCTGATCAGCGGCGTCCGCATCTCTCCCGCCACCACCATCGTCCGCGATGGCGATCCCGTGACGGTGAACTGGACCGCCAGCGGCGGCACCGGACGCATCGCCGCGTGGCGTATCGATCTTTTCGGCGTGCTGCCGCACAAAGCTGTCCCCGTGCTGCCCATCCCGCTCGCCTCCATTCCTCTAACGCCTTCCGGCTTTGTTCCCCCAGGCGTCTCCACACCTGTCAGCCGCGTGATGCCCGCGATCAACCGAACGAACATCGCCGCCCTGCTCAGCGGTGCCGAGGCGCTCTACCTCTACGTCCAGCCGCGAGTCACGGCGCTGGACTCCTTCGGGTTCGTCGTCACCTCCGCGAATGGCTCACTGCTGCCGCTTTTCCCCTCCGGCGTCACCGTGCCTGCCGTGCAGACTCGTCGTGGCGGCGTGCTGGCACCTTTGCCTCCCGGCAATGCCCCGGCTCCTTCTTTCCAGGTTGTGCCGCCAGCTCCTGCGCTGCCTTTGCCCTGGGCGGGCATGCCGCTGGCAGATCCGCTGGCCGTTAGGAATGCCTGGAGCCTCGTGGCCGAGCACGGCAGCCACTTCGGACTCCTCTTTGCCAGTCATGAAAACATCCCCGGAGCCGTGCATCTGCCTGCCTGGAGCACCGCGGTGCGCCCCACGGGCGATGGCAATGAAGTCATGACCATCCGCTTCGAGGGCTTGGTGCCCGTGCCCGCCGCCGCGAATGGACTGCGCGCGGTGGCTCACGTCGGCTTCGTCGGCGGTTCCTCACCCGCCACCACTGGCAAGGTCGAGGCACGCGCCGAACTTAGCAGCGGCCCCATCCGGCGAGACATGGCGGACGCCATCATGCCATTCCCCTTTGGCGCGCAGCCCTTCTTCACGCTCGGCACCGCCGTCGCCCCGCTGACGATTTCAAAAGCCTCCCCGCTCAGGCTCATCGACCTGCCGCTGCGCTTTGATCGCCTGACGGCCGGCACCTTCGCCGGCTACCCGCTGTCTCCCGTGAACCCTGGGGCCTACCTCGCGCCAGCGCCGCCTGCACCGCCGTGGAATGCCGCCACCTTTGGCTTCAACGCCGCCGCTTATGCCGCCCAGCTTGGCACGGGCAATATGTACATCACCCTCACCTTCAAGATCCGCCTCACCACGACTGATGCCACCGACGCAGTCGGCGTGATCGGAGTTCGCCTCGTCCCGGATAACACGCCATGAAAACGCTCCTCCTCCTGCTATGCGTCGTCCTTGCTCACGGCGCACTCTTTGCCCAGCCTCTGCCCGCCGTGCATGGCCGCGTCTATGGCCAGGACGAAAAGGGTGCCAATCTCGGCCCCGTCCCAGGGGCGAAGATCGAGCTGCTCTCCGCCAAAAGCGGCACCGTCATCGCCACGGCCACCGCCGACTCACCGGGCGGCTACTTCCAGATCAAAGACCTGCCGCCCGCCGACTACGCCTACCGCGTGACCGCCACCGGATTCAAGTCCGAGGACGAGCAGCGCGGCTTCAAAGTCCCGCAGACCAAGCTCGAATACGTCCACGACTTCATCCTCACCCGTCCGCCGCCAAAGCGTGAGCGCTGTGATGTGCCAGTGCTCGTGGTGAAGCGCGTCAGCACTAGCGGCAATGAGGCCGACACTGTCCGGCTGCCCGCCGCCTCGGCCAGCCTCATCCTGCGCCCGAACTCCCCCAAGATCGCCACACCGCCGAACCAACCCTTCGTCGCCAGTGCCAAAGGCGACCTGCTGCTCAAAGACCTCGCCGTCGGTGAATACAGCGTCGCCATCGAGGCTCCCGACGCCCAGCCTTTCATCGGCACTCTCCAGGTGAAGTGCGACAGCGCAGACCAGATCGTCTTTGAACTCCAGCCCTGCGATGCCGTCCTGCACAGCTTCGTCCGCGCCCTGCTGCGCGAAGGCTGGGGCCGCACACCTGCCACGAAAGCCGCCGCCGCCCAGGCCTACCAGGCCGCGTCACGCGGTGCTGGTCAAAACCCTGCGCTCGACTACGCCCGCGCTCTGTCCCAGCTCAGCGCCGGAAGCTATGACGACGCCATGAAAAGCCTCGCCTCTGCCATCGCGCAGCCGCCCGGGAACGTCACCGCCCGTGCCAGCGAGATGCAGCTCTGGATGTCCCTGATCCTGCATCAGCCCGCCCTGGCCCTGCGAGACGCCCGGACCTGGAGCAAGCAGTTGCCCCCCGACACCAGCACCAGCCCGGCGGCGCGTGATACCGCCTACCTCTGTGGCATCGCCCTCGGGCTCATCCAGGGACCGTGGAAGCCGGATGTCCCCGCCGGTGAGTCTGTCCTCTTTGAGCGCGACCTCCTCGCCGTCTTGCCTGCCGATCTCCGCCCGCAGGTCGAGAAAGCCCGCGACAGCGTCGCCGCCACCTTTGCTAAACTCAAAGCCGGTGCCGACTCCGAGCGCGGCCGCATCGCCGCTGAGGCTGGCGACAAAATGAAGGCCGCCGTCGCCCGGATCGAAGCGCGGCAGTCT
>JAGKWZ010000338.1 GCA_021151605.1 Verrucomicrobiaceae bacterium
GCTCATGGCATCGCCATCATAGCAAACTCCGTTTTACCCAGGGAATGCCGCTGGAACCCTTGATTTTAGGTGCTTCATGTCGCCTGACCCCGTTCTCCTCGCCACCTCGAAGACGATCTTCCCGATCACATACCCCTTCTGCCCAGGGGAACCATTCTGGAGTTCGTCCGCTGTCTGCGTGATGACCTCTGAGGCCATCTCGAAGATCTTCCGGTGCGTCTCGCTGCCATGCAGCGCCGTGCGCAGCAGCTCCACATCCCCCGTCAGCAGCCCCACCTGGATCTTCGGCATGATGGCCGCCGTATCCACCAGCAGCGTGCCCAGGAACTTCCCCACCGCCAATCCCTGGTCAATGACCTCCCCCTGCGCCGCGTCCACCTGCGCGATCCATTCATTGGCCTGCGTATTGTCCTGCCCCGTGGCCCAGTTCATCGCCCAGTGGAAGCGCAAGCCCAAACCTGGCTGCTTGCGTTCTTTGCGATTCCAGCTTTCAAGAACTCCCTTTTGTCAGCCAGTTGCCTGACCCCGTTTTCCCAATCTGTTACCTATGTGGGTTTGAACAACTGCGGGTGGCTGTCGGAGCAAATTCTGCTCAGCAGGGCGGCTTCGGTTCGGCGGGAGGCGGTCCACTCAAACGAGGATGCGCCGGGCCATCAATGCCACCCGGCCAAGGCTCCGCGTCCACACAATGGGGGTAATAAACAAACTTTTTGAACCCCAATTCGGCCATCACACGCCGGAAGCGCTGACTAACCAACAACACTCGATCACAAGGTTCTTTGCTGCCATGTCTCTCGTAGGTGTAGGCAATGTCAAATTCACCTAGCGAATCAATTTCAGCCTTCAAGTAGTGGCGCCGAATTATGTTAAAATGTCCCTCCAAGACGAGGCAGCCATCCGTGAACGGCCCTCTATTTCCAGTCGATGGAAATACACGGCCTTTGTTGTCAAACAGCCAGTTTCTCACTGGCGGCAACTCAACCTCACTCCACACCAGAAAAAGCGGTTCGACACCTTCCGGCCATTCAACCGTTTGAGGATTCTCCCAGAAACGTTTGTCTTTCAGTTCTAGGGGGATCAGTTTCAATCCCCTCAACCCGCTTGATTCAAACTTCTCTTTTGCCTCTCCTCGAACCATCATGAGCTGATTCCAAGCAAAAGCGTGTCCAAAATCGCGATTCCGTTGTTTCTTCAGACGTGGTTCCCTAATCACATAAGGCATGCCGTCGGGTAGCGGGTCTGTTTCGGCGATGATTAAACCATCATGTAAAACTTCAAGCAGCGGAGCGGAGTCTATTTCCTCCGGAGTGTCACCCCTGAGGTGAGACATGGAAACACCAGTTCTCATGACAGAGCGATCCATGGGAAGAATGGCACCTTCTTCACGCAAGCCATTGAGGAATTCCGCAATCCTTGGATCATTTTCGGGAACCTGCCTCAACTGCATATATTCCCCACGTGCGCAACTGTGCTCCGGGAACCTCTGTAGCACTTTATCGTATATTTTTCTCGGCAGCCTTCCTTTTTCTGGAAAGTCGTCGTCATGTGAGTGAACTGTTATTGTCCAATAAAGCATAGGAAACGGGGTCAGGGTGCAACTGCTTGACTGTTTGATGGTATTTTCAAGTTGGGTGGGAAGCGGTTGCATTTGAGAACAGTCTTAGCCTCTTGGGCCATCCTACCAGCGCTTTTTTCTTTACTGCTCCAGGTCTGATAGTCGCTGCTCATTTCACCTTCGCAGGCGTCTCAGCCAGTGATTCCAGCGACTTCACAGACTGCGGCGGCCACTCCTTTCACCAACCCCGATTTTGGGATGCCTGGTGCTGCGCCAGGACGACTGGGCCGGAGGTCTTTTGGGCGGCTCGGGGGAGGCTGTGACTACTTGGAGTCTGAAGAAATCCGTTGATTGTGGGAAGTGAAGTCATTTTGCAGGGTAATCCGACTGGCAAAAGATGGGTGTCAAAAACAGGAAATCAGGGGGATCCCCAGTCAGGCCCCCTTTCTCTATTCGACACCGCGTCATCTCTCGCTCTTAATCCCCCCGCTTTTCTCAACCATGTCCACTTCCTCCATTTTCGAGCTATTTTCACTTCAAGGCCAGACCGCCGTCGTCATCGGCGGCACAGGTGAACTTTGCGGCGCCATTGCTGAGGGCTTTGCCTCCGCAGGAGCCGAAGTCGTCCTCGTCGGCCGTGATCCGGCAAAGGCTGAAAAGCGTCTCGAGTCCATCCACGCCGCAGGCGGAGAGGGCTACTTCGTCAGCGCCGATGCCGCGCGCAAAGGCGACCTCCAACTGCTGCTCGATCAAGTGCTGGAGCGTTCCGGAGGCGTTCAGATCCTCGTCAACGGTGCCGGAGTGAATTCCCCCACTCCCTTCCTCGACATCCCTGAAGAGGAGTATGACCGGATCATGAACATCAACACCAAGGGTGTGTTCCTAGCCTGTCAGGTTTTCGGCAAATACTTCGTCGAGAACAAGGTCCCCGCCTCCATCATCAATCTCGGCTCCATGTCCGGCCTCATCCCGCTGAGCCGAGTCTTCACCTACAGCATGAGCAAAGGTGCAGTGCACAATCTCAGCAAGAACCTCGCCCGTGAATGGGCACCGCTGGGCATCCGGGTAAACACCCTCGTCCCCGGATTCTTCCCAGCTGAGCAAAACAAAAAAGTTCTCGTCCCCGAGCGTGTCGCCAAAATCATGGGCCACACCCCGATGAATCGCTTTGGCGAATCCCGCGAACTCGTCGGTGCAGCTCTTCTCCTCGCCGCCAACGCCGCCTCCTCCTTCATCACTGGCCATGAAATGGTCGTCGATGGCGGTTATGCGTCGATGACCATCTAATTCCCGACCGCTATGCCCGAGCCCAAGCGTGCCCAGGAAGTCCTGCTCAGCTTCAGCGACCCCAGCACTGCCCCCATCGAGAAAGCCACCATGCAGGGCGCCATCGGAGCTTTTAAAGCTTAGTTCACCACCATAGTCGATCGAGGCTTGCACTCGAATACCTGGTGCTCCAAGGTTTCAACTCGGTCATGGAGTCATGAGCGGCGGCCTTTTGTGAATGCCCTCACCTCTCCGCAACCCGACAGTCGGCAAATGTGGTGAAAGCGGCGGCAGACAGAATCGCCCCGTCTTCCCGCCAATCCCACTTGGCTTCCGACATCACGTCAGCTTCTCTTGGGGCCATATCATTGATTTTCATACACTTGGGAGACGATAACATCCCCCCCTAGCGGACGATGACACGCCTCTGGCCGGCTTCTTCAGAGGCGCCAAGGGCCGACAAAAGGATTGATGCATAGTAGCAGAGACTGGTAAAACCATCGCATGAAAGTCCACTGCCCCAGTTGTGACAAAGTCCTCTACAGTCGCCGCCTAAAGCAGTGTGCCTTTTGCGGGGCAGAGATTCCCGAGGCGCTTCGGTTCTCAGCGGAAGAGATCGCTGCCCTGGACCGCAGTCTGGCCGAGTCCGCAGCACGCCGAAAAGGGAACGAGCACGAGTTTGAAGAGCGGGAGGCCAAGCGCCGGGCCGATAGCGACTCGGCCTCTTCCTTCTTCTCATTGCTATAAGCCTTTGTCCCCATCGTGAGGTCCGTTTTCATCACTTCGCTGGCCACTTCATATGTAATATTGGCTAGTTCGGTTGGACTGTCTGCGATGAGCTTTATTCCTGGCACTGATGCGGACCGTATCCCCAGATAGCTCCAGCAAGGCTTGAACCTCAGGCGATTTGGTGACGGCGGGACTGTCGAGCGCCTGGCGGGTTTGGTGGTGTTTGGCTCGACTGTCTGCACTCACTCCAAAGTCTGAATGATCACACCTGGAGTCGTGGAAGGATAACGTCCCACAGGCGGCGTTTCAGCAGACTGGAAGAGGCCGATGCCTTGGTTGAGGCCGGGGACGAAGAGGCCGTCGAACACACCGAAGGAAATACTCGCCGAGGCTGGAGCCACCATGCCCTGACGGCCAAAGACAAACCACGTCCAGCCGCTGAAGGTGCCGACTTCCTCGCTCACCAAGAGCGAAGGTCAGGACGGCAACCTCGGCCATCCTGACCTTCTTGGGGCAGAAAGAGTGCCCACCTTGTCTCAGAGGAATACCCCCTTCCCCATCCGTCACGCCGCAGGCGGCGGAGCAGGCGGAGTCGGCGTTGGCTCATCACCACCTCCACGGCTCATCACATGACTGGCGATCTTCCAGGCCCCCAGCACCTCTGGATTGTTACGGAAGCGGTTCTTGATGATGGCATCCAGGCATTTCACCACGTCAGCTCCCTGTCTCAGCAGCCCAGGCAGAGAGGCCGTCGGGGCTGTTCCAGACTTCGACGGCACCCTCCATCTGGCCATGGCTCGGCTTGCCGAAGATTGTAGCATTGATGCTGCCATCGGGGAGCACGGTTAGCGCCGGCCAAGCGCACACATTGTCGATGGCGATGAAGCGGAGGATGTCCTGCGCGATGAGCGAAGAGCCGAGGGCGAGGAGAAGAGCGAAGAGAGGTTTCATGAGGAAAGAAGTCGAAGGATGGTCAAGAGGTCAAGAATGGGTCAAGGAGGTCGTCTTGACTGCCTTGACGACATCTTAACCTTCTTGACGCGGTTCACTCCGCAAACCGCAGCGCATACAAATCCGCGTCCTTCATCGTCACGCGGAGCTGGATGGTCTTTCCGGTGAGCTTGGAGACATCGAGAACGTTCGCTTCGAACTCATCGCCGAAGATCTCGGCGGATTTGGCGAGGACGGCACCGCTTTCATCGAGGGCCTCGATGAGGAGCGAGCCGGTAGCGGAGGTGGATGAGTTCAGGAGCAGTTTTGTGCCTGCAAACGTGAATGGTTTCGTGGTGAAGCTGCCACCCTTGGCATCGGCGTGCATCGAGGCGAAGCCCTGCTTCCGCACGGTGAGGCGGCGGATGCGGTGATCGGGGTGGCGGTAGTGCTCGCTGATGTAGAGCGACCACTCGCCATCGCCGGGATCGTAGATGCCGCAGGCGGTCATGTTGCTGCGTTCCGTCCAGTTGTCGATGTCCGGTCCGGGACGCACCCAGGCTTCGAGAAAGGGCCGGTCCCACATCACGCCATCGCGGCTGGACATGAAGACCGCATCGCTCACGCCTTTGCCGCCGATGTGGCCTTTCACCTTCTCACGCGCGGTTGCGAAGCGTTTCGGAAAGGAGAGAAACAGATGTGGCGCGGTCGGGCAGGGCACGGTGGCGCTGGTGTAAAAGTGCTCAGCGGGCACGCCCTCGGCGTAGCGGTGCGGCACGCCTTCGCTCCATGTGAGGAAGTCGGTCGAAGTGCTGCTCTGGATGGCGCGGACCTTGTTGCTGAAGATGCGGCTGTAGCTCGCGTAGCGACTGCGTGTGTTGTCCCAGAAAGCGAGATTCTGCGAGTCAAAGGCCCCTTTGGTGATCACCGGCGTGTCCTTCATCTTTTTCCAATGAATCCCATCCGGCGAGGCAAAGACATACAAGCCACCGGGTGTCTCGCCCTGATGCCAGTTCTTGCCGGGCTGCTTCACACCGCCGAGGGCCTTGTAGCGTTCCTCAGGCTTCGCGTTCGGATTCGCATCGAGAAACGGCGCGAAGTTGTGCGACTCGACGCCGCGCCAGATGACGTTGTTTTCCTTCGTTCCGCCCGCTTCGATCAAACCGAGCTTTGGTCGCGTGAAATGGATGCCGTCCTCGCTTTCGACGAAGCAGGTGACCTGCGCATCGCTGTGATCGCTGCCACCCGCGGAGCCGCGGTAGTAAAGACGCACTTTTTTGCCGTCCTGAATGGCGGAGAAGTAGCCGCAGGTGATGCCTTCCCACGGTTGGTCCGTCGTCAGCACGATCTCGCGCCGCACCGGCTCATGCAGCTTCAAGCTGAGGCCGTCTTTCTGGGAGACGAGGTATTCATCGACGAAGAGTTCCCAGCGTGTGCCGAGATCGAGAGGCGTGGCAGAGAAGGCGGAAAGTAAAGGACAGAGTGCGGCGAGAAGAAGAAGTCTCATGTGCTTGTGTACGAAGGCCAGTGCTGGTTCTGCCTTGGTCACGCGGGCAAACCAGCGGGCAAGGGTGCTCGCTTCATTGAATGGCTGCGCTGGCTTGAACGGCAGGAGCGCACGCGTCCCGCGTGCTGCCTTCAGCGTCCCGCTGAAGGCCGTTCCATCGCGGAAATCGGTCAGCGATCATCAAACTGGCTGGCGTGATCTTTGGGAACGGTTTTCCGCGAGACGCAGAAAACAGCCTGCGGGACGCAGACGCTCCCTCAGAGCTTCGGCGGCGCGGGCTTGATCGGTGCCTGCTGGCCGCTGACGACGCCTTTGACCTTGGTGGGGCGTTTGTAGATGGTGTCGCCACAGGCGATGAAGAGCTCGCTGAGATCTTTGCCGCCGAAGCAGACATCGAGCGCAGGCTTCGGAGTCGGGAGGATGAAGTTTACGCGGCCTGCTTGGTCGAGCACTTGGATGCCGAGTGAGGTGGCGACGTAGAGCCAGCCGTTGGTGTCCACGCAGAAGCCAGCGGAATAAAAGCGCTCCACAGAGTGTGCCGTTTGCAGAAGGTGAAAGGCTTGCGGATGCCGAAGTATCTTTCCATCGCCTGCCACTTGGAAGACGTTGAGCCGAGCGTCGTCATAACCGCCCGACACGTAGAGCTGGGTTTGGTCGGGCGAGAAACACATGCGCGAAACAATACCGTTGTCATTTGTGAAGTCGTTTCGAATGTCACCGTAGGTTCCATCGGCATCGACCCAGAAGATCATGTTTTCACTTTGATCGCCGAAGTAGATGCGTCCGTTGTGATCGCAGCACGGGGATTTTGGCGAAGGATAGTCATTGTCGGTGCCCTTGGTGATGGCGGTGGCTTTGCCTATCAGCGCACCTTCGGGGGACAAGGTTTTGATCAAGACAATGGGAGTGGTGCCCTCGGTCTTATGTTCCCAAACGGCGACGCGCAATTGATTGCCAGGAGCGGCGGCAATGCCTGCAATTCGATGTCCGTGCATGTCAATCCACTTGGGGACACCATTGATGCCCAACTGGAGCAGAAGAGGTTTACTTTGTTCTCCATCAACTTGATGCCAAGCCGCTAGATATAGTGAGCCGTCGGAGGAAGGCTCTAGGTCATCACGAATGATGGAATAACCTTCGGGGGGTTTGAAATGGATGCTCCACGCCACGTCCCCCACGACCTCATACCCCTTCCAGTTCGAATCGCCTTTGGGGTTGGCTTTGATCTCCATGGTGGTCGGCCAGTCGCGCCAGAGCCAGCGGAGGACTTCGGGGAAGATTTGGGAGGCGTGTTTGGCGTTGTGGCCGCCTTCTCCCCAGGCGTGGTTCACGTCGTAGCCGGCCCAAGTGAGGCTGCGCTCCATCATCTGGTTGGCCATCCACCAGTCGCCGCAGTAGAGGTTGTTATCGCCAGTGCCACTTTGCAGGAAGATCCGGAGGGGCTTGGGCTCAAATTTGCGGACGAGGACGGGGAGCTGATCAGCACCATGGATGCCGACATAGGTGCCGACGCCGGTGAAGACGCGGCGGAAGCGATCTGGCCGATGCCAGGCGACCATGAAGGCGCAGATGCCGCCACTGCTGTTGCCGGAGATGGCGGCTTGATTCGGGTCGGTGCTGAGCTTGAGGCTGTGCTTTGACTCGATAGCGGGCAGGAACTCGTCGATCAGGAACTCGGAGTAGGTGGGCGTGATGCTGTCATACTCGTAGCTGCGATTGAAGCGCGGGAGGGCGTTCTCATTCGCGGCGGGGACGACACCGGGCTTGATGAAGATGCCGACTAGCGGCGGGATGTCCTTTTTGGCGATGAGATTGTCAAAGACGACGGGAGCCTGGTAGATCACGCCGTCCTGGAAGACCATGAAGGCGGCGGGCTTCGACTTATCGAGCCCAGCGGGCAGGTAGATCTGGTAGTCGCGCACCGTGCCGGGGAAGACGCTGTCGCTATGAGCGGTGTAGCTGCCTTCGATGAGTTCGCCCTTCGGCACGTTTGGCTGCGGTTGGGAATCCGCCGTGAGCGGGAAGTCGGGCTCGGCGGCGGCGAGGGTGGCTAGGGCGAGTCCGAAGGAGACTAGATAACGGATCATGACTCGAATCAGGCACGCCGAAACATCCCCGCAATAAGGGAACGTTTTTTTGTGAGTGTGGAGTCCGTCCGCCAGACACCTCGCAAGCGACTTGTCCCAGCCGAGAACTGAGGCTTGGCTAAGCTCGTTCGTCCGGGATTCGCGACTCAACTCCCACGCAGCACGGCTTCAGCCACTCTCATGCCATCGGCGGCGGCGGAGATGATGCCGCCGGCGTAGCCTGCACCTTCGCCTGCGGGGTAGAAGTTGCCGATGTGGGTGCAGACGAGGGTCTGCGGATCGCGCGGGATGCGCACGGGGGAGGAGCTGCGTGTCTCGGCTCCGGTGAGCACGGCGTCATCAAGGGCATAGCCGGGCAGCTTTTTGGCGATCTCGGGGATGGCGAGCTTCAGTGTGGCGATGACATACTCGGGCAGGCATTCGCGGAGGTCGGTCCAGACGACGCCGGGCTCGTAGCTGGGCTTCACACTTCCCTGCCCTGTGGAGGCACGATTGGAAAGTAGATCGCCAAGGAGTTGGGCCGGGGCGTGGTAATTTTCACCACCAAAGCGATACGCAGCACGCTCGATCTGCCGCTGAAACTCGATACCCGCGAGCGGATGATGCTCGCCATAATCCTGCGGGCGGAGTCCGCCGGGACACATGCAGAAGCTGTAGGCGGCACGGCCTGTGGGCGTGTGGGAAACGAACTTATATGGCGCGGAACCGAGTCGTGCATGGCCCGCCCATTTGCCATAGAGCATCTGGTCCACGAGCCGCTGCGGATGCTCGATGCGGACGCCGACAGAGAAGGGTTTGGCCTCAAAGGGCACGCTGTGGCGATGCAGCATCTCGAAGGTATCCCGGCTGCTATGGCCGATGGCGAAAATGATGGGTGCGCCCTCGATCACGGAGCCGTCGGCGAGCACGACGGCGCGCATGGCTCCTTCTTCGATCACGACATCACTCACACGAGCGCCAAAGCGCACCTCGCCGCCGAGGGAGATGATCTCTTCACGGACATGGCGCACGACTTTGATGAGTCGATCCGTGCCGATGTGAGGGCGGGCTTTGATCAGAATGTCCTCGGGCGCACCGGCGGCGACCATCTCTCTGAGAAGCCAGGGGATGCGATGCTCGCGGTCGCGGATCTGAGTGTAGAGCTTGCCATCGGAAAAGGTGCCTGCACCGCCTTCGCCGTATTGCACGTTGGACTCGGGGTTGAAGTCCCAACCGCGACGCCAGAAGCCGGTGACGTCACGAGCACGGTCCCCAGCGGCCTTGCCACGCTCCAGGAGGATCGGTTTGCGCCCGGCGCGGGCTAGGAGGAGACCTGCGAAGAGCCCACAAGGGCCGGTGCCGACGATGACGGGTCGGCCGGAGACGACATGATCAGGCCGCGGCGGGCACTCGCGGTAGGTTTCATCTGGGGCGGGGATAATCTGGGTATCTTTGGCGAGCGACTTGAGCACTCGCGGCTCGTTTTCCACCTCGGCAAGCAAGGTGTAGCTGAATGAGACATGCTGGCGGCGTGCGTCGATGGCGCGTTGTTTGACCGTGAAGCCGCGCAGGTCTTTGTCGGTGATGCCGAGGCGCTTCACCAGCGCCAGACGGAGGTCGGCATCGGCATGATCGACGGGTAGAGTGAGCTGGGAGATTTGGAGCATCGGCGGGGTGTCGATACACTGGGAATCAACCGAAGAGCAACCGCCCAAAGGCCACTGCCGCGACCATTCCGATGAAATCTGCCGTCAGTCCGGCCATGAGCGCGTGACGGAAGCGGCGGATGCCGACGCTGCCGAAGTACACCGTGAGCACGTAGAAGGTCGTCTCGGTGGAGCCGTAAAGGATGGCAGCGGTGAACTTCACCATCTCGCTGAGGTCCGGGCGGGTGAGAATCTCATTCAGGATGCCCTGCGCCCCGGAGCCACTCAGCGGACGCATCAGAGCCAGCGACAGCAACTCCACAGGGAAACCGAGCAAGCCAAGCATCGGAGCAAGAGCGTATTCGAGAAGCTGAAAGGCCCCGGACTCCCGCAAAATCGCCAGCACGGCGAGCATGGCCACTAGGTAGGGCATGATGCGTGTGGCCACCGCGAAGCCCTCTTTGGCACCATCGACAAACTCCTCGTAAACCCGCACGCCACGGGCCCAGGCAACGCCGACGGCGAGAATGAGGATGGCGTTGCGCGTGTTCATCGTTGCTGGAGTAGCTGGACGTGTTCGGTGAGCTTGTCG
>JAGKWZ010000339.1 GCA_021151605.1 Verrucomicrobiaceae bacterium
GGTGCAGTAGGTACGGATTCATTGGGATCAAAAAGATCGGTGATTCCATTTCCACCTGTGCTACCTGGGCTTTGATATGCGATTGAGGAGGATGCTCCGGCACCTCCCCAGACCCAGCCGCGGGTGCTGCTATTGTACTTTACGCGACCAACACGCCGAGTGCTGTCAGTCCCAAAATCGGTATTCCGTAGAGTTTCATCAAAATAGAACTCGGTCACAGCCTGCCCCCCACCCGTGGTAAGTTCAAAACGCTCAGTTCGTGAATTCCATTTTGCCCGTGGGCTGCCGTCCGCCTGAGCAGTAGTGGTGATTTTGGCTTTGAGACGGGTGTCCACGAGTCGTCCAGAGGCTCCGCCTGTATGTGACTGTAAGTCTGCCTGTAAACGCGAGCGTTTGAGCTTGTCCAAAACTGCCTGCGGGTTCGTGAGGCCAGTGAGAGTTCCTCCGTCCGCTAAATACATCACAACGTGGTGGTTCAAGCTGGAAACATCTGACTCCAATTTTGTGCCCAATACCGCAGACTTTTGTTTGCCCACCATGGTAACAGCGACCGTGGCTAGGACTCCAAGGACGGCGATGAGCATGACCACCTCCACCAAGGAAAAGCCAGGCACTCTACAGGGCAAAAACGCCTGCTTGTGTCTTTGGCCTGAAATCAAAGGGGGAAAAAACATAACTCTTCTAGTGAATAGTTAATCTTATCGAAGTTTCGCTCCATTTGCAACCTTTAACAGTAAATACAATAAATTCCACACTTTGGAATGGCCACCACCTTTGAAATAAAGAATGTTTAATGATTCAGTTATGAAAGTGATAAATTCTGTTTGAGTTTACACCCACGATTCATTATGTTTTCTATATTTTCCATTATTATGAGTCGATCCTCTTTCTTCTTTCCCCTGGTTGTTGGGGTCTCACTCGTGGCCTGCCCATTTGCTATGGCGCAGGTGTTTTCAGACCCTAATGGACAGTCCAGCGCGCAGTATGAAGCGATGGCGGCCGGCTTGCGCCAGGCACCACCGAATCAATATGAGTTCTCACAAGCCATGCTTGGTGATGTGATCCGCTTCCTCGCCACTGATTCAGGCGTCCCCTTTATCTCGCTGCCTCAGGACAGTCCTGAATCGTCAAAGCTTACGACCTTTTCGATCAAAGCCAGCCCATTTGCGGTTTTGGAAACGGTGTGCCGCGCCAATGGGCTCGTAGTCATTTACGAAAATGGCATCTTTTACTTCCGAACGTCAGATGACCGTGAGCTGATCGGCAAATCCTACATCATCAAAAATAACTCCGCCGAGCGAGTGGAAAAGATCAGCACCAACGGCGGCGGAACAGGCGGCGGAAACTCCAGCGGCGGTTCAGGTGGCAGCGGAGGCGGCTCAGGCGGAGGCGCTGGGGGACTCAATGGAGGCGGATTGAGCCTTCAAGGTATGCAGGAAACCTTCGCCCTAAAGCCAAGTGAAATCATCCGCGACATACGTGACCTGCTTGGGCTCCCTCCCGAAGACACTGGCAGTGGTGAAGAAACGATCGCCCCCCCTGGTGCTGGGCAGGGATTAGCAGATGTCGCCAAAGCACTGAATTCCAACGAACTGAGCAGCTTCCGGAAACCAAAAATCATTTGGAAGTCAGACTCCAACACTCTCTATGTCGTCGCCACTCGGCTGCAACACATGTGGGTGGAAGGCTACCTCGAGGCGGCGGATAAGCCACAGCCGCTCATCGCTTTGGAGGTCAAATTCATCGAAACCTCACGCGATCCGAAACGTGAATTTGGCATCGATTGGGGAGGCACCTTCGAACAGGGTACCTTCAACCAAGCCACAGACGTGACTCAGGATGTCAACGAAGACGGCAGCACCACCACGAGTGTGAAATTTGAGCAAATCGGAACCAATGGCGGCTACAGGACCGACCTCTCCAATCTCTGGACCGACACAAATCTAAACAAAGCAGCAGGAGCACTCGGCTGGCCGGCACTCGGCATCCTCAGTGCACAGGACATCAATGTGAAGCTCCGAGCCATGTTGCGCGACGAAGAGACGCAGACCACCTCCTACCCGCGCATGGTCACTCTGAACAATCGTGAAGTCGCCATCCGCGCCGTGGTCAATCAGCCTGTGCTCGACGGGCAGTCCAGCTCCACTGTCGGAGCCGGCGCGACGACCGCGCAAAGCGTCTCCTACCTACCGATCGGCACGGTTCTCAACATTCTGCCGAAACGCATGGATGGTGATAAAATCCTCCTGAACATGGCCGTCACGGTCTCCAGCATCGTCGGCACCGAAGTCATCGGTGGAAACCCCTACCCTATCGCCTCCTCACGCCTCTATTCCGCACCCGTCGAGGTAGATTCCGGCTACACCGTCGCCGTCGGCGGGCTTGATGAGGCTCGTGAACGAGAAGGCAAAGCTGGCATTCCTTTTCTCCAGGCCATTCCACTCATCGGCAAGGCATTCAGGTACGACAGCAAGAGCAAGAACCATAAAAACCTCATGCTATTCATCACACCCACCATCATTGATGCACGCAATGGCGGTCTGTCTGCCGAACCTCAGGCCGTCATCCCACAGCGGCCCGGCAGTCTCCTCCCGAAAATCCCTCAGGTCGATCAAGACACAGGTGGCCTCGTCGGTGAAGTCGAAGCCCTGCCCAACGCCGTTTCCTACCTGGAGCGTGAGACCGACATTCTCCACCACACCATATATGAGAGCCGCATCACTGCTGATGAAAGCCGCAAGCTCCGGGAACTCAAGATCGCCATCGATCAAATCGCCGCCAACTGCGAAGGCTTGCGGCTAAGTTATCCCGAACAGGCCAACGTCATCGACACACAACGTCAGCGTGTCACGAAACTTCAAAAGCGGCACCAAGAACTGGCCAGACTGCTCTTCAGCAAAAAATATCGCTGATCACAGGCCCCTGCCGCCGATGTAGCCTTTAGCACGCGTTGTGACTACTCACAGCAGCCACCCTCCATGCGTCCTTCCACCCGCCCCAGGCCACCTGATAAAACCGCTCGTCTCCTCACTCGCTGGCACGGCATGGGTGCTTTGCTGGCCGCTGTTTTTTACAGTCTCTTCTTCGCTGCCCACCTGAAGTTTCAGGAGACTCCGATTTATGTCCGGGATGGCATCATCTTTGGTGCAGCCACTCACACAGCCTTTCAGGACCTCACGGCCGGGCGCCTCGGTGATCATGGCAAAATCAGTGCCCTTCATCCCGCCTTTACACTCCTGCATCAGCCGCTCGCCCAGCTCATGATCAAAGGCTGGCAATTCATCGGCCAGGATCTCGGCAGCGCCCAGAAGCACGGCGTCGCCTTCCTTACCTGCCTGGCCGCCGCACTCACGGTCGTGATGGTTTACCATGCGCTCCTTTGGTCAGGCTCTGGGAATCTGCACAGCATTCTCCTCGCCATGACTTTCGGCACAGGCACGTGCGCGCTCATCATGGCTCCACTGCCGCAAACGTGGATCTTTGCTGGCCTTGGCGTCGCTTCACTCATCGCCGTTACCGCTCGCGGAGCGCTCGTCCATCCAGCATGGCACATCGCCGCCGCCGTCTATGCCATGAGCTGCTTCCTCGGCAATGTCATCCCCTGTCTCATCATGGCGATGACTCGTTGTGCTCAGGACCGCCTCCAGTTCGGCAGCTTCCACTTTCGCCCGATCCTCATCACCCTCGCCGCCTTCACCATCACCTTTGGCCTCGCCAACGTTCAGCGTCAGATCTACCCCACCTCCACACCCCTGCCCAAAAGCTGGGAGCAATGGCAAAGCCTGCGCAGCGACTGGACTGCCGACCGTGACACACAGGCGCTCGTTGCCCGGGAGGTCTTCGTCTCAAATATCGTCGCTCCAGACTACGCCACTCGGGAAATAGACCGCACCCGCAGCAAGGTCGTGCTTCCAGATCCCTCCTGGTCCACCCTCGGGCTTCAGCGCGGACTCAGTGGCGGCTGGCTTCTCATCCTCTCGCTCGCCTTTGCCGGCATCGTCTGGCGGGCGCAGATCGAGCCCTTCACCCTCGGCGTTATCGGCGTCCTCATCTGGAGCATCGCCACCGTCAGTTGGTATGGTCGGCAGGATCACCTCCTGCTCTACGCCTGCCTCTGGACCTCCGTCGTCGTCATCGCCACAGGCCTCGGCCTTGATCGCGCCCTGCAGCATTGGGAAAAGCTCAAAATCCCCGTCACCTTCCTGCTCGGCATCTTCGTTAGCGCCCTCGTCACCCGGAACTGGCTCTTCATCCTCGATGTCGTCTCCACTCCGGGAAGGTGATGCGCGAGCTTACCGAGACCGCTTCCGCGTCAGCATGATCTCATTGCCTTCGGTATCCACGCACATCGCCAGATGGGGCGGCTCATCATCCTCCGGCTCAGGCTCGCGCGTCAGTTCACCTCCTGCCTGTACGATCTCCGCAGCTCCGGCGACCACATCCGCCACTTGGAAGCTCATCCCCGTCCATGTCTTGCCACCTTCACCACCGCCGTGGATGCCGATGATCCCCTCCCCGATGCGTAGCTCGCTGATGTAATCATTCCGCTTCAGCAGCTCAGCCCCGAAGACCTCCTGATAAAACTTCACCGCCCGCGCCATGTCCACGGCCCAGATCACATACTTCATGCGTTCGACAATCATAAGACGCCACCTCGCACAGGACCCCAGATCAGCATAGGACAAACTTCACTCTGCCACCGGCTCCGCGACCGCCGCCGCCTTCGGCACTGAACGCAGCGCCGTCCCCACGATCATAGACGAAATACCCGGCTTCCATTGATAGCCCACCCCAAAAGGCAGCTCCCCCACAGGCTGCTGCGCAAAGGCCGCGCGCAGATCCGCCTGATCATGCTGTTTGAAAAGATTGATCGGCCCCACATAGTTCCCATACAGCCCCATCATCCATTCCTTCGGCTGGAAATAACGCCACGGGATGCCGCTGTCGTCCTGCATCACATTCCGAGTCGAACTCAGCAGGAAATCCCGCACCGTGGAAAACTCATTCAGGTGCATCAGATACGAAGCCGCCTTCACCAGCGCATTCCCCTGCCCTTGTTTCGCACAAAAAGCCATAAAACCCGGATTGTCCTTGATGCCCCAGTTCGAAAGATCCGTCTGGAAGTAATACAGCGTCTGCTCCTTCCCCCGCGTCCCCGTGAAGACCACCTTCACCCCCGGCGTCTTCGACTTCCCCTGCGTCAGCCCACCCGCCGCATCCAGCTTCACCTGTTCCACGCTCGTGATCACACACCCAGCTCGTGCCAGAAAGACCATCATCACTGGCAAAGTCCCGCTCAGTTGCGTCGCCGTCAGATCATTCTTCATGTCCGCCGTGATAAAGAAACTGTAGCTCAGGATCGCATTTAGCGACTTCCGCAGATTCCCCAGCGCCGCCGCTCTCACCTCAGGCTTCAGAGCCGCCACATTGGGCACCTCCCCCACCGGCTCACGACCACATAAAACATAGGTCGAGGCATTCGGGAAAAACGCGTGCGCATACAGCATGTCCGGACCGCTAAACATATAGAAAAGCGGGCTCGGGTCCGCATGGACGAAGCCCAGCGTCCCCGGCATCCACGAGCGGATCGGCCCCAGTTGCCGCTCCTCCACATCCAGCCAGGCACGCTGAAACTCCGCCGAGTGCTCCTGCCAGGCCGGATCACGGGCAAACTCCTCCAACCGCGACCCATCCACATTCAGCCCCGCCAAAAAGCGCGCCTCATCGTTGGGGCTTGCCGCATAGGCTGGAGCAAAGCAAAACAGCAGCGCGAAGAAAAGAGCACAGGACTTCATGGCAGGTGGCCTCCCATACCGGCAGCCCGCCCAGGATCAATCAAGATTACACACACCCAGCAGATCCACCTTCGGCACCCGTCCACGAACTTCCCCCTTTGCAAATCGACGTTAATGCCAAGCAGCCGCGCAGAGATGAAAAGAAAGTGGAACAGCTTTGCAACCTGTTGG
>JAGKWZ010000048.1 GCA_021151605.1 Verrucomicrobiaceae bacterium
CCCTGGCACTGACCAGCACTGCTGCCCTCGCTGCGGACGACAAGCCTTCCCCAATCGGCTATTCCGACACGCCTATCATCCCCGGCACAAAATGGAAGGTCCACGACATCGACCGCCCGCGCCCTGAAGCCGTGAAGCCCGGCAACAAACTTGGTGACGCGCCATCTGACGCCATCATCATCTTTGATGGCACCAGCTCCGATGCCCTCCAGGGCAAAAAGAAGGACGACAAAGGCAAGGACACCGCCGAGTTCGGCCCCTGCCCATGGAAGATCGAGAATGGCGAAATGCTCATCGCAGGTGGTGACTGCTGGACGAAGCAGGAATTCGCGAGCTGCCAAGTACACCTCGAGTGGAAGAGCGAGCCCCACACGAAGGGTAACTCCCAGAAGAAAGGCAACGCAGGCATCTTCTTCATGGATCGCTACGAGTGCCAGATGCTCGACTGCGACAATAATCCGACCTACGCCGACGGCATGACTGGCTGCATCTACGGCCAGACGCCTCCGCTCGTGAACGCGGTGAAAAAGGCCGGTGAATGGCAGGCCTACGACATCATCTTCACCGCGCCAAAGCTGGATGGGGACAAAGTCATCGAGCCCGCCTACGTCACCACCTTTGTGAATGGCGTCTGCGTGCAGGTCCACACGAAGATCATGGGCCCCACGAAGCACAAGAACACCACCGACTACAGCGGCAGCTTCCCCGCGAAGGCCCCGCTGCGTATCCAGGACCACAAAAACGAGCCCCCAGTCCGCCTGCGCAACATCTGGGTCCGCCCGCTGCCATGAGGTGACATTGCAGTTCTGATCAACTCAAAGACCCGCCCTCTTTCAGAGCGGGTCTTTTTGCTTTTTGATCTAATCCCTGCGGTGGTAGTGGCATTACTTGGCGGGCAAAACATCCGTAAGGTCGAGGAGCAGGATCGTGCCATCAGCTAGTCCTGCCGCGACGACCTGCGTCGCAATGGTGTGGGGGCGATGCGGCCAGAGATTCGGCGAATCTGCGCGCCAGCTCAGCGCCATGACACCCGCATTCACATGCCAAGTAAAGAAACAGCGTCCGGTTTCGGTATTCCAAAGCTTCAGGGTATTGTCATCAGAACCTGAGAGCAGATGCCTGCCGTCGGGACTGAAGGTGCAGGCTCTCACGGTGCCCCGGTGCCCTTGAAGGCTGCGGACTTCCCGCCCCGTTTTTGCATCCCACAGCCTGAGAGTTTGGTCATCGGAGGCCGAGAGTACGAACTGACCATCAGGACTGAATGAAGCCGCTCTCACAAAATCCGTGTGGCCTTGGAGGATATGGAGTTCCTTTCCTGTCTCGACATCCCAGAGCTTGATGGTTTTATCGCTGGAACCCGAGAGGGCGCGTTTTTCATCCGGGCTAAAATCAGCGGCACTGACATCCTTGGTGTGGCCTGTGAAGCGGCGGATTTCCTGGCCACTTTCTACATCCCAGAGCCTGATGGTGTCATCATCAGAGCCAGAGAGCATGCGTTTCCCATCGGCACTGAAACGACAGGTTCCTACGTAATTTGTATGCCCTATAAAGCGGCGGATTTCCTGACCGCTTTCCAGATCCCAGAGCTTGAGAGTCTTGTCGCTGGATGCGGAGAGCACGCGTTTTCCGTCTGGACTGAAGGCACAGGCTTTCACTCGGTCAGCAGGCTCTTGAAAACGGCGAACTTCCCGTCCGGATTCCGTGTCCCACAGCTTGAGAATCTTATCTCTCACGCCGGCCAGCACACGCTTTCCATCGCGGCTGAGGATAGAGCCCTCTGCAAACTCAGACTGCCCAGCCAGCCGGTGTACGATCAGTCGCTCTGTCGGCTGAAGCCGGACCCAGCGCGCCGTCCACCAGCCCGCTGTCCCCCATGCAGGGGCAAGCACGATGAGCCAAGTCGCGAAGAGGACCCTGCCACGGTTCGCCCTAGAAGCTGCTGCCACAGGTCGGGACAGCTTGAGATACAGAACCAGCGCCAAAATGAGGCCCAGGGGTATCGGAATGAATGAAGGCCAAGTCTGGCCTGCCCCGCCTATTTTGCTGAGAATAAAATGCGCCAAGGCTGGCAGCTCAGGAAAGCCAAGCAATACAGCGAGCGCCAGCAGGGACACGGGCTGCCACCCAAACACCAGCCGAACAGCCGCGAGCAGAAAACTGCCAATCAATGCAGCAAACAAGACCAGACCCGGCAAAGAAATGCTCCGAAACTCCAAGACTCCAAACACACAAGCCCCCGCCCAAGCCGCCCCGCCTGCGAAAATCAGACCAAACAACATCCCGCGCCAGCAGGAACTCCAGCCGGCATTTCCAGCCCCTGCAGGCCGAAACCAAAGGGCCTGCCACCAAAGGCAACCATAGAATGCCGCGAACGCCACCTTCAGCCAGACGGGCAGAGGATTTGAAGCGGAAAGGATCGAAAGAACAGCCGTCCAGACCATTACCAAAACGAGTGTGGTGACTGCTCCTTCAGGCCGGTCCTGGGTCTGAAAAAGCCATAGAATACGGCGGGATAGGCTTTTTTGCATGAAGCGAAAAGTTGGTTCAATACTTATGATCTACCAGTGCGATGAAACCTGTGGGAGGATCTCAGGAAGTCTCTGTATGCCTGCCAGGATCATCGAACGCAAGATGTCTCCCACGCTCCGACCACGTTTTCGCATACATCACTTGAGCGTCTGCAAGTAAGCCACGAGATCTGCCAGACCCTGCGGGCCAATCGCGGCGGCAAGGCCTGGAGGCATCAGCGAGACTTGCATCTCCTCCTTCTTCGCGATGCTGGACTTCTTGATCGCCATCGAAGCTCCGCCATTGATCCGCAACGTGACTTCATCCGCCGTTTCGCTGATGATGTAGCCCATGGTGATTTGACCTTCTTTGGTCGTGAGACTCAAACCGTTGAAGCTATGCTCCACGGCGGCACTGGGGTAGAGGATGGCGGTGAAGAGGCCTTCCTGGCTCAGCTTGTTGCCGATTTGGGAGAGGTCGGGGCCGAAGTTGATGAACTGGCCTTTGACCTGATGACAGGCCACGCAACCAGCCTGCATGAACATGGATTGCCCCTTCGAATCATCGCCCTTGACCTTCATCAAGTCGGCGAGCGGTGGGAAATCGTGCAATCCTTGCGCTGCGGGCATAGGCAGCTCGCGAACAGCCTGATCACGGAGACTGGCATCAGCGCTCCGGCTCAGAGCGAGTGCCGCTGATTCCTTCAATTCCTGCGTCAACACGCCATCCTGATTGAGTTTCAGGATCGCTTTACCGCCCTCACTACTCAAGGCCAGCGCCTGCACGATGGCCTGGCGCAGTTCTGGCTTCGACCCAGGCCAGAATGCCGCATAGGACACGCACGAACAAAGGAGCAGAGTGAAAGCTTTGGCCAACATTCCGCCCAGGCCTAGCCAGGGAGACGGCTTCAGAAAGGAGGCTTTAGAAAGGCGCTGGGCCTGCTGTCTGATGATGTGTCGTATGGCAAGTGTCAGATGCCAGGCAGCAAAGTATAAAACGAACGTGCAGGTAAGAAGATAGACCGAATTCCAGATCAGCTCACGCTTCGTGGGATTGAAAGCCGCGTTCAAAACAGACACGCTGTGGCGTTCACTGGTCTTGCCTAGAGCCAGGGCCAGAACCTTTGCTTTTTCGGCATCGGTGCTTCTTAGCAAGGCCACCGTCTCATTCTTGTCAGCGGCCAGAAGTTTCGCCGCAGTGATGGTCTCCTGCGCCTCAGGATGCGCGAGGATGTAGTCCAGCAGTTCCTGCCTGAAGGCACTGAGATTCAGCCGCTCTACAAGGCTGATGAACTCCGGCTTGCCAATGACTGGTCGGATAATCTCATCAAGACGCCTCCTGGCATTCGTGTTTGACTCGATGACGCCCCGATCAAGCAGTGATGTCGCCGCAAGGGCGGTTTCAGGCTCGGCTTTGAGCAGGATGGTCAGCGCCGCGCGCTCGACTTCGGCAGGATATTTCGTATGCAGAATCTGGAGGGCACGGAGGCGCTGTGCAGGTTTCACAAGCCAATCATCCCACTGACCTTCTGGATTTCCCATGGACATCAAAACCAATGCCTCAGAACTGCTTTCAGCTCGGCTTCTCCATTGAAGCGAACGCACATTCCCAGAAGATTTGATCGGAGTTGCGGATAATGCGGCAAGCCTGCCAGCCCAATGAAGGTCTGCGCCGATGCCTTGAGCTTCCAAAAAGAAGCGGTCCCGATGCCATTCGTTTTTGGGAGTCAATTGCGCCCACAGTTTTGAGGCTTCTTCTGTAGCGTCAAACCTCAGCGCAATCGCCGCCTCACGGCGCACAGCGAGAGATTTGTCGGCTACGAGTTTGGCGATGATTTCACGAATCTTTTCGGGGACCTCCTGCTCCCATTGCTGGCGGGCCGCACGTAGAGCGGTGGTGCGGAGGTTCGGATCGGGGTCGGTGAGGGCAGCCTGTAAGCAGCTTGGCTCTCCAGAGCCAAGTTTGGAACTATTCGACGCCTGGGCCCAGAGGGCTCTAGCGCGATGCTGTGGGAGTGCTTTGACATTCTCGAAGAGCTTCATGAGCGCCTGCGTGCCATCCAGCTTCTGCAAGGCCTTCCACGCCAGATACCGCACTTCTTCATTTGGCGACTTCAACGCGGCCACGGCGCTGTCAGGTGAGTCTAATTTAAAATTGGGGATTTGATATGTGAGAGCCGCCTTCGTCGTGACACGGAACAAGCGGCCACGTGTCACATCACCCATGCCATGGCCACCGACGCCGGGGTCATACCAGTCTGCTACGATGAGGGAGCCATCAGGGGCGACGGCGACGTCGCTGGGGCGGAACCAGCGGTTCTGGGTGCCTTCGATGATGTTGACGATCTCAGCCTTGTAGCCCGCGCCATCGGGCTGGGTGATGTAGGCGCGGACCACGTTCGGGCCAGCATCGCAGTGGATGGGCTGGCCGTGGAAAATGCTGGGAAGAAGATCGCCTTCGTAGACGGTCATGCCAGTGGGGCTGCCGGCACCGGTTTGGAGCATGTTCGGGACGACACCGGGGTCGTTTAGATGCCAGTGACGCCTCGGTATCTCGCTCTCCAATCCGATGCGAGGCACTTGCCAGCCGGCACCGGTCATTTCATCTTTGAAGCCGTAATTGCCGAACTCCATGAGGTAGTTGATGCGCACGCCTTTGTTGCCGTCGTCGTCGTTGTCGGACTGCCACATCGTGCCAAAGCTATCGATGGCGACTTCCCAGTTGTTGCGGAAGTTCCAGGCAAGCATTTCGACTTTGCTGCCGTCAAGTTCGCAGCGGAAGACCATGCCGTCTTGATAGGGCAGGTTGTTTTGATTGGTGCATTTGATGCCGTGGATGTCGGCGATGAGGTTGCCTTTGGCATCGCAGAGTTGTTTGCAGGCATTACCGAAATTGAAGTAGAGGCGGCCATCGGGGCCGAAGTGGAAGGCGTGGATACCGTGGTCGTGTTGTGCACCGCCGATCTTCGTGAACATGAGTTCTTTGCGGTCAGCTTTGTCGTCGCCGTTGTCATCAATGAGCCAGAAGACGTCATCGCCGCAGGAGATGAGGGCTTTGTTGCCGAGAACGCAGATGCCATGGGCGCTGTCCACATCGCGGCCCTGGTGGAAGACGGTGGATTTGTCGGCCTTCGCGTCGCCATCGGTGTCTTCGAGGATGAGGATGCGATCGCCCTCGGCGCGTTCGCCATTGTGCTTGCGGTAATTGATGACTTCGCAGACCCAGACGCGGCCCCTGTGGTCGATGTCGATGCTGGAGGGCGATGCCATCATCGGCTCGCTGGCAAATAGCTGAGCGGTCAACTCAGGATGAACGGTCAGCTGCTCAGTGGCGTTCTTCGGCGAATGCACGAGTGCGGCTTCGTCAGCTTGGATCAGGTCGGAATCCTTCGAGGAAACGCCGAATTCGGCGCGCGCAGCCCGTTGGGGGCTTTCGCTAGAATGATCGACCATGATGCCATGGCTCGGTGGTTCGCCCCCTGACGAGATGGGCGGATTTGATACGGCAGGCAAAGGCGCTGAAGCGATGAGGGCGAGCAGAATTATCTTCATGCTAAGTTTTTAATAATGACATTATTTAGATAAGAGTATCTCTCCTTTCTTTTTAGCAAAAAAAAAGCCGCCTGTTTCCAGGCGGCGTTTGATGGGGGAAACTGGTCTTGAGAGACCCTGCCTAACTTATTTCGGCACTTCGGAGATCGTCTTGAGGATGCGTGAGGCGATCTGGTAAGGATTGCCCCGGCTGTTTGGACGACGGTCTTCGAGGTAGCCTTTCCAGCCGTTTTTCTTGAAGCTGTGTGGCGCGCGGATGGAAGCACCGCGGTCGGCGATACCCCAGGAGAATTTGTCGATGCTCTGAGTCTCATGCAGACCGGTGCGGCGCATGTAGTTGTCAGGACCATAGACGGCGATGTGCTCCATGCAGTTCTTCTCGAACTGAGCCATGAGGACGAGGAAGTAAGCTTCGCCGCCGACTTCGCGCATGTGCTTCGTGGAGAAGTTGGCGTGGATATCCGACTTTAGTCCTAGGACTGAAGTCCAATACGCTAAAATCAGATTCGGGTCAGGATGGTGTCGTCACTCCGACAACAACACACCATCATCTATGAAGCTAAACACCCTGAAACATCTGGTTTGCCTGCTTGCACTCGCAAGTGCAGGCCACGGTGTGGCCGCTACGGCTGCACGCCCGATCAATGATGGCCTCGGCTCTGCCACGGTCATCAATACCACCCGAGTCACCTTCTCCAACCAGTCAGGGCCTGGCGCCACGGTGGAAAGGGCAGAGCCTGGCTATAACGGCGTCGCCCCGGCACGCACGACTTGGTATCGGCTCGTCATGCCCTTCACTGGGTTCGTCACCGGGCTGGCCTCCACCTCGCCTGGCAATACCCCGCGCATTGTGATCTGGGATGCTGCCTTTCAGGGCCGCACTTTTGGTGAACTCTCTGGCGCAGGGGAGGACACCGCCTTCTCCACCTATCGTCGAGCGAGTGCCGCCTTCAATGCTGGGCAGACGGTCCTGATCTCACTGGATGCCGCCGTGGCCACGAGCCTGACGGTCATTGTGAACCGAGACCTTGCCGATGACGCCCTCACGGCACCTCTCGTCACCACCACTCCTGCGGCCCTGCACAGTGACCTTCGCCAGCTCACCACGACGGCTGAGGAGGAAAGCTATCTCCCAGGTCAAAAAGTGGCCTGGGCAGCCCTGACCTCAGCCGAGGCGTCTCTGCTGCTGGATACCCTGGGTTCCTCTGCTGCGGGTGCCGAGATAGCGACGAACTTGGTGCTCTTCACCGGAGACCCACTCACGGGGCTCACCGTTCTCGCAGAGGGAAGCAACGTCCCTGACTCCAGCGCTAAGAGCCTGGTCCTCAGCCCC
The DNA here is from genome assembly GCA_021151605.1 of Verrucomicrobiaceae bacterium. Lineage (GTDB taxonomy): Bacteria > Verrucomicrobiota > Verrucomicrobiia > Verrucomicrobiales > Verrucomicrobiaceae > Prosthecobacter. Next base: position 7,393 of record JAGKWZ010000048.1, read on the forward strand.
ACCAGCACCCAGCTCTATTATGTGGCCTACAGCGCCTCTGCGGCCGTGGGAAGGCTCAGTTTGAACCTCAACAGCAATGCAGGTGCTGGCAGCTTCGGCTTCATCACGCCCGAGGGTTACGGCCTCACGCTGGAGAACGCAGGCGCCGCCACCGTCTGGGTCCGCCGGAACAGCGCCGCAGAAGCAGCCACCGTGGACTACGCCACCACGGATGGCACAGCGGAGGGTGGCAGTGATTTTACAGTCATCGCCACCACCACGCTCTCTTTCGCCGCTGGGGAGTTCTTTAAACCGGTGCCGGTGAGCATCACCGCAGACAGTGTGGCGGACGACTATGAGTCCCTGACGCTGGATCTCTCGAATCCAGGCAGTGGAGCCACGCTGGAGGATGAACCCTCCTTCCTCATGGTCATCACGGATGGCACCGGCAGCAGCACCCTCGCCCTGAGTACGCCTAACACGAAGGTCACGGAAGGCGACAGCTTCAACATCACCGTGACCCGCAAGGGTTCCCTCGCAGGCCAGGCCAGCGCCTGGGTCGTGCCCGCCAGCAGCGCCGATGCCTTTACCAATTTGCCAGCCCAGGTCGTTTTCGGCCCAGGCCAGAGTGCGGCCACCGTGCTGGTGACATTGGCAGATGATCCCCAGTTTGGCGGAGACAAAAGCGCCATCATCGACCTCTCCAGCCTGCAGGGCGTGACCGATGTGGGTGACCCCGTGACGCTGACGATTCAGGATGACGATGCCTATCAGCCCATCGCCGCCCGCTACCGTGTGCTCACGAATGTCTCCAGCACCAGCCGCGACCCCGGCCTTCTGGATATCACGACCACCGCCCTCGGTTCCTGCACTGGCAGGCTCCAGCTCGGCATGGTCTCCCATCCCGTGAAAGGCAGCTTCGATGCCCAGGGCTTCTGCCGCATCACCCTGCCCCGCACCAGCGGTGGTCCCGTCGTGGTGGATCTGCGTGCGGTGAATGCCATGCACCTGCTGCGTTGTGAGATCAAAGAGGTCGGTAGCCTCCTCGCCCATGCCGGGGAGAGCTACCCCATCCTAGCAAGGACTGCCGCCAGCCCGCACCCCAAGACCGGGCGCTACAATACCACCAGTGATGGCCTCGCAGTCAGAGGAACACCTTCTGCGATGCTGTTCTCCTCCACCGTGGCAAAGACCGGCACGGTAACCGGCGTCGGCTTCACAGCGGACAACAATGCCTTCACTTTCAGTGGACCGCTCAACTCTGATGACGCCGTATCTGTCCTGACAGGCAGCGCCACAGGCTACGTGGCATCGAACATCAACTACGCTGGCAGCTCTCTGGCCATCAACTCGCTCAGCACCGTGCGCTGGCTGAAGCGCCCCGTGGCAGCAGGTGGCATCCTGGCGGGTGGGGTAGATGTGGCATTCATCATTGCCACCTCGGCTTACGTTGCACCAGCCGCAAACACAGCTGCCATGACCTTCCTGAATGTCGGATCTCTGCCCAGAGCCACCTTCAACGCGGGAGATGCCTTTGCACTGGAGACGATCGTCAACATGACGGTAGCCAAGGTCAACGTTCTCGTGCCGAGCAGCAATGGCTTAAAGCTCACGGTGGTTCCCAGCACCGGCACCTTCAATGGCTCCGTGAAAGCTGATAATGGCAAGATACACACCATCCGCGGAATCCTCAGCACGGGTGGCTTCCAAGGCGTGGGCGTCGTCTTCGGCCCCACCTACAGCAGCCACATGAGCTTCTTCTAGAGCACCCAGCAGGGTCACCCCATGGCCCATCCCACCTTCAACTTTTTACCTACATCCATATCACAATGAAACCACTACCAATCTTATACAGAGCGCTCGCCGCTGCTTGCGCCCTCTTTGCCATCACACCGATGACCAGTGCCCAGATCGTTCAAGCGCCCATTCCCCAGATCGTTCAAGGGCCCATTCAGCTGGCACCAGCAGGGTATGCGCCCTTCTATTTCAATCGTAACAAGCCCAAGCTAGTCGTGCTGCTGCACGGTGTGACCCCCCAACAGGGTGAGGCCCCCGACCAGAGAATCGGAGGTTCTGGCCATGCCCGTCACTATTGGGGCTTTCAGTTCATCAAGGCCCTCCAAGGCGAGGTCAACGGTGACTGGATGAATGTCATCACCCCCACAACTCTTGGCTTTCGCGGACGCACTCCAATGGCAGCGGATTGGCATCCCGCCACCCTCGACGCTAGCTCGGGTGATTTGGCACCGATTTGCTTTCCGACAAGCCCTTTAGGACTACTGCCAGAATATCCAGGCAGTGCTTACTTGAAGAATTACATCAGCCTCATGTGCGGCGGTGCCAATACCATGGTGATGATCAATACCCGCAAAGGAGACAAGCACCTGATGCCGCAGGTTGCTGAAACGATTGATGAGATCTATATGAGCTACCTTCTTGCCTTCGGCGGATTGCCTCAGGCAAAACAGCCCCAGATCTACTTCGTCACCCATAGCTTCGGCGGCATCATCGCGCGAACTATTTTGGCGAACCCCAGTGCAGGAGATTTGTGGGGCAACAAGCTCACCGCAGAGCAGAGAGCCAAGGCAGACTACCTGCGCAAACGCGTGGTGCTCCTCTGCACGCTGGCTGGCCCGCATGAGGGCACGCTTATTGGTGATCCCGCAAGTGACGTTGCTAACTATATTTCGTCGAACGGGACAAATGTGATCACCCAGTTCTTCAATACGTTCAATCAATACACCCCAGATTTCTTGGATTTGGATTTCACATCGGAGGACATCAACCAAAAGGCCACGGACTTTGTTGAAATCGCGCTCGATGCCGTGTCCGGCAAGCGGGATTGCCTCGAAGATTTGCGGCGCATGAAAGAGTATAACGCAGGCATCTTGAAGCCCAACGTTGAGCGCCGTCTGACCAACGGAGACGCTGTGCCCATCTTCACCATTGGAGGCCGCTGCCCAGGCGGACGTTTCATAGACCAAAGCCGTCGCTTCCCCTTGCTACACATCGCGGGTGAAGTAACCCCCATTCATGCCATTAACAATATAGATGTTATCACCGGCCCTAGATTTTCATCAGATGCCGCTGCACTCAATCTGGTTGAAGGAGTCATGCACCTGTATGGCTATGGACGAGCAGGAAAGCGCCCTTGGGGAAACGCAGAAGCCGCCATTGGCGACCGCTTCAGCAGCCCCTGGGCCGGAGTGGGGCCCGCAACTGCCCGGCCACTAGCAGCGTCATGGTCGCCCGATGGTCGCCTGCTCGACTTGGCTGTGGATTTCCTTATTGGCGACCCTTACGTGCAATACGAAGCAGACGGCGAATGGGACAGCGATGGCTTCCTGGCTTGGGACTCTGCCAACGCTTATCACCTCACCGGCTCAAACTTCTACCGGCTCTACGACGAGGCATTTTATGGTAGCAACCTGCCCTGGGATATCGATAACCACGGCTCCATCATGCACAGCGCTGCCAATGGAGCATGGATCTACAACGAACTCATCACCCAAGCAGGCCCGACGGTGAGTCAGGGCAAACGCCGGAGCATTTGGAACATCAATGATCAGCCGCAGACGCCTTCGAACGCTCTGAGAGTCGTCGTAGAGGAGATAGAGGACATCCAGCAGACCGCCGCGAAGAAGCTGGATGTCGGCTCTGGCGCGGATTTCATGATCACAGTTCGCATCAATGAACTGGCCACCACACGTACACTCACTGAAGGTGACAAGCATGTGTTGCTTCCCCCATTCATTCACTCACGCATTCCTAGCACCGTTATCCCCATCCAAATCTCAGTCATTGAGTTGGACAACCCAGGCCAGGGTGATCCCCATGACATATGCGTCCTGAGCCCCCAAAAGGGGCAATCTACGGTCTACCTCTTCTACGACACGCGCACGAACAAGATCATGGGAGACAAGATGGCAAACGGTGGAGACAGTTTCTTCGTGACTGGTTGGACTTCAAGTAACCAAATCCGCTGCAAGCTCCGCATCACCCAAATCCTGCCCGAGTAACCCACTCCACCACCTCAAAGCCCTCCGGCCAAACCGGGGGGCTTTTTTGTGTCATATCAAACATACCCTTATCAGCCAGAGCGATTGGTTGGGAGATAAAGGGACAGCTCTGGGACAGACACATGCAAGGCATACAATGCAAAAGCAGTAGCCTAAAACGTTGGTTGTCAGCCACAAACCCGAATCCTTCTAGATTTATACATCGGCTTTTACTCTCAATTATGGTTTCAGGGCAAAAGGGAAAGTAGCAAAAAAAACGCCGCCTGTTTCCAGGCGGCATTTGATGGGAGAAACTGGTCTTGAGAGACCCGGCCAAACTTATTTCGGCACTTCGGAGATCGTCTTGAGGATGCGTGAGGCGATCTGGTAAGGATTGCCCTGGCTGTTCGGACGACGGTCTTCGAGGTAGCCTTTCCAGCCGTTTTTCTTGAAGCTGTGTGGCACGCGGATGGAAGCACCGCGGTCGGCGATACCCCAGGAGAATTTGTCGATGCTCTGAGTCTCATGCAGACCGGTGAGGCGCATGTGGTTGTCAGGACCATAGACGGCGATGTGCTCCATGCAGTTCTTCTCGAACTGAGCCATGAGGGCGAGGAAGTAGGCTTCGCCGCCGACTTCGCGCATGTGCTTCGTGGAGAAGTTGGCGTGCATGCCGGAGCCATTCCAGTCGGTGGCGCCGAGAGGCTTGCAGTGATACTCGACATCGATGCCGTACTTCTCGCAAAGACGGTTCAGGATGTAACGAGCGACCCAAATCTGGTCAGCACAGACTTTTGAGCCCTTGCCGAAGATCTGGAATTCCCACTGGCCCTTGGCCACTTCGGCGTTGATGCCTTCGTGGTTGATGCCGGCGTCGAGACAGATGTCGAGGTGCTCTTCGACGATCTGACGGGCGATGTCGCCCACGTTCTTGTAGCCCACGCCCGTGTAGTATGGGCCCTGTGGAGCTGGGTAGCCGTTCTCGGGGAAACCGAGGGGGCGGCCATCCTGATAGAGGAAGTATTCCTGCTCGAAGCCAAACCAAGCGTCTGGATCGTCAAGGATGGTGGCGCGGTCGTTGGAGGCGTGGGGGGTGCCGTCGGCAGTATAGACTTCGCACATGACCAGCACGCCATTTTTACGGGTGCTGTCTGGATAGAGAGCGACTGGCTTCAGCACACAGTCGGAGCTGCCACCAGGAGCCTGCTGAGTGGAGGAGCCGTCAAAGCCCCAATCTGGAAGTTCTTCGAGCTTAGGGAAGCTGGCGAAGTCCTTGAGTTGAGTCTTGCTGCGGAGGTTGCGGACGGGCTCATAGCCGTCGAGCCAGATGTATTCGAGTTTGTATTTGGCCATGGTTGTAGAGTTCGACTTGGATTTTAGGGTGCTTAGCGTTCGGAGATGATCCTCCCGCATGAAGCGAGATTGTGTAAAGCATTGCGCGTGCCAGATGAGAAGCTTTTTCTCTGCATCTGGCCAAAAAGTTCCACTGCTGTCCTGGACAGAGGCTGCCTCTCAGAACTCGCCACCCAATGCCAGATGTAGGTCGGCACGATTCCGCAGTCGCTGAGCCTGCACAGCAATGAGGGCGCTGCGTGAATCAAAGGCGCGCTGCCTGGTGTCTAGAAGGGTCAGCACATCCGTCAGACCTTTTTCATATTGGCCGAGCGCCAGTCCCTCTGCCCGTTCGGCCTCGTCGGCAGACCGGCTTAATGCGGCGGCCTGATCACGCAAAAACGCATCAGCCGCCAAAGCTGTCTCCACCTCCCGGAAAGCGGTGAGCACGCTGCTGGTGTAGGTCTGGAGCTGCTCCTCATATCGCGCCCGTGCCAGCTTTACAGAGGCAATGATTCGTCCGCCCTGAAACACGCTCTGGGTGATGCTGCTGGCGATGCTCCACATGGCTGTTTCCGGCTCCATGAGATCATCAATGTCCGCTGAGGTGCGGCCATAGTCGCCAGTCAGGCGGATGCTCGGGAGAAAAGCCTTCTTCGCCGAACTCTCCAGCTTCAAGGCCGACTCAAGCCGCCTCTCTGCCGCACGTAAATCGGGCCGACGCAGCAGTAGCTCGGAAGGCAGGCCTGCGGGGATCTGGCGATTCAAACTCGGCAGACCGGTAAGCCCTTTTTCCGTCCCTTCAGGATAGCCGCCCATGAGCACCTCCAGCGCTCGCCGGGACTGATCCGCTGACGCTTTTCGCTGCTGCACGGTGGACTCCGCCCGTGCCAGATCTGCCCGACCGAGTGAGACATCGAGCGCTGCGCGGTCAGGCTCCAGGCCGCGCTCCATCTGCTTCTCCAAGATGCCGAGCTGCACACGCCGGGTCCTCACGTTTTGCTCGGCCAAAGCCAGCAGCGACTGCGCCTCTGCCAAAGTCACGGCGGTTCGCACGGTGCTGGCCGCCATCGAGAGTCGGGCAGCATGAAAATCCTCCTCAGCGGCATAACGTCGTGACTTTGCCGCGCCACGTTCATCCGCCACCCGGCCCCAGAGATCGACTTCCCAGCTGACGTTCAGAGGAAGGCGGAAGCGATTGTTGATGAAGTTTAGCCCGGAGAAGCGCTGGTCCGCCGGTGTCTGCTGACGGCTGGCCGAATAATTCCCGCTGATGCTCGGCAGTAGCGCTGCGCCCGCCTGCACCGTCTCTGCCTGTGACTGGGTCACACGAGCTGATGCCGCCTTTAGATCCGGATTCGCCGCGATGGTGCGTTCCACAAGCCGCTGCAGAGCCGGACTGTTGTAGTCCGCCAGCCAACCTGTCGCCGCCTTTGGTGCTATGTCTGGCAGCGCCGCCCACTTCTCAGGGGCGATTTCCTTTACTCCAGCAACATCGGTCTGGAGCCGTTTCCCTCCGAGCGGAGGCGTCAGGCCGCAGCCTGGGATGAGTGCAGCGGCAAGAAGGACAGCAAAAAGTCGGATAAGGGCAAACACGAAAAGTAGGCTGGACGGGCTGGCGTGCTGCCACAAGACGAATTTCAGATTCAAATCGGGAAGTATTTCCTGATATGGAGGGGTGGTAAATTTGAGAGTGTGGAAGTGTTGTTGCGACAGCTTCGCAAAATAATTGTTGCGGTTGGTTCTCATTTACATTAGAACGCCAAATCCTTGAGACGTCGTCTCATCAATTCTCATGAAGCCTCAGCTCCTCTCAACTCTTTTTGCCTGCCTCGCTTTGCCTTTGCGTGCTCAGGAAAGTCCGCCGACCGCTGCCACCACGCTGGATACCATCACTGTCTATGGCGAGTCCGAGAACGACTCTGTTGTCCAGAATCCATTCCCACTCCCCGTCGAGGGCACCAAGATCTTCGCGGGCAAACGTGCCACGGTGATCGACCTCGACGCCCTGCCTAAAGTACAGGCGAACAACTACCGCCAAGCGCTCGCGCTGACGCCAGGCCTGCTCATTTCTGAAGAGACCACCCCGCTCGTCAGCATCGGCTACCGTGGTATTGGCACCCCGGCGCGCACCCAGTTCATGCAGGTGCTCAAAGATGGCATCCCCATCCATGCCGACCCCTTTGGCTATCCGGAAGCCTATTATACTCCGCCGCTGGACGTGGTGGACCGCATTGAGTTCATCCGTGGTGGTGGCTCTCTCATGTATGGGCCGCAGCCTGCCGGCACGCTGAATTACATCACCTACATTCCGGACCGCAACACGCCCTTCTCTTTCCGCACCCAAAACATTGGCGGCACGGATGGCTTCTTTTCCAACTACACGGCCATCACTGGCACCGTCGGCAAAGTCGGCTACTACGGCTACTTCAACCACCGCGAATCTGAAGGCTTCCGCACCAGTAACAGCGACTACCACCTGGATGGCGGCCATTTCAAAATCTCCTATGATGTCGATGCCGACACGCGCTGGATTTTGGCCGTGGATGCCTATGAGCAGGAAAACGACGAGCCCGGCGGACTGAGCTACAGCGACTACGTCCGCAACCGCGACAAAACCACCCGCACGAACGACGTTTTCAGCCTCAGCCGCTACGTCGTCTCCGCCGAGCTTCAGCATAAAATCCAGGACGGCACCGAACTCGATGTCAAAATGTGGGCCGGCTACTACAACCGCTACAGCCACCGTCAGCGTCTCTCCACTCAACAAGGCACCAATGCCTTTGGCGTCACCCCGGAAGGCACGCAGTCGAATATCGAAGACCAGACCTTCTACTCCCTCGGCTTTGAGCCACGCATCCGCCAGGACTGGCAGGCACTCGGAGGTGAGCACACTCTGACGGCGGGCATGCAGTTCTATCTCATGGACTCCCCACGCCGCGACCAGCGTGGCCTCTCTGGCCCTGCGGCTTCGAGTGGTGTCACCACCGGCGACTCCCAGCGGGATGTCTTTTACTACTCCTTCTTCGCGGAAAACAAATTCACCTGGGGAGACCTCACCATCACCCCCGGCTTCCGCCTGGAAAGCGTCGAGCAAAGCGTGCATTCGAAGACTTTTAACACCGCAGGCGTGCTCCAGAGCGAGCGCGATGTCACGAAGCACGATATCCAGCCCCTCTTCGGCCTCGGCATCGCCTACGACCTGCCTGCCGAAACTCAGATCTACGCCAATATCTCCCAGAGTTACCGCCCCACCGTCTTCACCGAATCCGTCATCGCCACACCAGGCAGCACTGTTACGGACTCTGATCCAGGGCTCGGCTGGAGTTATGAACTCGGCTACCGCGGCACTCCGCGGCAATGGTTTACCTTCGATACGAGCGTCTTCCTCGTCGATCAGGACAACCGCTTCGCCGTCAGCAACAACGTGCTCGGCAGTGCCGGACGCAGCATCAACATCGGCTGGGATGGAGCCTTCCAGGTGGACCTCATCGGCGCTTACGATGCTCTCCAGGGCACCAAGCTCGCCTCCCAGCTCGGCAGCCTCAGCTTCCATGCTAATACCACCCTTTTGAATGCCGAGATCAAAGGTGGCCCCAACGATGGAAGCACGCCACAGTTCGCCCCCGACTACATGGTCCGCACTGGACTCATCTATGGCCTTAAAGGCGTCAAAGTGTCCTTCCTCGGCACCTTTGTCGCTGATCACAAAGCCCAAGACAGCAACAACCCCAATTTCGACATCCCTTCCTATATGACCTGGGATCTCACCGCCGAAGTGCCCGTGACCAAAAACTTCACCCTCATGGCCGGGCTAAACAACGTCTTCAACGAAGACTACTACTCCCGTATCACCTCCAACGGCATCGATCCCGCCTACGGCCGTAACTTCTACCTCGGTGCCTCCTTCCAGTTCTGAGGTCTTCCCCCCCGGCTGGGAAACCTGGCATCACGCGGCTGATGCCTGCCTGACAAGCTCCGCCTGCTTTTGAATCGCTGACTTCTCTACTTCTGTCAGCCTCGCCACATTCCGCACCTGCATGGACATGCGCTGATTCATCTTCAGCCGTGTCTCATGCCGCATCAGGAAGTCCCAGTAAAGAGTGGTGAAAGGGCAGGCATTCGGCCCGGTGGACTTCGCCGGATCGTAGCGGCAGCCGGAGCAGTAGTTGCTCATGCGCTGGATGTATTTGCCTGAGGCGATATAGGGCTTGCTGGCCATGATTCCGCCATCGCCATGCTGGGACATGCCGAGCGTGTTTGGCAGCTCCACCCACTCGATAGCATCCACATAGACGGCCAGATACCACTCATGCACCTCATGCGGACGCACCCCCAGCAGGAGGGAAAACAGCCCCGTCACCATCAGCCGTTGGATGTGGTGGGCGTAGCCGTGCTTCAACGTCTGGCCGATCGCCTCGCGCAGGCAGTTCATGTCCGTCTCGCCAGTCCAGTAAAACTTCGGCAGCGGCTGCTCACAGCCCAGCGCGTTCATGCCCACATACTCCGGCATGAAGCGCCAGTAGATCGCCCGCACATACTCACGCCAGCCCAGGATCTGCCGGATGAAACCCTCCACCGCTGCCAGCGGAGCCCTGCCCGTGCGATACGCCTTTTCCGCCGCAGCGATGACCTCCCGTGGATCGAGCAGCTTCAGGTTCATCACCGCGCTCAGCCGACTGTGAAAAAGCCACGGCTCACGCGTCCACATCGCGTCCTGATAGTCTCCAAACTCCACCAGCCGGTGCTCGATGAAATCCGCCAGCGCCACCTGAGCCTCCTCCGCCGTCACCGGCCAGTCAAACTCCGCCAGACTGCCCGGATGTGAGCCAAACTTCGCCTCCACGACCGCGATCACCTCCCGCGTGATCCCATCAGGCAGGAAACGCCTCGGCGCAGCCTTCAGCGGCGGGCCTTCTTTGCCAAAACTCTTCCGGTTCTCGCTGTCGTAGTTCCACTCACCACCCACCGGCTTGCCTGCGTCCATCAGCACTCCGTGCTTGGCCCGCATTTCACGGTAGAAAAACTCCATCCGCAGTTGTTTGCGGCCCTTCGCATGTTTCTCGAAGTCGGCATGGCTTGCCATGAAGTGCCGGTCCTCCCGCTCATCCAGCTCGATGCCGAGCCTCTTCGCCGTCGCGCGAAAATCCTCCCGCACCTGCCACTCGCCCGCCTCCACCAGGATCAGCTTTTCAGGCCTCAGCCGAGCCACCGCAGACTCCAGCTCCGCCAAAAAGGAGCCCCCATTCTCAGCATCCTCCAGCTTCCGGTAATCCACCGTCACGCCCTCCGCCCTCAGCTTGGCCGCAAAGTGCCGCATCGCCGCCAGAAAGGTCACGATGCGAGCCTTGTGCACCCAGACCTTCGTCGATTCCTCCGCCACCTCCGCCATCCAGACACGGTCCTGCTTGGGATCAAAACCATCAAAAGCCGCCGAGTGACGGTCGAGCTGATCACCAAGGACGAGAATGAGATTTCGCATTAGCCATGGGCTTACGTCTCTCGCAGACAAGCAGGACTTGGCTTTCGCTGGGCGCACATCTGGAGGCCTCGGGCCTAATGGAGACGAATCTGCGGCAGAAATTGTATTCCCCTTCACAGATCATCCCGCTAGCCTCGCCGCGCCTATGAAACCAGAAAGCACTCTCCTCCCGAAACTCTGGAATGTCCCGGAAGCCATCAGCAGCCGACTTGGCCGTGAACCTGGCCCGCAGCGCGCTATGCTGGAGGATGGCCATCTGCTCATCATCCTCCACCAGCTCCCTGAGCCTGATCAGCACCAGCGGAAGGCAGCCCTCTTCTGGCGCAATCCTGAAGGCGAATGGAAAACGAACCTTAAGGGCTCCGGCCTAGCCGGATTGGCGGAGCATCTGCGAAGTTTCGATGACAAACTCGCCGAGCTTGAACAGGCCGAAAACAAGGCCAACACCGCTACGGAATACCACACGGTGCTGGAGCAGATCGCGCCCGTGCTCCGTAGCTCACGCGGTCTGCATCGGGCCATGCAGCAGGCTCGTGAAATGCTGAAATCCGAGCGCGAGATCATCAACCTTCGAGACCAGGCCGCAGCCATCGAGCGCAATGCAGAGTTGCTGCTCCAAGACGCGCAGTTTGGCCTGAACTTCACCGTCGCTCGTCAGGCTGAAGCTCAGGCCGCCACCGCCCGCCAGATGGCGGCTACTGCACATCGTTTAAACCTGCTCGCTGCCCTTTTCCTCCCTCTGACAGCGCTGGCCAGTGTCTTCGGCATGGAGATCCACAGCAAGCTCCCAGATACGCCGATCAACTTCTGGCTCATCTGCCTTGGCGGGCTCGTGATGGGCTTTGTGGTGATGGCGATGCTGAAGAAGGACTGATCTCCAGCCAGACAGGGTCAGGGAACGCTGATGGAGTCACTGGTCTCCACGTTCTTCGCAGGAGAATAAGGTGACCCAGCGATCGATATGCCGGTGACAGTGAAGGTGAACGTGCCAGAGTTTCTCGTCCGGCTGGAGGTGAGGGCAGCTGTCCCCTGACGGCTGGTGCTCTTTGAAACGGTGCCGCTGGTGAGACCGCTCCACTGACCGGTGACAGTGGCCCCAGAGACGACGGCTCCACTCTGATTCCGCACGGTGACGGTGGCGGTGGCCTGCGTTCCCTGCCGACTTGTGCTGGTGCTCATGGCGATGTTCGCCACATAGACGTAGTTGTTGTTTTGCACCGTGATGGTGACGGTATCTGCCACGGAGGACAGGCCGGTATTGTCCACGACGACCAGAGAAGCAGTGTAGGTGCCAGGAGTGGTGTATGTGAAGACAGGATTTGCAGATGTGGAGGTGCTGCCATTGCCAAAGTCCCAGCTGTAGCTGGCGATGCTGCCATCGGGATCATAGCTGCCATTGCTGGAGAAGGTGACCGCCAGCGGAGCTATGCCAGAGGTGGGAGCGGTGTTATCTGCGACTGCGATCGGAACGGCACCCGTGGGTGGCACGACGCTGCCGGTGAGAGCGTATTGCCCAAGGCTGCCGTAGTCGTTGTAAGCAGTGAGCGGATCGCCAGTGCCGATGCCATCGACGGCGAGGTAATAGGTGCCCTGAGCGAGAGTGGTGCTGAGCGTGGCTCCGAGGGTCGTTGGATTGACAAAGGTGATGAGAGTCCCGAGGCCATCATAAAGAGCGAGCTGGACATCAAGGTTCGGCGAAGGGGCGGCAGGTGTGACGGTGAAGCTGACAGGGCCAGCTCCGGTCGTGAAGGCAAAGAGATCCGCATCTGCACGCTTCTCAATGATGCCGCTGGCTGTAAGACTGCTTCCGGTCAAGGCGGTGGCAGTGGTGATACTATCGCCATGCGCATCCGCGCGGTAGCCGACGATTCCGGCAATGATGGCGGTGTCATCTTGGAGATTGTTGGCATAGGGGTATTCACCTTTGCTCCACTGGGAGACCTCTTTGTAATAGCCTACACCCATGATCGGAGCCCAGTTGGCATGGCCCTGGTAGTAGCCGACGGCAGCGACTGTGCCGTAAGCGACTTGGCCGTCGTGGCTGAGATTGAAGGTGTGGCCCGCCTCGTGGCTGGCGGCCTCTGCGGTGTATTTGGCATTTCCGCTGCCGAGCTGATCCGTGAAGACATAGCAGGGGGTATCCGAATTCCAGGTGAAAGAATTCAAGTAGGCCACCCCACCTGCACCGGCCCCATACCAAGTGCTGGAGCTGCCGCCTATGCAGACGCGGACACCAAACTGAGTGTCAGAGGTGGTGGTTTTCCTCAGCGCCTCGACGCCGGGATCCTGCGTGGTGACATCGACGTCAAACGGAGCGAAGTCCTCCGAGACCCGCTGCCAGATGGAGTAAATGTTATCTAGTTCTACGGTGGAAAAGGCCGTGGTGACGGTGGCATCGGTGCTGTAGGGCGGAGTAATGATGTCGGCTCCACCAGCGAAGTTGGTGTTCCAGAGGGTTCCTGTGGTGGTGTGGCCATCGAAGTCGAGATAGATGACCTTTGAGGCGCCTGGCTTGCTATGCAGCAGGAAGGTATCAGTGACCGAAAGTGTGCCGCTGCTGGTCCCTGTGCCGCTGGTAGTGGCTGCGCTGGCGATCATGTTTTGCAAGGGGAGCAGCCCTTCACAGACGTAATGGAGTCGCCCCTGACGGTCCATGCGGAGGTGCCTGTCCTGTTGGCAGATCTCGCGCAGCTCATCCGCCGAGCGATCATACCATGCTGCGACCTGAGGCAGTTGTGAGCCAAGGGCGGCGGGGATCTCCTGGCCACGGCTGACTCGGTTAAAGGCCTGTTCAGGGAAAGATTCGCCACGGTGATTTTTCTGAGCGTGGGCGATGCTTGTGAGGGAAAAAGCGAATAACGCCAGGGCGGCACGGGCGGTATTGGATCGTGGATGGGTGCTCATGATGGAGTAAAAACCGAATTATGGATTTTATAAACAAAAGCGATATTCTGCGTCAATACATTCCATAAAAGTTTTGGGTTAACCCTTTGGGCGTCATCACTTTAGATCCGTTAACTAACATGCCGTGAAGGTTTTCCGGCGCGTAGCTAGCTTTCGGAAAGGAGAATAGCAGAGGCCACACTCAGTTATGCAGACGAGTGTTCGCGAATGGGGCTACCGCTTTACTTTTCGACAGTTCCGACTCGAATGGACGCATGAAGCAAAACTGGCGCATCCAAGGAATCGACCATGATCTCAGCCAGCGCGGCCTGATCATGGGCATCGTGAATGTGACACCCGATTCATTCTCTGACGGTGGGCGATTCCTGGATACCGGGCGGGCGGTGGAGCATGCCCTGAGACTGGTGCAGGAGGGGGCGGGCATCCTGGACATCGGCGGCGAGTCCACACGACCTGGTGCTGAGCCGGTGGACGAGGCGGAGGAGCTGCGCCGCGTGTTGCCCGTGATCCGATCCGTGCGCTCCGCGACGAAGACGCTGATCTCCATCGACACGATGAAGGCGAATGTGGCTCGTGCGGCGCTGGACGCCGGGGCGGACATCATCAATGATGTCACGGGACTGCGCGGTGATCCTGCGATGTCCCGCGTGGCGGCGGAGACAGATGCGGGCCTAGTGGTGATGCACATGATCGGCACGCCGCGCACGATGCAGCAGCACCCGGAGTATTCGGATGTGGTGGCAGAGGTGCGCGCTTATTTTGATGAGCGACTGCACACGCTGGAAAGCATCGGCATCGCGCGGGAACGCATCGCGCTTGATCCTGGTTTTGGCTTTGGCAAGACGCTGGAGCAAAATGTCATGCTGCTGCGCGCGCTGCCGCAGCTTTTGGAAATCGGGAGGCCGCTGCTGGTGGGTGTCTCACGCAAAAGCATGATCGGCAAACTGCTGGGCGATGATTCGCTCGAAGCACGTGACTGGCCGACGGTGGCGCTGACGGCCCACATGCGCGAACTCGGTGCCAGGATCTTCCGTGTCCACGATGTGAAGCCGAACGCGGAAGCACTGCGAATGGCGGAGGCGATCCTTGGTTGATCAGCGTCCGCCAAAGATAGCTGTGCCCACACGCACGAGGGTGGCACCCTCTTCGATGGCGACTTCAAAGTCATGGCTCATGCCCATGGAAAGCACGGGCAAGGGCGCGCCGCCGAGCTTTTCCAACTCCTCACGAAGGGCGCGCAGATGGGAGAAGTACTTCCGTGAGGTCTCCGGCGTGGAGTCAAAGGGCGGGATGCACATGAGTCCCTGGATGTAGAGGCGGTCGAGGGCGTAAAGCTCCTCCAACTGCTCCCGGATCTGCACGGGACTGAAGCCGTGCTTGGAGGACTCGGTGGCGACATTGATCTCCAGCAGCACCTTCGGATGCAGGCCGAGTTCGCCCGCGATGCGGTTGATGTCCTTGGCGATGCTGAGAGAATCCACGGCCTCAATCATCTCGACCAGGGGAAGCACCTTGCGGACTTTGTTGGACTGCAGCGGACCGATGAGATGCCAGCGCAGCTTTGCGGGCAGCAGCGGCTTTTTCAGCAGTACTTCCTGCACCCGATTTTCACCGAACAAAAGCTGCCCGGCATCGACTGCTTCCTGAATGACTTCCGCTGGCTTTGTCTTCGAAACAGCGATGAGCTCCACGGAGTTCAAATCACGTCTTGCCCGGGAACAGGCGGCGCTGATGCGTTCACGAATGCGTTCGAGGTTGGCGGCGATGTCTGACATGGGGATGGTGGGATGAACTCACTCGAACACAAACGGCAGGCCCTGTGCCTTCATCATGTCGCGTTCCTTGCTGAGGTATTGCTCGGCGAGTTTGGCGAAGGCTCCCTCCTTCTTCATCTGGGCGATGGCTTCATTCACGGTCGCCTTCAGGTCTTCGCGGCCCTTTTTGAGGCCGACGGCCCAGACTTCTTCGCGCAACGGAGCGAGCAGGGCGCGGGTGCGGTCGGCGTGCTTGGCGTGGTAGTTCATCACGCTGACTTGATCGTACACCCAGGCATCGACGGTGCCGTTGACGACTTCGAGGACGCAGGCGGCGTCCGTATCGAGTGCGACGAGTTTCGCGCCGGGGACATGCTCGCGGCACCATTGCTCACCAGTGGTGGCGATGCGCACGGCGAGCTTGCGGCCCGGCGCTTTGAGGTCGTCCACGGACTGCACGGTGGAGTCTTTGGCGGCTAGGATGGAGAGGCCGGTCTTCACATAGGGCTCAGAGAAGTCGATCGACTTGCGACGCTGCTCATTGGCGGTGAGTGAGGAGATGATGAGGTCGATCTGGCCGGTTTGCAGCGCGGGGATGAGGCCATCGAAGTTGATGTTTCGGAACTCGACCGGCTTGCCCAACTTCTTGGCGATCTCCTCCCCGATGGCCACGCTGACGCCGCTGATTTTGCCTTTCTCATCCACAAACTCAAAGGGTGGGTAGGTGGCGTCAGTGCCGATGACGAGGACGTCAGGTTTGGCGCAGCCGAGCAAAAACAGAGAGGAAAAGAGGCAAAAAAGACGAAGGGCTTTCATGGAGGGCACTCTGATACGCCGCCAAGGAAAGGGAAGTCTCATTCAAGGGTGGAGAGGACTTTGGCTCGGCGTTTGCGGAACGCCTCTGCCCGCCGGTCTTCATTGAGCGCTTCGAGCAGGGCGATGTAGTCGCTTCCCACGGCTTCGTAACTTGTTGCTTTATCCTGAATGTTGGATTCGAGGATCCTCAGAGCGCGCTCGAAGTCGAGCAGAGCGCTGACGTTGTCGCCAAGCTCATGGCGCGCGGTGGCGATGTTGCTGAGAGACTGGGCGACATCAGGGTGATCAGGGCCGAGGATTTTTTCCCGGATCTCCAGTCCTTCTGCGAACATCTTTTTGGCCTCATCTGGGAAGCCGGCCGTGTAGTAGAGGCTGCCAAGATTGTTGTAAACAGAGGCCACGGCCTCGGTGTCTCGGCCCATCCGTAACTCGATTGTTTCCAGTGAGCGGAGGTAATGCTGCTCGGCGAGGGCAAATTTGCCCAGGCCCTTGTAGATCATGGCCAGATTGTTGCGGAGTTGCGCCGCTGTCAGATCATCTGGCGGCGAGAGCGCTTCGAAGTCAGCAGCAGCCTGTTCATAAAGCGGCGCTGCTTTGGCTTCGCTCCCATTAAAGTCCAACAAGGTAGCTAGCTGCATGCTCAGCCTGGCGCGTTCGCCGAGAAGGTCAGGGCGGTCCCCCGCCAGTTCCAGGCCTTCCTGGTAGCAGGCTTCTGCTTCATCGATCTGATTGAGCTCGCGCTTTACATCCCCGAGCGTCTGCAGCGCCTGGCAGAGCTTGGCGATATGTTCGTCGCCTTCGGTTCCGTCATTGCGCGCCTCCATTAATGACGCTGTGGCAGCCTTCAGGGCTTCATCATGCCTGCCTTCAGCGAGGAGATTTAGCACTGGCTGCGTGGAGGTGGGACTATGGGCGCGGTCTGGCACGGTTTTTGAAGAGTGGGTTGGGTAAGACTCCAAATCTATGCTTGGACTGGGCGCTTGGCATCAAGCAAAAAACATGATGTGGATTTGATTCCGCTTACCACTTGAGGCTTTTCAGGAAACCCAGGCTAGCAGGGATCTGCTCCTCAGAGGTTGGAGATTCGTCTTCGATGAAGTAGTGCTTCACTCCGACCTTTTGCGCTGCTGTGAAGATGGCCTGCCAGTTCATCTGGCCGGTGCCGAGCGTGACGTCGTTGCTCACGTCTGTGCCTCCGCTGAGTGAGCCAGTGGCCACGCCTTTTTTGAGATCCTTCAGATGCATGAGCTTCCAGCGTGCAGGGTATTTCTCCAGCAGAGCAGCGGGGTCCTGCCCAGGGAAGACGACCCACAGGACATCCATTTCATAACTCACATGTTCCGGCTTAGTGCCTGTGATGAGCACGTCCATCAAGGTGCCTGCTGGGTGCTTTTCAAATTCGTAGCCGTGACAGTGGTAAAAGAAGCTGATACCGGCTGCGGCGAGTGCTTCCCCCGCTTTGTTAAAGGTGGAGATGGCATCCTGGCACTCGGCTTCGTCAAAGCTGCCTTTGTGATCGATCCAGGCACAGCCTGCATATTTCAGACCCAGTGTTTTTGCCTCGGCGACCACTTTTTCGAGGTCGTTTTTGTAGCGGCCGTAAGGGAAGTGGCCGCTTACTGGGACGAGGCCGCGTTGGTCGAGTTCTGCTTTGAACTGCGCTGGTGTGAGATCGTAGGTGCCTGCCAGCTCCACTTCGGTAATGCCAAAGGACTTTACCCGATCCAGCGTCCACGGCACGCCGCGCAGCTTGAACTGGCTGCGGAGGCTGTAGAGCTGAAGTCCGGCAGTGCCGTTGAAGGCTCCCTGCGCCAGGGCGCTGGCAGCGGTAGTGAAAACGAGAAGGCAAGTGAGGATGATTTTCATGCGAGCGATGAATTTGTCAGGAACGATCCACGATGACAAGACCTGGATGACGTTTGGAGAGACTTCAGTCCCCTTCTTTAGGGGCTAAATCAGCCGGGTGATGCGTTTCCAGAAGAAATCCAGCTCGCGGGCGAGGACGCCGATGACCTTGGCTGGCTCGGCCTGGAGGACGCCGGACTCGGACTCCTTGATGATCCTCTGCATTGCATAGAGGCAGGAGAGCCCATCGGTATCGAGATGCACGATGTCGGTGATCTGGCGGATTGGCTCAGGCAGCACCTGGCTGTTTTGCAGACTCTGCCAGGAGAATTGCTCCCTCTCCGATTTAAAGCCGACGAGTTTTAATTTCGGTGCCGCCCCGCCTTCTTGCTCAGCCTGAGCGGCAAGATCCGTCACTCGACCAGCAGCGAAGGTGCTGAGGGTCCGCCAGTAGGCGACGTCATTGAATGGGGCGAGTCCGAAAAGGATCTCCACTCCCTGGAGCGACCAGTAAAAGGCGAAGCGTCCGTTGAGCCCGGGCAGTTCATGCTCACTAAAGCGCACAAGCGGGAAACGGCGGCCTGCGAGGCGGATGAGATCTGCGAGTCGGCCGTAATCCAGCGGCTGAGTCAGTGCCTCAGCTTGCAATTGCTGTCGCAGGACCTGGAATCGCCCCTGGAGAAGGTCGGTTGAGGCGACCAGCGCTGCGACATTTCCAGCACTAGGTACGTTGCCAGTGGCGACTTGAAAGGGAGAGGCCGAGGGCGCAGATGGCTGAGGCGGCGGAGGCTGGCCTACCAAGGTCTTCAGCCGGAAAGGAGACCCGCTGGGTGCCGCGTGGGCCTCTGGAGCGGGTGCGGGTGGGCTGATGTTTTGCCCTTCGGCAGCGAGGGGGGAAGTCGCCTTTCCCGGCTGGCGCAGCCGGGCCAGCATTTCCCGAAGTTTGACAAATGCATCTGTCGTGGAGGCAGCGCCGAGATCACTCCCGTTCGTCCCGGCTTTTCCTGTCCAGTCCTCGAGACTGCCGGTATCTTCGACGTGGATCTTGGGGTGCTGTCCGTTTGAATTAGCCGGAGCCACAGGCTCCTCCAAGATTTCCGGCGGGGCGGGGTCGATAAACCGCGCTGGCTCCTCATCCTGTGGCAAGGCGGCCAGTGGCTCGGTAAGACTCTCGGCCATGGTTTGCACCTCACTCGCGGTCTGGTCATCAAACAGCACGGGCAGGGCAGGGGAAGGCAGACGCAGAGTTTCAGTCAAAAGAGGAATGTCCCCTCCCGGCTCTTTCTCCAAAGAGGGCAGGACATCCACCTCGACACTCTCTGGAAATTCAGGCACCGCAGGTGGTGAAGCTGGCGATTCTGGGGAGGCCGACGGAGCGGAATGAAAAATTTCCCACTGCCGCGCACAATGCCGCAAGA
>JAGKWZ010000340.1 GCA_021151605.1 Verrucomicrobiaceae bacterium
CCGTGAACGAACTCACCGCCACGCCACAGGGTAGCGGACGTGTCCACTTCTCCTGGCCCCGCGCCCCCCACGCCACCCGCTACCGTCTCCAGCTTCGCCAGCCCGGCAGTCCTGATTTTGTCTCCTTCAAAACCGTCCGCAGCCTCGAAACCACCCTCACCAGACTCCAGCCCGGCCTCGTGATCGAAGCTCGTATCATCGCCGCCAACACCCGCAGAGAGACCCACCCGAGTCCTGTCGTGCGGGTGGAGGTGGGGTGAGTCTTCTTTTTCAGCTAGGCGAAATTCGACTAACGAAAGACCTCTGACAGCATCTGTTCGATTCGAGTATTGTCCCATCCCGCCTCACTACCGATCTCGAAAATACTCTTACAAATTAACTGAGCATTCATCCCCATGTGATGGCAGATGCCGACATATAGCTGAAGGTTGCCACGCAAGTAGCGATGCTCATGACCACTACGGTTGGCTGCTTCAAAATAGATACGTAATGCCTCTCGCATCAATGGCAGTGCCTCCGTTACGCGCCCTATTTCAAACAGGATCTTGCCAAGATTGCCGAGGTCTGTTGCAATTTCGGGATGATCTTGAGGAAGGTTTGCCTTATCAATTTCTAGAGCACGCCGCATGATCTGTTCCGCCTCTTCGTGGCGCTCAAGTTGGCGAAGCACGGATGCAAGGTTGTTTAAGTCAGTCGCAATTTCTGGATGGCAAGAGCCATAGCTAGTCTGATCAATCTCTAAGGCTCGACGCATTAACGGCTCAGCTTCAGCCAGCTTGCCGCGATCTTGATAGACCCTCGCCAGATTATTCAGTGCCGTCGCCATTTTACGATGGTCAGGTCCGTAAATACTCTCGAACAAATTCAGAGCACGTCTCATCATAGTTTCAGCCTCGCTCAACCGCCCCGTGCTCTGCAAAACTTGGACAAGATTGTTTAAAACCATCGCCAATAATGGATGCGAGGAATCCAGGCTGACATCACAAATGGCCAACGCCAGTTGGAGGAGTTGTTCGGCTTCTTCCAGTCGGCCGGTTTACTCAAGTAAGGCCGCCAGATTCCCCAATGCATTAACAACTCGTGGACTATGCTCTCCGTATTCGGTTTCACACAAGGCCAATGATTTTCGAAACAATGGCTCCGACTCGGCTAAACGGTCTTGCGATTTCCAAAACAGTCCCAATTGGTTCAGAACTAAGATCAGGCCACGGGCAGCCTTACTCCATGTATTTCTCTCAAGCGAGTGGGCCGATTGATGCACAGTTGACTCAATCAACTGCTGACAATGCGCCTCCAGCAACTGCATCCTCGGCCATGTCCGCACATCATCCACCTCCAGCGGTAGCGCTCTCTTCATCAACCCAAGCGCCGCAATGATCCACAGCGGCTGTTCCACCTTTGGCGTCCTCCTTCTCTCCAGCTCAATCCAGAGCCGATGGAGCTGGGTGGCGCGGTCGTCACGCTCCGTTAAAATACTGCGATCCTGAAGCCGACGCACGATGGGCCAGAGGTCGGCTTTTTCCTCCATGCCGGGAAGCTGGGCCTCAGTGAGGAAAAAGTCGGGGACGGGCTGCGGGGAAAGATGGGCGAGGAGCCGGACAACGGCGGCTTCCTCTTTGGAAAGCAGGCTGACGGTCTGCTGCCACACAGCGGCGACTGGGCGAGGGTAGCTGATCTCCCGAGGATCAAACCAGGAGAGCAGGGCGCTGTCTTCCTGTTGGAGGTTTTGCAGAGTCTCCCGCAGCGAACTGCCGTGATGACTGATCCAGGCGGCGATCTGCTCGACGGCGAGGGGCAGTCCGGCGACGGCTTGCACGATGGCACGGGCATGTGCGGCATCGTCCACCCCGGCGGCACGGTGCTGGGTGGTGGCATTCAGCAGCCATACAGTGGCATCGTCCTCCAGCAGAGGAGAGAGCTTAAGCCCTTGTACCTGACCGCCCCAACGCTGATAACGGGTGGTGAGCAGGACATGGCCCGTCTTGAGGCGCGGCAAAAGATGGTCGGAGACATAAGCGGCGGCCTTGGGATCATCCGCATTGTCGAGGATGAGCAGCCATTTCGGATGCTGCCCCAGCCAAGTCAGCACGGACTCCAGGCGCTCACTCTCCGGGGACTCCACGCCGCCGGGAAGTCCAAGCCACTCAGGCCCTGCCAGCCCGGCAAGACCACTGCGGGTGGACTCCGGGGAATCGGCACGGATCAGGAAGATGTGCGTGTAGTCTGCCAGATGCGACCAGGCATACTCGATGGCGAGTCGCGTCTTGCCGACACCTCCCAGTCCCTCTAAGGCGAGGGTGTCTGTGATGGCCCCACTTCCGCTTGAGGCCAGAAGATCATGCAACTGCTGCATCTCCGTCTGCCTTCCGACAAAACCGCTGCCGAGAGAGCGAAAAGGAAGGTTGTGCAGAGTGCTGGCCGTCTTTGCCTCGCCTCCCTTTGTCAGAGCTTGGCTGGCATCAGGTGAGGTGGATGGAAGCTCCAACTCCGCCGTGCGGTAGTCGCTCAAGTTCGAGGCGAGGTCCATGAACCTCCGCGCACGTTGAAGAGGCACCCAGAGGAGAAGACCTAGGTTGGCATCCCGGAACGAGTCACGGTGGATGTTCAGCATCGCCACGGACGTTCCCGAGGTCAGAGCGGCATCTGGGAGATCGTCCGGAGTGATGACGATGGAGAAGAGATGATCCGCAGCCATGTGCCTTCGCAGGAGATTGTGGGCGGGAGCATCGCCCAGATCACCGATGCGGAGGTGCTCCATGTAGGTGCCTCGTTGGCGGAAGTAATCTCCCAGAGCCTCAGACCACGCGGAGGGGGGGGGCATCCCCCGGATAGTAAACGATGCCCAGGGAAGGTTTGCCAAGTCTCTGCCGATCTAGCAGCGGATCAGCAAAACTGGCGATGAGTTCCTTGGAATCGGGAGACATTACTTCGAGGCAGAGGCGGCGGCTTTATCCAGGATGGCTTTCACCGCCGGATGCACCTCATACCAGCCCTCGCCATTGGGGAATTAAAGGATGGCTTTCAAATGCAGCAGCGCCGCCATGCCATCAATACCCAGGGGATACGGATTGTCGGCAATCTCCTGGAGGGTTTTGTAGTCGTTCTTCGACAACAGACGGCGGAAGTGGGCGACACGAGTGTCGAAGACCTTCTGGACGTGCTTTGGCTGCACCTTGCCTTCGGGATTATCCCAGCGATGCCGATCATGTCCCGCAACATACCGCCCGAGAGACGGAAGATGGCCTCCAGGGCCTCGGCGGTGAACAGGTCCAGGCTAGCAAGACGGCGGATCACCTCCTTGAAGAACTTGAAGCCATCCGCATCGAGTTCCTCGCTGCCGGGGCTTCGATGGACGCGGATGTTTGGCAGCAGGGTGTAATTGTCCTGCACCTCGGCCATCAGCTCCTGCATGTGAATGATGAAGAGCGGGGCGACGATCAGCAGGGAAACCTTTGGCCGTGAGATGCTGGACCAGTGCTGCGTGAAGATGTCGCGGATGGGCTTTTGATCGACGTGATCCATCGTATCGAGAATGACGAGGACTTTGCGCTTCTCCTTTTCCTCAATGGAGGCAACCAGTTCGTTGATGAGGGCGATGAAGTCCGTGAGCCGGTCGCGCAGCTTCTGGCGGATGGTTTTCTTTTGACTGCCGCCGACCTGAATCTCACCGGAGAACTTGGTAAAGAGGGCTTCAACAGCTACTCCGCCTTTCAAATTCCCGGCCTTCTCCCTGGATTGCTCAGACGAGATCTCAGTGTCCCATTCCAAAATACGACGCTCCAGATCTTTGGGGATTTTGATCTCATGACGGTTTGCTACAGATACCACAGACTGGGCGATGGCGAGCAGGAGATCGGCAAAGTCGAGATCATTGATATCCAGGCTGTCTTTCACCCGGTAAACCTGAGGAATGTAGAGTTCGGTGAGACGCTTCTCGGTCTTGAGACGGTTGATCTCCGTGGATTTACCCGCGCCCGTGTGGCCGGTGTAAAACCACTGAAAAGGGCGTCCACTGGCTTTGGCGGTTTCGGCTTCCGTCAAGAGTTCGTCAAAGACCTCGTCTCCACGTTTGACATAGAGTTTTTTATCCAAAGTGGCGCTTGGCTGGAGTTCGGCACGCTCGCGGTCCAGGACGAGCTTGGCCTGAGCCAGGGAGGAGACGGGTAGATTCATAGCTTCAAGTTAAAGGAAGGTGAGCAGGCTGCCAAGCACCAAGGCAAAGAGGCGGAACTTCATAAAGCAGTGAACACCAAAAATCCCCTCGCCACGCCAGTACACCATCGCTAGTCTCGGGGTGTGAGTTACCAGGTTTTCGCCCGCAAGTATCGCCCCAAGACATTCGCCGATGTGCTCGGCCAGGAGCACGTCGTCCGCACCCTTCGCAATGCCATCGCGCAGGATCGGCTGGCCCATGCTTATCTCTTCGTCGGCCCCCGTGGCACGGGGAAAACGTCCACCGCACGCATCTTTGCCAAGGCTCTGAACTGCCCGAACGGTCCGAGCATCGACTTCGACCCCGAAGATCCGCTCTGCAAAGAGATCGCCGAGGGCAATTGCCTGGACGTGATGGAGATCGACGGTGCCAGCAACAACGGCGTGGATCAGGTTCGCGACCTCCGCGAGAGCGTGAAGTATGCGCCCTCCCGCTGCCGGTATAAAATTTACTACATCGATGAGGTCCACATGCTCTCCACGGCAGCTTTCAACGCGCTGCTGAAGACCCTGGAAGAGCCGCCGCCGCATGTTAAGTTCATCTTTGCCACCACGGAGGCGAACAAGATCCTGCCCACGATCATCAGCCGCTGCCAGCGCTTCGACCTGCGCCGCATTCCGCTGCAAATCATCGCCAAACACCTGCTACACATCGCCAGCGAGGAAGGCGTGGACCTGGATGAGAAGGCGGCCTTTGCCATCGGCAAAGGGGCAGACGGCGGGATGCGCGATGCCCAGTCCATGATGGATCAGCTCGTGGCCTTCTGCGGAAACAAGATCCGCGAGCAGGACGTGCTGGAGATCTTTGGCTTCACCTCCGTGCAGACGGTAGCGGAACTGGTGCAGCGGATTTTGGAAAGTGACACTGTGGGTGCCCTTCAGCTCGTCCATGATACCAGCGAGGCGGGCAAAGACCTCGGCAAGCTCCTCAGCGACCTCATTCAGCACCTGCGCACCGTGCTCGTGAGCCAGGCCGACCCGGAAGCCGGTGCGGAGGACCTGGAGCCAGATATCGCCCAGATGGTGACGAATCAATGCCAGATGGCCTCCACCGAGCAGCTCCTGCGCGTGGTGGATGGACTGGCGGAAGTGGATGCGCGGATGCGCTGGGCCACGAACAAGCGCCTGCACCTGGAGCTCGGCGTGATCCAGGCCGTGCAGCATTTCAATGAGGTCAGCCTGAGTGATGTGATCGAGGCCCTGGACAGCGGCAGCACGGAAGGTCTGCCGAAGCCTGCCCCGCGTCCGGTCGTCACCGCCCGTGCTGCCGCGCCCGTGAAGGCTGCGCCATCCGTCGTGGCCGAGCCGACCCCTGTTTACAACCGAGCTCCTGAGCCGAAGCCTGAACTCGCCCCTTGGATCGAGGCTTCTCCCGAGCCTGTAGCGACATTTGCCGCCGCTCCTGAGCCGAAGCCAGCCCCTATCGCGGCCCCTGCGCCCAAACCTGAACCTACCAAGGCAACTGCCCCAGAACTGACGAGCATCGACAAGGAGCAGTTCTGGACCGACTTCACCGCAATCGTGCAAGAGCGGCGGGCGCTGGTGGTGAGCTGGGTGAAGGTGGGCACAGTGCTCTCCATCTCCCGAGGCACGATCAAGGTCGGCTTCCCCACCACGGAGGAGCATGCGAAGGACAGCCTGAATCGCGACAATCAGAAAAAGTTCCTCGAAAGCATCGCAGAGGAGATTCTCGGCTCGCCAATGAAGTTCGACTTCGTCATCGACGCCTCCCTGGCACCTCCGCTGGCC
>JAGKWZ010000049.1 GCA_021151605.1 Verrucomicrobiaceae bacterium
CTTGCCAGCGGGGCATAGGGTGAGGTTCAGCTTGAAGCTCTCGGTCATGGGCTTGGCACCCGCCTTGGCGTAGATTTGCACGACGACGGGGAGGTCACTGCCAGCGGGCACAGGCTGGTCTGAGACGAGCTTGTCGCCCGTCCGGGTGAAGGTGAGTGTGGCAGCCTTGTCGCCCTCGCCAATGATAACCCTGACCTCCTGCTCACCTGGCGGCATCACGATGTTGGCAAGTCCGACAAAACGGATTTCCACTTTCTTCGTGTCGGTGACGAAGAACTCGACGTGCGGCTCCATTTCCACGAGCAGGCGTCCGCCGCTGGGACCAGCCATGCCGTGGTAGCCGGCCTTTGGATCATCAGCTTTCAGGAATGGCAGACCGGCGAACACGAGACCGAAGATGAGCAGGATTGTTTTCATGGCTTGTTTGCTTGGTTAGGGTTGGTTTTGCCTTGCGGCAGGAGCGTTTGCAGCCGCCGCCGTTTGGAAATTTAATGGGATGCGGGCGCGTCATTGGCGAGGGCGTTGGCGGCGGCCTTCCGACCAAAAGTGTAAAACACGGTGGGCGTGACGCCGAGGCCGAGCAGGGTGCTGGTGATGAGGCCACCGACGATGACGACGGCGACGGGGTGGAGGATTTCCTTGCCCGGCTGATCGGCGGCGAGCACGAGCGGGATGAGACCGATGCCTGCGGCAAGCGCGGTCATGAGCACGGGGACGAGACGTTCTTTGGTGCCGCGAATGACCATCTTCTTCGTGAAGCTCTCGCCCTCATGCTGCATGAGGTGCAGGTAGTGGCTGATGAGCATGATGCTGTTCCGAGCGGCGACACCGGCCACGGCGATGAAGCCAACGAGCGTGGCGATGCTGATGTTGTTCAGCTTGAAGTAGGTGAAGACCAGACCACCGACGAGGGCGAGCGGGATGTCACACAGCACCTGGATGGCGAAGAACGGCGTGCGGAAGTAGCCGTAGAGCAAGAAGGCGATCACGGCGAGCACCACGAGGGTGAAGGTGGCGATGCGCTGTGTGGCCTCTTTCTGCGCCTGGAACTCCCCCTCGAAGGTGATGAAGTAACCTTCCGGCAGCTTGACCTTTTCGGTGACTTCATCCCGCATTTTGACGACGAGGTTCGACACGTCCTGCACGGTGGGTTTGATGGCGAGGGCGAAGCGGCGCTGGCTATTTTCACGGAAGATGACGTTCGGCCCCTTGGCCTCGCGCACGTCGGCGACAAGGGAAAGCGGGATGCGCTGGCCTTCACCGGCTTCCATGGGCAGTTCGGCGATCTTGTCCGGTGAATCACGCCATTCAACAGGCAGGCGCATGACGAGGCTTACCCGGCGCTGGCCTTCCCGCAGCTCGGCGACTTCTTTGCCGCCGATCAGGGCGGAGAGCTGGTCGTTGAGCTTGCCGGGGGCGATGCCGTAGGCTTTGGCGCGGTCGCGGTCGGCCTCGATGCGGAGCTGCGGGATGCTGGAGGTCTGATCGAGCTTGCAGTCTTCAAAGCCGGGAATGGTCTTGGCGATGGTCTGAATCTCGATGCCAATCTGGCGGAGCTTGTCGAGATCGGGGCCGAAGATCTTGATGGCGACGGGCGCGGACACGCCGCTCATCATGTGACCGATGCGGTCCGCCAGCGGGCCGCTGACAACGGCGAAGACACCAGGCACGGTTTTAAGCTTCTTGGTGATGTCTGCGATGATCTCTTTGCGGCCACGGCCTTCCTTGGAATGGCCCTCGCCATCTCCTTCACCTTTGCGGAAATCCACGTCGAATTCAGCCGTGGAAACAGGGACGACATGATCGCCACGTTCGGCACGGCCCAAACGACGACCCACTTTAGAGACACCTTCGACGGATAGAATCTGCTGCTCCAGCACGTCAGAGATTTTGTTCATCTCCTCCAGCGAGGTGCCGGGAGCCGCCGTGGCTGCGACTAGGGCTGTTTCCTCCTGGAACTTGGGCAGGAAGTCCTTGTTCATCTTGGGATATAACGAGAACGCGACGATAACGATCATCAGCACGATGCCCAGCATGACGAGCGGCTGGCTGAGGCCAAAACGCAGCAGCGTATGCTCCAGAAGCCACTTCATGCCGCGTGTGAGGAAGCCGTCTTTGTGCTCGTGGCCGTGCTTCGGATTTAACAAGATGGAGCAGAGCACCGGGATCGCCGTGAGCGAGACGACGAAGGAGGCAATCATCGAAATGATCGTGGCGATGGCGATGGGGGCAAAGAGCTTGCCTTCCACACCGGTCAAGCCAAGCAGAGGCAGGAACACCAAAATGATGAGCACGGTGGCGTAGAGGATGGAGTTTCGCACCTCGCCCGAGGCTCTGCCGATGACCTGCAACTTCGGGTGCGGGTGAGGCAGGGCTGCGTTCTCCCGCAACCGCCGGAAGACGTTTTCCACATCCACAATCGCATCATCCACCACCATGCCGATGGCGACGGCGAGGCCGCCGAGCGTCATCGAATTCACGCTGATGCCGAACCATTTGAAGACCAGCATGGTGATGCCAAAGGACAGCGGCATCGCCATCAGGGTGATGAAGGTGGTGCGGAAGTTCAGCAGGAACAGGAACAAGATGATCGTGACCATGATGGCTCCATCACGAATGGCCTCAGTGAGATTACCAATGGCGTTATCAATGAAGTCTTTTTGCTGGAACAGCAGCGTGGTTTCGACACCCGGCGGAAAGCTGGCGTTGAGCTCTTGCAGCGCCGCTTTCACCTGATCCGTCAGCGCACGAGTATCAAAGCCGGGAGACTTGGTGATGGACATGATCACCCCGTAGGTCGGTGATTTCTCCGGTGTCTGGCTCACGGTGGCATCCCCGCGCATCGGCTCGATGCCCCAGACCACATTGGCTACGTCACCGATGGCGATGGGGCGGTCATTGACCTTCTTGATGGCCGTGCGGGCGATGTCATCCAGCTCGACGGTCATGGCGAGATTGCGCACCATGATCTCGGTGGAGCCGGTGTTGATAAAGCCTCCAGTGGTGGTGCTGGCAGCCTCGGCGGCGGCCTGCTCCAGCTCGTCAAAGCTGACGCCGTTGGCCTGCATCTTGAAGGGATCGGGCTGAATCTCGATGCGCTTCACGCCGCCGCCCATGTTGAGGATTTCGGCGATGCCGGGAACGCTTTTCAGACGACGCATGATCGTCCAATCAGCAATCGAACGCACCTCACGCGGCGGCAGGTAGCCAGCCTCGCCTTCCTTGATCGTGGAGCGCACACCGACGAGCAAAATCTCGCCCATGAGCGAGGCTACCGGTGTCATGAAGGGCTGCACACCCTCGGGAAGCTGGCCGCGTGCGGCCTGTAGCCGTTCCTGCACGAACATGCGTGCCTTGTAGATGTCCATGTCCCAGCCGAACTCGGCATACACAAGGGACAGGGCCACGTCGGAGTTGGAGCGCAGACGAGTCAGGCCGGCCACACCCATGAGGGCGGTTTCAATGGGCTGGGTGACCCGCGTCTCGACCTCCTCCGGCGCGAGGCCGGGTGATTCCGTCAAGATGATGACGGTGGGCTTGGTGAGGTCTGGCAGCACCTCGACCGGCAGCTCGGTGGCCGTCTTCAAGCCCATCACCATAAGGATGAGCGAGACGCCGATGATGAGCGCCCGGCTGGCGAGCGCCCACTGAATCATTTTGTTCAGCATACTAGTGTGCCTCCTTCTTGTTGGGGGTGGCAGCCGGGGTGTCGCTGTCGTCATCGGCACGGCCCTTCTTGGTGAAAATGGCAAGCAGCAGCAGGACAAAGAGAACGCCTGTGGCATACATCCAGCGAGAGCTGGCTTCGCCAGATTCCTCATGCCCATGAGTGTCACCGCCTTGTTTGGCGGCCATCTCGGCTTTCTTCTCGGGTGTCAGCTCACCGCCATCAGCGGCGTGTTCATGGCCGTGCGCGGCATCCAATGCTTCTTTGAGAGAGACACTGCTGGCTCCGGCAAAGGAGAGTGAGTATGCGCCACGCGTGACGACTTCATCCGCTGGCAGCAAACCGTTGGTGATCTCGACAAAGCGATCATTGATCTCGCCCACAGTGACCGGCGTTTTCACGAAGGCATTCGTGAGGTCGAAGTCCTTCACATAGACAAAGCGGTTCGATGCCTCGCCCTGCAAGGCGGCGCGTGGCACGCTGACCACGTTGCTGCGCTTGCTCATCACAATGCTGAACTCCGCACGCATGTCGGCGCGGAGCTGGCCGCCGGTGTTCGGCAGGCGGAAGATGGCGTCGATGGTGCCGCTGGCCTTGTCCGCGCTGGTGCCGAAACGGAGTAGCTCACCCTCGAACTTTTCATTGGGCAAAGCAGCGACTTTGATGTGCGCGACGGTGCCTGGCTTCATGCGTCCTGCCTGATGCTCCGGCACGCGGGCCACGGCATAGACCTCGCTGAGATCAGTGATCTCCAGCATGGCTTTCTCGGGGTCTATGGGATCGCCTAGCCGTGCGTCCACATGCGTGACGAGGCCAGCTATCGGAGCTTTGAGCGGAATTACAGGTGGCGGATCACCGGGCTGGCGGCTCTCGATCTTCGCCACCTCATCGCCCAGCTTCACCGTGTCTCCGGGCGAGACTTTTAGCTCAATGATGCGCCCTGGAATGCGGCTGCTTACAGCGGCGATTTTGCTGGGAATGGCCTCGATCCGGCCCAACGAAAAGATGGTGGCCTCAAAGTCGGTTTCCTCGACCTCGACGGTTTCGATGCGGAGGTTTTTCACCCCGGTCTCGTCGAGCACGACGGTGTTGGTTGCGCGTTTCGGATCGCTCTCGGCAAAAGCGAGGCCAGAGAGGGCAAGGTAGAGGAACAGTGGGGCAAGGGGTCGTTTCATAATGGGGAAATCAATGTGGGGATTGCGAAGTCATTAGCGCTTTCTCGATGCAGGTAGAGCAGCCGGAGCAGCAGGAGCGTGTTTGCCGATGGCAGCCTCGTAGCGGATGCGCGCGAGGTGGAAATCACGCACGGCATCAAGCGCAGCGGCTTCGAGTTGCAGGCGCTGCTCACGGGCGCGGAGAATGGTGAGCAGGTCGGTCTGGCCGCTCTCGTAAGCTTTTTCGAGCTTGCCAGTCTGCTCGATCACGAGCGGCAGCAGCTTGTCGCGGGTCTCGTGCGCGAGATCATAGCTGGTCTGCATTTCTTTCCGGGCATTCTCCACCTCACTGCGGATTTGCTTGGCGAGTGCGGCTTGCTCCAGGCGCACACGCTCTGCGGCGGCGGTCTTCTCGGCTACTTGCCCCTCGTTTTTGTTCCAGAACGGCAATGGAAGCGAGACGCGGAAACCAATCACGCCATTAGTCCGTCGATCATCGCCAGATGCATTTTGATACTCTGGCCCGGCGAAGATGCCCGCGCTCACGTCCTGCCACTTGTTGGCTTTGGCGAGGCCGATGTCGGTCTGGGAAGCAATGAGCTTGGCTTCAGCGAGCTGATAGTCTGCACGCATCACCCAGTTCGCCCCTTTGCCGGGCACGCCCATTTCAGGGAGTGCGCCGGAGAGTGACAGCGCATCATCGGGATCGAGATCCAGCATGGGCTTGAGAGTGCCCAGCAGGCTGCGGCTCTCGCCTTCCAGCTTGCGGGCTTCCACAATGAGGCGTTGCGCATCCACTTGGGCCTGCGCCGCATCCAGCGCGGAGAGTTCACCCGCCTTGGCACGTCCGGCAACGAACTCGGAGAGCTTTGTCGCCAGCGCCGTCTGTTGCTGGCGCAAACCCCGCTGCTGCTCGATGGCGAGAATCTGCACCGCCAAGGTCTGCGCATCAGAAATCAAACGACGCTCGGCATTCCTCACTTCCAGCTCCGCTGCGGTGACGAGTTGACCGGTGAGCTGCTTCTCCAGCCGCAAGCGCCTAGTGATGGGGAACGATTGATCGAGCGACAGCAGGACTTGACCTGGCGAAAGAAATGTTTCGTTGCGCGAATCCATGCCCACTGAGGGATTCGAGAGCCGTCCGGCACCAAGCTGGCGACCGCGAGCCTCCTCCACGGCCATACGAGCGGCTTTAAGCGAAGGATGAGCGGCGCGGACCCGTGGCCCGATGTCGGAGAGTGAAAGAGTGATTGCGGGAGCGGATGAAACAGCCGCAAGGAACAACGAGAAAGACAGAGAGATAGAACGAAGCATGAGAGGGGTGGTGGTTTGTGGTTTGCAGGCGTGGACATGCCATGCCTGGAGCAACGAGAAGATCGCCAGTGCGCCTCAGCCGTCAGTCGTGGACGGCAGCGCGGGCTTCTTGCCTCAAACCAAAATCACCATGCAACGTGCCACCTGCAACGATGCAGGCAGACTCTCGCCCCCGGTATCCAGGGGCATCCTCATCCATTCATACTCGGCGAGTGCCTGAATCAGCACCCAATCATGAATCCAAGTCTCAGCGACCAGCACAGCGATGAAAGAAGGAATCGCAACCACGGCCAAGCTTGAAGGGGCGGCTCGCATGTCCACGTCCAAAGGCGCGTGATGCTCTTTCTCGCCCTTGTCGTCACACTCTTTGCTGGAGCTTTCTTCACAAGGCACTTCATGCGCATGGTCATCAACAATCACGCGATGGCAGTGCTCAACCTCTGTCTCCACCACTGCATCGCCGTGATTGCAGGCGTAACTGCGCTCGACGCCAAATACCTGCGCACACGCGACGACCAGAACGGCCAGCGTGGGGAGGATGCGTTTGCGGAAAAGTGACATGAGCGGCTTTAAGATGCCCTTGGGGCTGGTTTATTCAATTTAAATTTTGAAGCTCCTGATTCCAGGACTTGGAATCAGGAGCTTTCAATGAGTTCAATCACTCGTCGCAGGTGCAGGCGTATTCGGGGTTGCCGCACTCTTTGCAGGTGTGGAGTTCCAGCTTGATGCGGAAGTTTTTCGTCTTGGCTTCGGGGGTGGCTTTGGCTTGGAGGACGACTTGGTAGCCTTCGCCTTCGGGGAGTTTGGTTTTAGAGACGAGGAAATCGCCTTTCTTCTCGAAGTCGATCTTCACTTTGCCGCTGGGGGCTTCGGCGGTGGCGGTGATGACTTCGGTGCTGGCGGCCTGGGCTTTCAGCGCGGCGTCATACATGGCGATGCTGATGCTGCGGTCTTTCTCGACGAAGAACTCGGCTTGTTTGCCACCGAGTTCGAGGAGGAGGCCTTTGCGGGGTCCGGCTTTGACTTTGGCGTCGGCAAAGGCGGACGTGGTGGCGAGGGCGGCGATGACGAGGATGTTCAGCAGTGTTTTCATGGTGTGTTTGTTATGGGTTTGGTTTTCCGTTCGACGCGTTGATCGGGTGTGATTGGCGAGGTTGGGAAAGGGGTGGTGTGGAGCAGCCGTAGAGCGTTCATGATGACGAGCAGTGTGGCTCCCGTGTCCGCCAGAATGGCAAGCCACAGACTGGTGTGGCCGGTGAAGGCGAGAACGAGGAAGATAGCCTTTACGACGAGGGCAAAGGCGACGTTGAACTGGATGATGCGCAGCGTGCGGCGGCCTAGTGCGATGGCTTCAGCCACACGGGTGAGGTCGTCTTTCATGAGCGCCATGTCGGCGGTCTCGATGGCGGTGTCGCTGCCGATGGCTCCCATGGCGATGCCGACGCTGGCAAGCGCGAGCGCGGGGGCGTCATTGACGCCATCGCCGATCATGCCGACGAAATGGTGCTCGGCCATGAGGCGGCGGATGTGCTCGATCTTTTGCTCGGGAATGAGATCGCCATAGGCTTCGTCAATGCCTGCTTGTCTGGCGATGGCATCGACCGTGCGCTGGTTGTCGCCGCTGAGCATGACGACGGTTTTGATGCCTGATTCGTGCAGCAGGGCGAGGGCATTGGACACCTCGGGCCGCATCGTGTCGCCGATGCTGAGGATGCCGAGCACGGCACCAGCACAGCCTTCATGCGGCGCGTGGCCGAGGATGGCGAGGGACTGGCCTTTGCCTTCGATCTCCGCGAGGCGGGCCTCGATCTCGGGGCTGCACAAGCCCAGCTCATGCGCCATCTTATGATTGCCGATGAAGTGCGGGTGGCCGTCGATGACGGCGGTGGCTCCGCGTCCGGTGACGGACTGATACTGCGTGGCTTCGCTCCAGGTGATGTCTTTGGCTTGTGCGGCTGTGACGACGGCCTTTGCAAGCGGATGCTCGGAATGCGCGTCAATGGCGGCGGCACGGCGCAGGACTTCATCTTCGGTCACGTCACCGATGGGGATGACGCCGGTGACTTGCGGTTTGCCTTGCGTGATGGTGCCCGTCTTGTCCACCGCGAGGGCGCGCAGTTTGCCCACGGCTTCGAGATACGCACCGCCTTTGATGAGCACGCCGCGTCGTGCCAGCGCGGTGAGACCAGAGACAATGGAGACGGGCGTGGCAATGACGAGAGCACACGGACAGGCGATGACGAGCAGCACGAGCGCACGGTAGGTCCACTCAGACCACACACCGCCCGTGAACAAGGGCGGCAGCAGTGCCACCAGCAAGGCGATGACAAACACGGTGGGTGTGTAGATGGTGGCAAACTTGTCCACGAAGCGCTGCGTGGGGGCTTTCTGCTCCCCATCCAACGGGACACTGCTGCCGCTGCGCACGCTGATCTCCGCACCCACGGCGACTTCAGTCACGGGCACTTCTTTGGCAACGCCATCAGATCCACGCACCAGGGCGGTCTGCGGCGTGAGCTTTAACAGTGAGGCGATGGCACGCCGCGCCCTGCCGACGCTCCAGGATTCAAGCAGCTCCGACAGCGCGAAGAGAAAGACCACCGCAGCACCTTCCGCTCCCTCGCCGACAAGCCACGCGCCCGTCACGGCCACGGTCATGAGCACGTTCATGTCGAACCGTGCTTTTTTGAGCGCCTTGAAAGCCGCAGGGAAAACCAGCAAGCCTCCTGCCAAGGTGGCAAGGGCAAAGCAGGTTGTCGCAATCCATGATGGCCCGAGCTTGAGCCATTGCATGAGCATTCCACAGGTGAGTAAAGCACCGGAGGCGATGACCAGCGCGTTACGTGGCAGTGGTGTGTCATCATGCCCGTGCTCGCAGGAGGCGCAGGATTTGGATTCTGAAGTGTTCATAAGAATGATTATTTGCCGCCTTTACTACCGGCATGACCCGGCGGCGGATCTAGCAAGACGATCTGGTTGACGTAATCCGGCCCGAACAGCGGGTTGTGGAGCTTGATCTGGACTTTCATGCCGGGCTTCAAAGCCGAGGGAGAGGCGTCAGGCGTGCCGTGCCAGAATTTGGCCCATTCCGAATAGACGAAGCGGCGCACTGGGCCGCCATCCTGGGCAAAGACGATCCAGCGGGTGGTGTGATCAACACTTTGAACCGTGCCGGTCATGGTGGTGCCCATCGGGCGTATTGCCTCGGCAGTGGATGGCAGCCAGAACGAGACGAGAAGGGCAAGGAAGCCCAGTTTACTCAGTGTTTTCATGGTGTGTTTGTTTGTGGTTTGGTTTTCCGTTCGATCCAGTCGTAGAGCACGGGCACCACGAGCAGGGTGAGGAAAGTGGAGGTGAGGATGCCGCCGATGACGACGGTGGCGATGGGGCGCTGGACTTCGGCCCCGGCTCCGGTGGCAATCGCCATGGGCAGGAAGCCGAGGCTGGCGACGAGGGCGGTCATGAGCTTGGGCCGCAGTCGGGTGAGCGTGCCTTCGACGACGGCCTCGCGCAGTTCGCGGCCCTCGCTGCGCAGTTGGTTGATGAAGCTGATGAGCATGATGCCGTTCAAGACGGCGATGCCGCTCAAGGCGATGAAGCCGACGGCGGCGCTGATGGTGAAGGGCATGCCGCGCAGATGCAGGGCGAAGATGCCGCCCGTGACGGCGAGCGGCACGCACATGAAGATGAGCGTGGCCTGACGGAAGGAGCCGAAGCTGAGGAAGATGAGCACGAAGATCACTGTGAGTGCGAGCGGCACGACGATCCTGAGGCGGGCCTTGGCCTCTTGCAGGTTCTTGAACTGGCCGCCGAACTCGAAGTAGTAGCCATCGGGGAACGTGACCTTCTCGCGGATGAGGCGTGTGGCTTCTTCGACGAAGCCTTCGGTGTCGCGACCACGCACGTTGATGAGGATGCTGACTCGGCGTTGCGCGTCCTCGCGGGCAATCTGCACGGGCTGTGGCACGAGCACGATCTTGGCGACTTGACCGAGCGCCAACATGCCGCCGTCTTCGGTGCGCAAGGCGAGCCGTTTCATGCCTTCGAGGCCGCTGCGGCGGTCTTCACCGAGACGAACGACGATGGGGCTGCGGCGGTTGCCTTCGATGAACATGCCAACCTCGGTTCCGGCGAGCGCGGTTTCGATGAGGCGGTTCAACTCGTCGGCGTGGACGTTGAACTTGCGCATGGCTTCGCGGTCGGGCTGAATCTCAATCATGGGGTTCTTGCCGATGCTGTCGAATTCCGTCTCCCCGCCGCCAGGGATGCCGGCGATGACGGTGCGGACTTCACCCGCGAGGCGTTCCAGCTCCTCGTAGCTGTCGCCAAAGATTTTGCAGACGAGGTCGGCGCGTGCTCCGGCCATGATCTCGTTGAAGCGCATCTGGATGGGCTGGGTGACGAGGATGTTCTGGCCGGGCACCTGATCGAGCAGCGCCTTTCGCATGAGTTCGCCGAGGTGTTCTTTGCTGATGGGTTTGCCGTCCTCTGTGCGCCACTGGTCGCGTGGTTTGAGCATGAGGTAGGTGTCGGCGACATTCGGCCCCATGGGATCGGTGGCGAGTTCGGCGGTGCCGATGCGGGAGAAGATTTCCTTCACCTCGGGGAAGTCGCGGCGGATGACGGCCTCGCTCTGCTTTTGCAACTCAAGCGATGAGGACAGCCCGGCGCTGCTACTGCGGATGAACTGGAAGGAAAAATCGCCCTCGTCGAGCTGCGGGATGAACTCGGACCCCATGCGGGAGAGCACCCACAGCGAAGAGCCGAACAGGATGAGCATGGGCAGCACGATGAGCAGGCGGAAACGCAGGCCGAACTGCAAGAGCGGCGTGTAGAGGCGTTTGGTGAAGGTGACGAGCCAGTTGTCCTTTTCCTGAATCTTCCCGCCGAGCAGATACGAGCACAGCACGGGCATGAGGGTGACGGCGAGCACGAGCGAACCGCCGAGCGCGAGCATGACGACGAGCGCCATGGGCTTGAACATCTTCCCCTCGATGCCTTGCAGCGCGAGGATGGGCACATAGACGACGGTGATGATGAGCACGCCGAAGAACATGGGATTGGCGACTTCCTTGGCGGACTTGAGCACTTCTTCGGTGCGCTCGCGGACGGTTAGCGTGCGCCCCAGCGCATGCTGTCGCTCCCCGAGATGACGCACGATGTTTTCCACCATGACGACCGCGCCATCAATGATGAGGCCGAAGTCGATGGCTCCGAGGCTCATCAAGTTCCCGCTGATGTGATAGCGCACCATGCCGGTCATGGCGATGAGCATGGAAAGCGGGATGACGAGGGCGACGATGAAGGCGGCACGGAAGTTCCCCAGCAGCGCAAAGAGCACGACGACAACGAGCAGTGCGCCCTCGGCCAGATTCTTCTCCACGGTGGCAATGGTGCGGCTGACAAGGTCACTGCGATCATAGAGCGTGCGGATGATGACGCCGTGCGGGAGCTTGGGCTGGATTTCAGCGAGCCGGGCGCGCACCGCCTGCGCGACAAGGCGTGAGTTTTCACCCGCGAGCATGATGGTGGCACCGATGAGGGCTTCCTTGGCATCGTCGGTGGAGGCTCCGGTGCGGAAGGCGCTGCCAATGCTGACGGTGGCGACATCGCTGATGAGGATGGGCTTTACACCGCCTGCGAACTTGAGCGGGATGGCGAGGATTTGCTCGATGTCGTTCACGCGGCTGGCGGCGCGAATGATGAGCTGCTCGCCACCGATCTCGACGTAACCGCCGCCTGCGTTGCGGGTGTTTTGCTCCACGCTCTCCGCCAGCATGTCGAGCGAGAGGCCGCGCGCGGCGAGGCGTGCGGGATCGGGCTGGATGACGATTTGTTTGCGGTAGCCGCCGCTTGTGTTCACCTCCGCAACGCCGGGTGTGCCACGCAGAAGCGGCTTCACCTGATACTCCTGGATTTGCGCCAGCTCCATGAGCTGGGCCTCGCGCGTGACGGGCTTGGTCTTCGCGTCGTCGCTGTAGTCGAGGCCGTAGTAGAAGATTTCGCCGAGCCCGGTGGCAACGGGGGCGAGCTTCGGAGTGAGGCCGGGCGGCAGTTCATCGAGCACACCTTGCAGCCGCTCAGTGACGAGCTGGCGGGTGCGGTAAATGTCCACGTCATCGTGGAAAATCATCGTGATCTGCGAGAGGCCGAACTTGGACAGCGAGCGCAATTCCACCATCTGCGGCAGGCCCGCCATTTCGATTTCGATGGGGAAGGTGACGAGCTTCTCCAGGCTTTGCCGCCACGCAGGATTTGCAGTTCGGCAAGCCAGAGGGACATGACGGGCGTGGTGACGATCTCATCGCCGGTGTAGAGGCCGTCGGTGATCTCGACGTGCTCGCCGCTCGCCGCGCCGATTTTGACGGGCGTGCGCAGGTAGAACTCATCGTTCTTCGCATAAACAAACGTGCCCTCGGCGGTGGTGAGCAGCGCGGCTTTCGGAATCGCGGTCACGGCATCGCCAGCGGGAAAGCGGAAGGTGGCGTTGATGGCGGTGCCTGCCTCGCTGGTTGCGCTGGTTTGCACCGTGACTTCAAAGTCTCCGAGCGTCACATACGGTGCTTTCTCGATGCGGAGCACGCTGCCTTTCGCGGAGCCAAGCTCCACCTCCATGCCGGGCTGGACCCGCGCGGCCTGTGCCCCGGTAAGCCAGCCGCTCACCTCGATGCCACGCTGCATGGCCTGCAAGGTGACGGTGAAGCTGGATGCGATTTTTTCCTCCGCGACCTCGGCGGTTTGCAGGCCGATGGATTTCATCATCAGCGCGGTGAGGGCGACGCCTTTGCCCTCCTTGAACTGGGCACCGTTCTCTGGCGCGGTGGCATGTTCAGCGGAAGGACTGGCTGCGGAGTCGGTGCAACTGCTGAGCATTGCAGCGGCGGCTGTGAGCAGGGTGATGAGCAAGAGTTTCATGGTGCGTGCGAGTTAAGATTTCGGTGTCGTGAGGGTGATGAGGCTGCCGGGTGCGCCGGTGAGTTCTTCGAGCATGAGGGCGGCTTCGAGCGCCTGGGACTGGGCCTCGCTGATGGACTCGACGGCTTCGAGATACTTGTCCTGGAGCTCGACAAAGGTGCTCATCGGCACGGCACCGAGGCGGTAGTGGCGATCCGCCAGCGCGGCGGCGGCGCTGAACTTGGCGATGGCATCACCCTTCCAGACTCCGATGCGTGACTGCTGGGTCTTGAACAGCAGCATGGATTCCGTGACCTGCCGCTCCACCTCGCGCTGTGCCACGCTGAGCGTGGCCTGCGCCTGCACCTCTCGCGCCTGGGCAGAAGTGACCTCGGCTTTGCCTGACTTCCAAAACGGCAGGGGGAAGGAAATGCCGATGCCTGCGACAGTTTGATCCTCCAGGTTCTTCGTGTTCTGCACCTGCACGAACGGGCCGACGGTGAAGGTGGGATAGCGCTCGTTCTTGGCGAGTTCGACCTTGAAGCCCTGCTGCTCCAGCTCCGCGCGGCGGATGCGCAGCTCGTAGTGGTTCCGCATCGCCGTCCCCAGCAGTGAATCGAGCGTGGGCGCTGTCTTCATGTCAAACGCGGCCCGCTTCACCACCAGCGGCGTGTCGGCACGGCGGCCCATGAGTTGATTCAACTCCAGCAAAGCCTTCTGCACCGCCACAGCGGCTTTTGCGGCCCGCGATTCGGCGACAAGCGCCGCTGCCTCGATGGTGACGATCTCCAACTGCGGCGCGATGCCCGCAGGCTCGCGCTGCACCATCACCTCGCGCAGCGAGGCATAGCGTGAAGCGACTTCATTGGCCGCGCCGGAGATTTCCTGCTGCGAAGCGAGTGTGTAGGCCAGCACCCGCACCCGCGAAGCGAGATGAAAACGGAAGCGCTCCAATCCAAGCTCCGCGAGCGCGATGTCGCGATTCGCAATGGCCTTGCGCAGCCCCAGCCTGCCCGGCCATTCGATGGGCTGTGCCAGCGCGGCAGAGAACGCGAGGCCATTCGAGCGGCTGTCTGCCGATGACACGCGGTTCTGCCCGACTTCGAGGCTGAGTTCGGGATTCGACAGTCTTCCCGCCGTGCTACGGGTCGCCTTCGCCGTCGCGATCTCCGCCTCGTAGAAACGAATCTCCGGGTTGGCCGCGAGCGTGCGGGAAACGAGTTCCGCAATGGAACTGGCGGCAGGTTTTGAATCCGCCGCTGTGAGCGTGGACATAGCTGCAAGAAGCAAGGATGAAAAGATGATGGAGCGCATGATGATAAGTGACGTGGTTATGGGTGAACAGGCAGGCCCGCAGCCCCGACAAGGGCCAGCGATAGGCACGACACCGCATCGCGGTGTGTGCAGCACTCCGGCGCATCCAAGTCACCACCTCATGGGCGGCGCAGCGCACGGAGCATCAAGCCCGGCGCGAAGGAGCGCGTGCAGGCAACGCCGCACGGCTCGCGAAATGCCACGTCGTCCGCAACTCTGGCGGCGCAGTGGTCATCGGCAGCTCGAAGGACTCCGAGCTTGTGGCGAGTTCGTCTTGAAGGCGAATCATCGCCCGGATCAGGTCTGCCAGCTCCACCATCGGCATCAACGGCACCATGACCGGAGCGGGAACTTGGCTGTGTGAAATCGTATCGCTCGGGCAGTCGGTGGGAGCATGGTGCTCATCACCCTCATGATGATCATGGTTCGGACATGAAGCACAAACCTCGCTCGTGCAACCACCTGCCACCTGGCAGCACATCGAAGCTGGCACTGTGAGTGCCAGCAGGATAATTGCGAGGATTTGCCAGAAGTGTTTCATTTGCGGGGCGACATGGATACTGCCAGACATCGGAGAATGGTCAAGCTATGAGTGGTTTTCGCGCATCGTGAGGGGAAACATACGGCTCGGCGATTGCGGCTTGCGCGTCCGCAGCGCATCAGGGGGGGAGGCACCAGTCTGACCCCGTGAGCCTCGCCAACACCCAGTTCGCAAACTAGCCAAGACGAACGACCCGTGCCATACTGTGAATCATGAACTGGATATACTGGATTCCCACCATCGCATTCCTTCTTCATGTTTGTGAAGAATTTGGCCGTTTCCCATCGTGGGCATCACGTCACTTCGCGCGCACGAGCACTCCATGGTATGTCTATTCTCACATTATTCTTGTGGTGATTTTTGTCTGCACATCGTGGCTAGCATCGACTGCGTCCGCAGACTCAATCTGGCCGCTTGGAGCCATCACCTTGCAATGGATCATTGGCTTCAACGCAATCTTCCACATCGTGGTGACGATTTGGTATCGAGAATACTCTCCAGGGGTGGTCACGGGATGCGCCATTGTTCTTCCGGCGACATGGATAGTATTCAATCGGACTACATTGAGCACTGGTGAAATGGGTGGAACGCTGATCATTGGGTTAGTTGTCAGCCTGATAGTGATCGCGAGTCTCTGGGTTGATTTTGGAATTGATTGGCGAGGAAGGCGAGGCTAGGCACAGGACTTAATTGGTGATGCCGTTGCTTCAAGTTTGGGCTTAATACCCTTCCAAAATGAGGTTGCTGCAAAGAAACGTTTCGGCAAGCTAGCCCCGAGGGCATGATGACATCCACACCACAAGTTCCCGACCATGCGGCACTGCTCGTTCGTCTGGACGAGTGCAGGCAAGATCAGCTAGCGTCCCTTGGAGGCAAGGGAGCCAACTTGATTCGTATGCGAGACATAGGTATCAGCATTCCATCTGGATTCTGCTTAACGACCGAGTGTTAC
Source organism: Verrucomicrobiaceae bacterium (assembly GCA_021151605.1). GTDB lineage: Bacteria > Verrucomicrobiota > Verrucomicrobiia > Verrucomicrobiales > Verrucomicrobiaceae > Prosthecobacter. The sequence goes on from JAGKWZ010000049.1 coordinate 15,837, forward strand.
CGTCAATTCGTAATCGAAAGCGAGATCCAAAGTGGTATCGCAGATGTGCTTGGCGAATTGGGGTCACTTGCTCCCGATGCACTGAATGAAGCCAGCACGCAGATTCGTGCTATGTTCGATACGGCAACCGTCCCGATGGCAGTCGCAGCATGCATCAAAACGGAATTTGAGAAACTTGGTTCTAGTGTTGTGGCAAGATCCTCGGCAAATGCGGAAGATCTCGCTGGAGCATCGTTCGCGGGACTGCATGACAGTTTTCTCAACATTAAGAACTATCCAGAACTACTTCGAGCGGTGATCAAGTGTTGGTCTTCATTATGGACAGGGAGGTCGATTGCGTATCGAGCAAAAAATGGTATTCCAAACCACAGCGTGGCGATGGGGGTGGTGATTCATGAGTTTCTCCCCGCCTCGGCAAGCGGGGTCATATTTACACAGAATCCGGTAACGGGGAACAAGAATCAGATGCTTGTGAACGCTACCATCGGCATTGGCGAGGCGTTGGTCGGGGGAGTCGCCACACCCGATGAAATCCTGATCGACAAGAAGTCAGGGAAGGTCTTGCATCAGACCCTTGCCGCGAAAGTGGAGCAGATTCTGGCAAACGCGGATGGCGGCACCAGAACCGAGGTGGTCGCTGATCCTCAGTCAAATAGGCTCAGCATCACCGACAGTGAAGTTAGCATGTTGGCCCAGATCGGACGCACGATAGAAGACGGATTCGGATGTCCAATGGACATTGAATGGGTTAGCTATCAGGGCAAAGTTCGCGTGGTTCAGGCCCGCCCCATAACCACAGATAACACATCGTCATCCAAGACGGAGGAATGGCTTCAGTCGTTCAAAGTAAGATTGAATGGGATGCTCCTGGAATACTTCCCAGCTCCAATGTATCCATTTGATCGCTCCGCCTTGTTAAGCCTGGTCGAAGCCACATTGAATCGTTTGGGGGATTCAGGACTCAACCTGCCAGCAGCAGCCGAGACGATCATCCAGCACCCAACGGGTGAGATCGGGTTAGTCATCAAGTTGCCGAGGATCGGGTGGTTGAGTGTTCCACGATTCATGCGGTTTGCCTGCCGACTTCTGTTCCAGAGGGGAGAATCGCCGTCTCGTTTTGTGGAATGCTACCTGCCAAAATTGGAGTCGGCGTTGCCCAAACTAACTGTGGACTTATCTCAACTAAGTTCGCACGACATAGCAAAACGGTATCATGAAGCACTGAGGTTGAGAGATAGTGTGTTTGCAGCTCGTGCGAACTATTTCTGGTCGGGCTGGGGTGCCATAGCCCTTCTGCAAGGCTGGCTGATGCTCTGCTATGGGAAGTCATGGAGCAGCGTGTATTTCTCCCTGACTTCGAGTCTGGATTTGCCTACCACCCAGATCAGGAAGGAAATGGTCGCTCTAGCAAGCGCAATTCGAGGGAATCCAGCCTGCGCACAGCTGATAGGAGAGGGCCTGTCGCCAGCGCAGGTGATGCAGAATGGTCGTGATGAGTTAGCTGGTGTCCGTGCAACCTTTGCGGAGTTTATCTCTAAGTATGGAAGCAGAACACTGGACTTGATTCCGATGCCGACAAGCCGCTCTTGGAAGGATGATCCAGCCTTGGTGACAGGATTCCTATTCACAACTCTTGACACCGAAAAGAACGGCGTTGTCGAACCACCTCAGCCTCGGAAATTGATTCCACGGAGATTAGTGGATGCCTTTACCAGCAAGATACTTCCAACAGTGCGAGCGATGACCGTAGAACGTGACAATGTGATCCGGGCATATGAGGAAGCAACGGTTCCATTGCGACGTATAATGCTCGAACTGGGGAGAAGACTCACCGAGAACAGACTTCTTGTGCGGGAGATGGATGTGCGGTTTCTTGAGGCGGGCGAAGGGCTACGCGGGTTGGATGAAGGGGGTGAGGTGTGGCGCTCGGAAATTCGACAGAGAATCGTTGTGCGCAAATTTGCACGACCAACAACAATTCATAATTGGCGACGGCCTCGGCGAACGCTGACCGTCGGCAGGGTGGCAGGGACTGAGTTGCTTCGAGGTCTGGCTGCGAGCCCGGGTGTTGTGAAAGGCAGAGCAGCAATCATTATGGGGGAGGGCGACTTTGGGAAACTTGAGGATGGTGACATCTTGGTGTGCGTTGCCAGTAACCCGGCATGGACAACATTGTTCGGAAAGGCTTCCGCAGTAGTCGCTGATCTTGGCGGGCCGCTATCACACGCAGCTATTGTCGCGCGGGAGTTTGGGATCCCAGCAGTATTGAACACGCAAACCGCCACTCAGGAACTTCAGCACGGAACTTGGTATGTGGTTGATGGAACAGGAGGCGTTGTGTGTCGTGATGACCCAAATAGAGTATGAATGAGCGCGTGATTATCGTCGGTGGAGGTGTTGTTGGACTGGCCTTTTCGGTGGCATTGGCAAGTAGAGGCATCGCGTCAACCGTTCTTGAACGAACCACGACCCCCGGCACTATTGACCGGGGTGATGTCATTCATGCGGGTGCGATGTCCTTGCTCATGAAATGGGGAGTCTTTCTGAATGAGTATGCCAACGAGTTCCTGCATGTGCCCGAATTCAATATCTGCGATACCGAAGGGCGAAAGCTGTTCACGCTCAATTTTGCCAAAGATTTGAACTGCAACGAAGGGCTAAGTGTGATCCGGCACCAGGAAATCGAGCGCGCGCTGCACAGAGCAGCAGTGGGCAGTGGGTTGGTAAACGTGCTGCGTGGGGTAACTGTGACAAGCTTGTTGCAAGAGCAGGGGCGAGTCGTTGGAGTTTGCACATCTGAGGGTGTCGAACACCGAGGATGGTTTTCCGTGCTTGCCGCTGGTGCGAGCACAAACCTTGGAGAATCGCATTTTGGGACACTGAGTGAACACACCTACCGTCGGCATTTCTACAATCTGCTCATCGACACCGTTCCGGGAATTCCAAATGCTGGGCGCTACTACCTGTCCAGGAGTGGAGTCATGATCATGGTGCCCTTGCCCAACAACAAACTTCGAATTGGATTTCAAGTAGCAGGTGCCCAGGATTCCTCCCGCTATCGCACTGCCGAGAGTCTGAGTATCGAGATTCGTCGAAGATTCGTCGGATTCCCCAACGTTCCACTGCTGGTGCATGAAGGGCACTACTACAAGCTGACACGGAGACTGGTGAAGCACTTCACGACTCGTGGAGCCGCGGTGATCGGAGATGCCGCGCATACCGTGCATCCTACTGGTGGCCAGGGGATGAATGTTGGTTTTGTTGATGCCGAACAGTTGGCACACGCACTCGAAGTGGCACGATCAGGGCCAAAGTCCGAGGCTCAAGCACTGGACGCATTTCATCGACTGCGACTTCGTGAAGTGAGACGAATCCAGGCGAGGACTCACCTGTTTGGAATCGTTGGTGAAATTGTTCCGCAGTGGCTCGGAACAACCAAATGGCTTTTGTCCACGGTGGATCGAATGACTCCACTGAAGCGCTGGTTGGGGAATCGCTTCGTGAACGTCTGTTGAGAAAACAACCCCTGATCTACCATCTAGATGCAAAGCAACATAATCATGCGAGGGTTCGGCCACAGGGTCGGGAGCAGAATTGTGAGCAATGAAGAAACATCATTGCAACTCGGACTTCCTGCCGACTGGCTATTCGACCGGACGGGAATACGCGAACGGCGTCTATGCGGCCCAGGCGAGGATGTTCTCGTGCTCGGAAAGTCTGCTGTTGAGTCGGCCCTGCAGGACGCCGGGCTAAGACCCGATGAACTTGGAAAGGAAACCGTGTTGCTGCATATTCAGAACGGGCTGACACACCTAACTCCACCTGCTGCAATCGTGCTCGCCGGATCGCTGGGTCTGAAACACGTGCGGTGCTTGAGTATAGACGGTGTTTGTGCCGAGCCTATCAACGCGCTTGAGATTGCTGCGTTAATGTTCAATGCTGGAACCTGCGAACGAGTGATTATTTCCGCTGCCGTTGACTTCACAGGGTTGATTGATTCAGCGGACAAGCAGACTGCTGGACTTTTTGGATGTGGAGCGGGGGCCGTAGTTCTTGAGCGTGGGGGAGATGACTGCAAAAGTAGGCTCCTCGGGCTGGATTGGGAAACCCACTCGGAACATTGGGAACTTGGACTATCGCCCTTGCTCGACACAGAGCAGGTTAGCAAGGGTGTTCGAGTGACATTCGGACACTATCAGATGCGGGGTCAGGAACTCGCAAGGATCGCAGTGCGAGTGCTCGGAGGTGTGTTGCAAACTACGCTGCGCAACGCGGATTGCTTATTGAATGAGTGTGGGTTGGTGATAAGCCACCAACCAAACGTTAAGATGCTCGAAATAGGCCTGACACGACTTGGCATCTCACTTGAACGAGCACCAAAGCCTGGGGCTTGGATGGGAAACTTGGGGCCTGCCAGCCTGTTAGTTGGACTGAGCCTCGCTAACGAGGCAGGTCTTGTTAAGTCTGGCCAGAGGATTCTCTTCCTGAGCTTTGGGCTGGGATTCTCGGCTGGTGCCGCTATCTTGAAAATCTGAAGTGAGCTTTGATGAACATCCAATTCTCCAACCAAAAAGAGTTTGATCGTGCTGTCGAAAGGGACAAAGCGCGTCTATCTACCTGCCAAGTGCCGAATGAGTCCAGCGCTGACGGTAGAACTCAGGTTTTCAGGATGGGAGAAGGTGAGTCAGTGATCTTTGTCCCAATGCTAGGCGAGCTGAATTTTCTGTTTGTGCCATCGATGCAGCTCATCGCAGAGAAGTTTTCAGCGATTACCTATGTCCCGAGTGTGAGCGCGCACAACATTGTCACTCCGGGGGAAAGAGCAGCCGAACTCGCGCGAGTAATAGAAGACTGCACCCGCAGCCCTGTCCATCTCGTCTCATGGAGCGATACAGCCGCAGCAACATGCAGGCTCATGGAAACTCGCCCGGATCTAGTAAGATCCGCGAGCTTCGTTGCGGTGCCAGACTGTTACCGTTTCCCGTTCCCTATAAATTTAGGCTTGTGGCTACTGTATCGGCTACCTCTTGAAAAACTTCCCATCAAACGGCTCCTCCTTCGCAATCTTGGTGAACTCATGGGGGGAAAGTCAATGCCGTCCGCTTGGGTTCAGAAACAGGCGGCCGACATTGACTCAATCGTGAAGGTATTCAAGTTGAGCTGCCTGCCTTGCATCGTAGAGCACAAAAGCCCAGACACTACTGCGAGGAAACCCGCTCTGGTCATTGGTGGCGATGACGATAAAGTCACTTCCCCGGCACAATCTGAGCGCTTTGCGAAGGCTATCGGAGCTGAATTCATCTTCCTGGAAGGGGGCGATCACTTTCCGACCTACACCAATCCTGTGACGGTGAGCTGCGTCATAAAAGACTTCATCAACAACCTCTGAGCATGCAACAGCCTGTCTTTTCATATGCGACCGAGGACTTTCGTCTTCTGCCGATGGCCTTCTCACCAGCGCATCTCAAAAAGGTTCTCTGCATCTGTTCCGGCGGGGAGACGATGCTAAACTTGGCGGCGATTGGGGCAGAGCATGTAGTCGCAGTAGATTTCAACGAAGGCCAGTTGGCGCTGGCAAAGTTGAAGCTGGAAGCTCGCAAGCGCATGTCTCAAAACTCGTTCCTTGATTTACTTGGCGTCGGCACCGGCTCAAGCCTTCTTGCCTTCGAGGAGATAAAGCCCTTTCTACCAGAGTCGGAGCAGATGTTTTGGCAACATTCATGTTCCCTTAGCCGTGGGGCACTTTGGTGCGGCTCACTGGCCAGATATTTTCTACTTGTTGGCCGCGCGCTTAGATTGGCTCTTGGTTCGCAACAATTCGCGACACTGCTCGCCTTGTTCGGAAGCCAGCAGATTGAAGGGTTTATCGAAGACATTTTCAAAAAATGGCACATCAAAGTGATGATGAACGTGTTGCTTAGCCGAGCGCTACTCAGGCGCTTTTATCCAGAGCACGGATGGGAAAGGCTAAACAGAGAGGAAACGCCCCGACAGTTCTGTCTGCGCAAACTCACCCAGTTGGCAAACCATGTTCCTATTGGTGAGAACCCTGTCATCCTGCCAATGTTGACCGGTTCCTTCACGGATGCACTGAGGCCCCAATATTTCGACCAACTGACGGTGACAACTCGTGTTGAGTTCGTTCCTATTGATCTCAGAGAGATTGAGAAGGGACGAGTTGGGCGAGATTTTACCGCTTTTGCGCTCTGCAACGTCGTGGACTGGCTGACTCTAGATGAATTGAAGAGAGTCCTGTGCTCCTTGCGCTCGTTATCGGATCATAACGCACGGCTGCTGATGTATTCACGATCCAATCATGATTGGCATCTGAGAGTATCTGATTTGCCCTGGAAAGTTGAACACGAAGAGTCGATTGCGCTCACGAATGCTGATCGAACCGGATATCACCAAAATGTGTTCCTACTCTCAGCGATCTGATGAACCCCGAACAACAGAACGACTGCAATAGTGGTGCTCATAGCATCAAGCTTGCCTACATTTGCGCAACGCCGGTAATTCCTTCAATCGGGGCGGCAGTCTTAACACCATTAATGATTTCCAGTGCAGATTTGTTATTGGCTCTAAGGGGTCTTGAGCTGTTGATGTTATTTGGAGCGGCAATCCTTCTCATGGCATTTGGGTTAGTGCCAACAGCATGGGTGGCTTTGGTTGGTGGCTACGTTTTTGGAGCTGCGGCTGTGATTTACTTATCCGTGGCAAACCTTTTTGCAGCGGCACTCGGACGAATCTTTGCCTTAACAGTCTTGAATGAAAGTGATCGAAGGCAGATGGTCTGCTCCAACCGTTGGGCCATGCTAACAAAGCGGGTGGAAGGTAGAGCGAGCTACTTTGTATTCTACTGCCGACTATCCCCTGTCTTGCCATTTGCCCTAACCAACGTGTTGCTGTCTCTCGTGCCTATCTCCGCTGGACGACATGCATTTGTGAGTGTCTTGGGCATGATGCCAAGGACATGTTTGGCTGTGCTGGGTGGCACTTTGGGTAGCAAACTGCTGGAGGGCGCACCCAAGGAGGTGAGTATTTCCTCGGTTGCGGTGCTCTTGTACGTCTCCGGCTGGGGCATCTGGAGGGTTCTACGCACAAGAAGCAACGACACCAAAGCCCGGTAGCATAAAGCGAAAAACCCCGCACGACTGAATTTCGTGCGGGGTCTATTCATCTTGGGTGATGAGGTGGTTCACATGACTTGGTTCACGGTCTCATTGGAATTGAGCTTGAACAATTCGAGTTGCTCCACTTCACTCTCTGTTGCCGTCCACCCGTTCTCAGCGGGCAGTTTCCGGTGTGACACTCTCGCGCTGGAAACGCGGACGGCGCTTGCTGGCGCGTCGCGAGAGGTGAGCCTGGTGGCCCATTCAGATTCATTGACTAACTGGATGTTGGTTTGCGAACGATCTGCTTCAGTCGTGATCGCGAACTTCACTCGACCTTTCGTGAGATAGGCGGAGGTGATTCGCTGGGCACGTTTCAAAGCGCGGTCGTTGCGGTTGCGTTGTGGTTTGGAAAGATCGCCCCAATCGCCGTTAGCGTGTCGCTTCAGGTCGTGGGCAATCTCGAACTTAGTGAGCGCTGCGAGAGCACTCGCTGTGACGTTGATCTCCCCGAGCGGGAAGCGCGTCACCGCTGGTCGAAACGAATACACTTGATGGGTTTCTGTGGGGTTAGTATTCGTCTGGGAGCAACACCGTGGTCACGGAGCGATCCCATTCGGTGATGATCCAGAACTTCACTTTGCCTGCCGAATGGTAGACAGAGAAGAGTCGTGATCCTTCTCGCAGAGATCGCTCGTTCTCTTCGATGTCCTCTTGGCAAAGATCACCCCAATCGCCGCGCTGATGTCTCAGCAGGGCAGTGGTGATCTCCGATGTTGTCAGCGCCGAAAGCGCACCGGGTGTCGCCACAAGCTGGCCAGTGGAAAACTTCGCGTTTTCCTGCGCGATGATGATCACGTTCATGTTTGTTGGTGGTCATCAATCCAGCAGGGCATGAAGCTCGTTCTCCGTGAGGTGATCAGGCTGCGCTCCTTCTTGGGGAAGTGGCACGACCCGGACAAACAACCGCCTCGCCAGCTTCACGAGGGCCTTTTCACGGCCCATGCGTCCAGCTTCGTCCTCATCGAACATCAGGATGATGCCCGCCCTGCCTTCAGACGCCTCCATGAGGGAGGCTTCCTGTGCCACGGAGAGGGAACTCCCCATGATGGAAACAACCCGGTGAAAACCAAGCTGCCAGAGCTTGATCACATCGAAGAAACCCTCGACGACGATCAATGGCAGCCCCTTTTCCTCCTTGGAAGCACGGTCGAGATTGAAAACCTCAGCGCTCTTGCGGAATCCAGCGGGCAGCTTGTATTTTGGTCGATCCTCAGGCGGTTGCCCAGGCCAGCGTCCAGCGTAGCCCACGAGTTCGCTATCCTTGTTGTGAATCGGGATGACGATGCGCCCGGACATAGTGCCCTTGGCGCAAAAACCGAGACCAAACTCCGCCACCGTTGTCGGGGTGAGTCCTCTCTCGGTCAGATACTCATGATCTGATTTCAGATTCTCCAGCTTGAAGCTGAGAGGGCTGTTTTCGCCGGGGTCCTCCGCTGGCTCTTGAGTCTCCACAATCCGTGAGGGTTGTGTACTGTTTCCATGGGCAGGCGGTGAACCAGACCATGGACGAGCGTTTGACGTTGCCGAGCTTTGCTGCTGACGCGGCGGAGGTGAGTCCGATTTGCCAGCGAGCCCGAGGTTGAACCACTGATCCAGCTTCAACGCCGCTTCGTGCGCATTGCAATTTTCCATCTTTGCGACGAAGTCGAGATGATTGCCTCCGCATTTGCATGTGGAGAGATGACAGAACCAGCAGTTCTTCGAGAGCGTCACTTTGAAGGTGTCTTTCCCGGAGGCTTCTGGGTGAATAGGGCAGGCTCCTTCGAGGCCGTCGCCGTTTCGAGTGCTCTTCATGGCGGCGGTGAAGCCGTAATGTTCGAGCACCTGTTGAAACGAAACAGCCGCTTTGACCGCCCCAAAATCAATGAATTGTTTGGGCATAATAATGAACTTTGCGTTGGTGTTTGTGGGACGTTTGCAGGATGCAAACACCTCCGCAGCTCATGGTATCAGGCAGTTCGGCTCACCGGGAGTTGACTCCTGCTTGCGAGTGTGGCGTGACGAGATCGAGCACGCCGTCGCAAGCTCGCCAGTCATCATCGCTGAACACAGAAAACAGCCTTCGCCCTTTCTCTAGATTGGCAACGGCATCGCGTAAATTCTGCGCTCGTGTGGTCTGCGGTGTGACAATCAGCACTCGAAATCGCTCTGCACCGAGTCTGGTCCGATGGATGCCTGTGGCATACGTCCCTTCATAAGATTTCAGCTTCCTTAGTACACAGCTCTGGCGACGATCACGACGTTCGATGGGCATCGTGCCTTGATCCGCTTCGAGAAAGTAGTGGGTGCGTTCGATGCGACCATCGGGATGCGTCACCTCAAGCGCGAAAACCTTGTCCGGCACCACGCCGACACGACGCTTGCCGGGGAGATCAACCGTCCAGCGAAAGGGTTCACGGTGATTCTCTCGGCCTTTGAGTTGAGGCAGTTCGTGAGCGAAAAGCAGACGAACATCAGGACGCTGGCTGCAGTCGAGTTCGAGCGCGGCCATGAAGTCACTGACCATGAGGGTGTGCTCCAGGAAGAGACGGCCAACGCCTTTGTTTCGAGTCGTCCAATCCATGCGCTCGAAGGGGATGTCGAGGTCGCGGCGAAGGCGGCCTGCGCCGCGTGAGGCAAGACCATAGACGAGGCTTTTGGAGCCTCCTTCATGGTAGTAGTCGAGTTGGCAGCGGGGGCGTTCCATGTAGCCGTTATGGTAGAGGAGGTTCAGACGGCGAAGAACTTGTTGCTTGCTGCCACTGACGAGCTTCACGAGACATTCGGAACGGATGAAGCGATGCTCGGCGACGTGGCGCAGAATCTCAACGTCTCGTGCCGTGATTTGAAATGATCCAGCGGCATCAGGATCACGCGTGAAGCGCGGGAGCCGCTGCTGTTTGTCAGTCATGCACTGATTGTATCACGAATGAAGCCTCTCCAGGTTGTGGAGAGGCTTCTTGGTTCAAGCTGTCATCGTCATTTCAGCACCGTCTGTTGAACGTGCGGCACGATTGAGGATGAAGCTGGCAGCTTTGCTGGCCTGGGATGCGGCGAGGATGATCCAGCGTTTGTGTTCCTTCACACGCAGGACATCCAGCCAGCTTTGCAGATAGGCGGCGGACTGCTCATGCGAATCGCTCACGATATGGGTTTCCATGCCGAGGAATGCTGCACCCATCTCGGCGACGAGTTCTTCCTGGGAATAGACCTTTCCTCCGAAGCCGTCATGCTTGATGAGGCTCTCGCGGTTCAATCGTTTTGGATGACCACTGGAGTGAATCAACTCGTGGAAGAGTGTGAGGTAGTAAGCCTCGGCACTCTCAAACGAGGCGATGGCAGGCATGTGAACCGTGTCTGTTGCCATGCGGTAGCAGGCCACGGTGCTCAAGCCATCCTGGATCACGGGAGGTAGCTGCATCTCGGCGACGACCTGTTCGGCAGCTTCGATCCGTTCATTCGGGCTGAGTGCCGGAATGCCCGGTGTTGCGGGGAACTCGATGCCTTCGATCTGTGTGGCGTTGAAGACCGTGTATTCCCGGAGGAAGAGGCGTTTGCGCCAGGGTTGTGCCGGATCGTCAGAACCTTCGTCCTTGGAGGACGATGAGGATTTCGATTCTCCGACCTTGATGACGTGTGCGCCACGTTCGCCCTTGCGGACATGTCCACCTCTTTCCTGGGCCTGACGAAACGTCAGCCAATAGGGAGAGGGCAAGTGTCGCAGGCCGAGCAGGAGCACGTTGATGCCGTTGTAGGTCTTGCCAGTGTGAAAGTTGCGCGGGATGCCAACTTCGCGTTGCCAGGGGCAGCGCCATGGAACGACGCCGCGCTCCAGATGTTCGATGATGAGATGGGTGACGGATTGATAAGGATCTATGCGCGATTCTGCGGTGCTCATGGGGGCTTCGGTGTTGAGGTTGTCAGGAGAAGCCGACCTCGTAGTGAGGCAGGCTTCAGGCTGGCAACCCGGAGTCCTGAGCGCTTGAGCGATCCGAGATGAGCATATCAAACCGAGGCACCGATTGGCAATACGATGCGTTTCCTTGTCTATGAGTGATCCTTCAGTTTTGCTTCAGCACCGCAAAGAGGGCTGGCTGTGCCAAAGAGTCGAAATATGAAGAATCTCTTGCCTTTTCATAATCTACCATTTACTCGTCTAGTAATTTAGTAATTTACTAGACGAGTAAATAAACAACATATGAACATTCCAAATCATCTCAAACACAAAGCGGTCATCGTAGCAGAAGATTATGATCAAATCGACGGCCAATACGCCGGAGACACCGACGCAAAAGGCCTCTCCCTTGGGCTAGCTCAATGGAATGAGCGAGGCAATGTGGACATCTCTGCTAAGGTGTGGCGGCACACTGGGGAAAAGTGGTCGCGACAGTCGGAGGAAATGCCCTTGCACAGGGTTTTGGATTTGGCCCTGCTGATTTGCGAGGCGAAGAAGCACATGAAGGAAGCTTACCGTTTTGAGAAGCTTTACGACCCAAACGTCCCTCAGATTGGCCGGATAGACCTTCAAGGCGCTGCGATGTCCGTGTCTATAAACACCAATAACGAGATGATCGATGAAGATTTAAGGTTGTTCCGAGACCGCCTAAGCATGGAGGATGAACTGATTGCAGAGCGACTGATGCGGCTATCGGAAGCACTCAGGGATTTGGGACACATCGCGAAATGATGGAATTGATTCGTCTCAGTGCGCATCCCTTAGCCACCTTTCTAGCTTACTCTCCACAATCTCACGCTTCGTCGCGAAGCGCTCGCGGCTGCGTTTGAGCAGGCGGTCGCGGCGGCCTGCATGAGTTTCGATGGGTGGGGAAAGTTGCGTGCGTTGGAAGTGCATCGCGCCATCGGCAGACTGGTTGCGGATGAGGGTTTCGTATCGCGGCAGATCAACGAACTGCCTCGCGTGGAACTCTTCGCCGAATTCGCCGTGCAGATGCTCGGCATCGGCGAAGCCGACGCGGAAGGAGACGAGGGTGCCGACATTTCCAAAGACGGCCTCCCGCACGGTGGGGGAGAGCTGGGCGATGTATTGGTGACTCAGCGTGAGATTGAGCCTATATTTCCGCGCCTCGGCCAGGATGGAGGTGAAGCTCTCGGTGGCGAAATTCTGGAACTCATCGACAAAGAGATAAAAATCGCGGCGCTGGTGCTCGGGCTGGCGATTCCGGGCCATAGCGGCAAGTTGGAACTGCGTGATGAGCAGGGAGCCGAGTAGGTTGGATTTGTCGTGGCCGATCTCGCCCTTGGAGAGATTGGCGATGAAGATGCGGCCTTCGTCCATGACAAAGGGGATGCTCACCTTGTTGCGCACCTGGCCGATGATGTTGCGGATGACGGGGGAGAGGAGCAACTGGCCGGCTTTGTTCTGGATCGGGGCTATGGCCTCGCGAAGGAAGCGGGCATCCCAGCTTTCGTATTCGTTCTCCCAGAAGTCGCGCAGGAAGGGATCGTCGATTTGATTCACCACCCAGCGGCGATAGGCCGCGTCGGTGAGCAGGCGGTTGAGTCCGAGCAGGGAGGTGTTTGGGCAATGCGCCAGAGCCGCGATGGCGTTGTGCAGGATGTATTCGAGCCGAGGCCCCCAGCTTTCATGCCAGAGACTCTTGAAGGCGCTCACGATGCCTGAGGCCACGAGATGGCGATCCTCGGGAGTGGTCTGGGCGAGCAAATTCAGCCCGATGGGGTGATCGAGGTCGCCAGGGTGGAAATACACCGTCTGCTCCGCCCGCACGGGCGGGATGTGATCGAGCAATTCCTCCGCCAAATCGCCATGTGGGTCGATGAGTCCGACGCCGTGGCCCTGCTGGATGAGCTGGAGGATGAGATTGCGCAAAAGCGTCGTCTTCCCGGAACCCGTTTTTCCGATGATGTAGGTGTGGTAGCGGGCATCGCCCAGCTCAAAACTGAACGGCGCTTCACTGCCGCCCCACGTCTGCCTCATGCCGATGTGAAGATCCTGTTCTCCCATGTGTGTGTTCAAGCCGCCCAGGCCAGCCGCCGCTCCATGGATTGATCCGCCGGACGGAAAGTCACCCCTCGTGTGTTGGTGCTAGCCCGGCATGTCACCGAGCAAACGCGTTGTAGGCGAACCCGGCGGGTAATCAGCGACTGGCTTCGGCGGCTGAATGTATGAGAGACATTATAGCATGAAGGGCCGTTCGTCCGCATGGCCGAGTTAAGAGCCGAACCCAAAATGCAGTGTCCAAAAGATCATAGACTTTAAATTGGCGATTGACGCAATGGTAAGATTAGCTTACATCTATGTAAGATTATGCAACCAAACCTCCAAGACCACTCGGGCAGAGCTGCTGTGATAGATTGTCTCCGCGAATACTCGGACAATGCAGTTGAGGATCAAATCGACTATCAGTCGGATCTGGAAATTGTTTTTGGCCTAGATTCCTTCTCCGGCATCGAGCTCGCCTGCGAATTTAGCGCACGGCTAGGTGTTCAGATCCCCAAGAATGACAATCCACTTACCTGTGTGGACGAGGACACTGGAAACAAACGCTTTCGCCGTTTTGGTGAACTTCTCGAATATCTTGCGGAGCTACCACGAACCCGATAAACACGACTATGGCTACCACACCAGATAAAGATCTATCGGACCGTCTTAGAGCCTCGCGCGAGCAAGCAGGTCTTTCGCAATCGCAGGTGGCGAGACTGATGGACTATCTACGCCCGACAATCTCTGAGATAGAGGCCGGGCGGAGGAAAGTCACCGCAGAGGAATTGGGAAAATTCGCTGACATTTACGGGGTCACAACGGAGTGGCTTCTTGGGCGATCTGCCCCAAAAGACTCGATGCCCCCCTCGCTGCTCTTGGCCGCTCGTGAATTAGGCAAACTACAGAAGTCCGATCTTGATAAGGTTATTGATTTCCTCAAAACGGTGAAGAGCCACAACGACAAATGAACAGGATCGAACTCGCAACGACTGCCCTCAGACGCGCCATCGAAGTTCGACGAGAAGCACAAGTCTCTCGGCTCAACCCGTTGAACGTTTTCGACGTGGCGATGGACCGCCTTGGCCTCCGCGTGCAGTTCATTCAAGGAAGTTCGTTCGAGGGTATGTTTGCCAAAGAACAGAACGCAATCATGGTACCGTCAGAGCGTCCGCATGGGCGACGAGCTTTCTCTGCCGCCCACGAGCTTGGACATTGGGCTTTTGGTCATGGATCACAGATTGATGAGGAGTGCTCGCTCGACCGCTACAATGACAAGCCAGAAGAACGACTCGTAAATATGTTTGCTGGCTACCTGTTGATGTTGCCGCCAGCAATCAAGTCGGGGGCTGAGCAGTTAGGTATGGACATAGGTAGCCCATCTTATCAGCAGGCATATGAGTTGGCATGTTGGTTTGGAGTTGGTTACGGCACTCTCGTCAATCACTTGCGTTATGGAGTTCAGCTATTGTCTCCCGAGAGATCAATGGAACTTTTGACTCACGAACCAAAGGCGATCCGTCGTCACTTCGTGCCAAACCATGCAACCCGACACCTAGTGGTGGCCTGTAACTTAATCCCGAAGGCTCCTATAGATTTGGCCGTGGGTGACCATTTGTTAGTTCCACTCGGCGCGGATCTTCAACACAGCAATCTCAACACCGTCGAGAAGACACCATTTGGCCTCTTGGCCGAAGCCAAGCAACCAGGCGTATCACTCATAAGTGGCCCAAATGGATGGGCTGCTGCGGTTCGCGTGATGAAAAAGAATTTTAGCGGATGGGCAAAATACAGACACCTCGAAGACGACGATGAAAATGACTAACTGCGATGAAATTATTCACGGCTCAGACGTGGCCGAGGTTTGGACAAGGCTGTTTGCGCGAGCAATGGAGCCCGGCTGTGACCATCTCGGCCCTACGATGGTTCGGATTCGAACGGATGACGCTCGTCAGATGGTTGAATCCGATAGCCCAGTGAGGTCGGCGATTGACACCGTGCTCAGAGTCGCAGGAAGCCCTCGTGTCAGAGAGACAGCGAGTCTGATCTTTCCGTATTCACCTTGGCGAGCGAAGCTGTCAGACATTGATGCGCTCACAACTTGGTATGTTGGGGAGTTTATGCCCCGATTGAAGGTGATTGCTCCTTCACAGTTCCGCCACACCTACTTTGAGAGAATGGTGGACTTTGATGGGTCTGGGACGAGCGACTCCTCGGGCAACAATCAGTTGAAGTTCATCCTCGATAGATGTGCTGAGACAAGTGAGAGGCGAACACATTTCAGACAATCAGGACTTCAAGTCTCGATCTTTGATCCAAGACGTGATCACACTCGCAGTGCTCAGAAGAATTTCCCTTGCCTCCAGCAACTCGGATTTTACTTCCTCGAAGATGGATCGCTTGGCTTAAGTGCATATTATCCTACTCAAGTCATCGTCGAGCGCGCCTACGGCAACTATTTGGGCTTGTGTCAGTTGGGAGTGTTTATGGCTCACCAACTTGAGGTTCCATTCCGAGAATTCGTCTGTTTTGTCGGATCACCTCGCCTAAACTTCAAGAAGAAGGATCTCCGCGAGCTTGAGAGCCAACTACTAGCATTGCAGCGAGAGATCGACACACGCGGAACATCGTCTGACGCCGACTCATGAATACTCTACCTGGACGCCTCATTGTGATCGAAGGCCCGGATGGTGTCGGGAAAACGAGGATTGCGCGCGACCTTGTGAATATCTTGGCAACCAAATTACGGCACGTCGCAAGTCTCTCCTTTCCAGGGCGGGAACCCGGGACGCTTGGCTCGCTTGTCTATTCTTTGCATCATGGTTTAGAGGCATTTGATCTGACCGCAATCACTCCAGCCGCATTGCAAACCCTCCACATCGCGGCACATTTGGATGCCATTGAAACTAGGATCAAGCCATTACTGGATCAGGGAACTACGGTAGTGCTTGACCGCTTCTGGTGGTCAACGCTTGTCTATGGCACTGTGGCTGGGATAGAGCAGGCAACCTTGCGGCATCTTATCGCTGCGGAGAACACTGTTTGGCATCCTCACGTCCCCAGTTGTCTGATTCTGCTGGATCGACAATCGTCGCTCCGATCAGAGCCGGTCCGTGATTGGGACAAGCTCAAGGCCGCATACGCAAGACTCGCCAAGGAGGAACAATTTAGCTTCCCCGTGCATAGAGTATGCAACGATGGTGAACCAACTGAAACGCTCGATAACATATGCCAAATCCTCGCGGAAGACCTCGCAAACTAAAGCAGATCATTGAGAACGAGTGTCGCGAGCAGGAAGCCCCGACGCTGGGACTCTCATTTGAAAAACCTAACGCAGATGCTCCAGTTCCAAATTGGGCACCTGTAAAGACCTCGCCGGTGTTCGATACCTATTGGCGATTTGCTGCTGAACGTCAGAAGATATTCTTTGCGCGGGTTCGCGAAGATCGTGCTCCATGGACTGATGATAGAATACTGTTGGAGCACAAATTCACGAACGCATACCGGGCTTCTGATCGTGTCAGTCAGTATTTGATACGAAACGTGATCTACAGTGGTGACCAGTCACCAAATGAAGTCTTTTTCCGCACAATATTGTTCAAGTTCTTCAATCGTATCGAAACGTGGGAGCTATTGACCTCATCGTTTGGGCAGCCCCGTTTTTCTGATTTTGATCTTGATCGCTACGCCGCGGTTCTTGATGAAGCGATGAACGCAGGCGAACGTATTTACTCTGCTGCCTACATCATGCCTTCAGGCGGCAAAGCCGCAGGGCCAGGCAGAAAGCACCATATGCATCTTCGACTGCTTCAGCGAATGCTATCAGAAGAGCTTCCCGACCGATTAACTGATTGTCGCAATATGCGACTGGCGTTCGAACTGTTGAGGGCATATCCGACCATTGGTGACTTCCTAGCTTACCAGTATGTCACCGATCTCAACTACGGACCGCTGCTGAACTTCTCTGAAATGCAGTTCGTCTGTCCAGGGCCAGGAGCAAAAGACGGCATCCGCAAATGTTTCAGTGATACTGCCGGACTGAGCGAGCCTGAATTGATCAAGTTGATGGCGGAGCGACAGGATGATGAGTTCCTACGTCTGGGGATCAAGTTTTCGGATCTCTGGGGGCGTAAACTACAACTGATAGACTGCCAAAACCTTTTTTGCGAAGTGGACAAATACGCGAGGGTGGCACACCCGGAAATCAGCGGCCACACCGGTCGAACGAGGATCAAACAGAAGTTTCGCCCTACAATGGAACCAATCAGACTTTGGTATCCGCCGAAGTGGGGAATCAACGACAAACTGCCATCGGCAAGACTACATGTTCACTAACATTGAAAGCAATACCGCAGATGAGCTGTGGCTAAAGGCAGTTGATCTGTTCCGCGATGGTAAGTCCGCCAAGCAATCAAGCAGGGCGGGGATTACCGATGAGGTGCTTCACGCAGCCCTGTGCCTGCATGACCCCCGACAGCGATGGGTTGTCTCGCGGAGTCCTGGGTTGAATCCAGCGTTCGCAATGGCGGAGGTTATTTGGATGCTTCGAGGGCGCAACGACTCGGCATTCTTAACCTACTTCAACACAGCCCTCCCAAAGTTTGCAGGCACTGGAACGACTTTCCATGGCGCATACGGATTCCGTCTCCGCCATCAGACTGGTGTGGACCAATTGGCACGCGCGTTTCAGGCTTTGCGGTCGAATCCTGAATCTCGTCAAGTCGTCTTGCAGATATGGGACTCCAGCATCGACTTTCCATCGGAAAATGGGGATGCAATGGCGGCAGATATTCCATGTAATGTGTGTGCCATGCTCAAGGTCAGAAGCGGCAAACTTGATTGGTTGCAGATAATGCGGAGCAATGATCTGTTTCGAGGCTTGCCATACAATCTGGTGCAATTCACATCATTGCACGAGATCATGGCTGGTTGGCTTGGTGTGGAGTTGGGCAGCTATCACCATGTCAGTGACAGCCTTCACATCTATGAGGATACTAAGGAGGATGTCTTTGATTGTTCAGCCATCGAAGTTCCGAAAAACGTGGACTCATTGGCAGCAACCTTTGATGAGACGGAGTCCATAGTGCGAATCATAGAGAGCTTGATCATGAAAATCATCGACAAACAAGTCACGTCTCCCCAGCTAATGGAAGAGTTAGGGGCAATGCAAGTTCCTGCAGCATGGATGAATATCGCGTCGGTGCTCACAGCAGAGGGTGTCCGAAAGAGACAGGACAAGCTGGCAATGAATCAAGCTATGGTGTTCTGCACCAACCCAGTGTTTTCTTATATGTATGAACGTTGGCTGGCTCGAGTTAGCAGCTCGTAGCCCGTGGATGGAGGAACCGCGCACTCGCTTCCGTGCAATACAGTGTTTGCAGGACGCGCAGAAATGCCTGATATGCATTGAATGAAGTCTGCAAATCTAGACGAATATCAGCGCATCGCGGCCGAAACAGATCAACTAGGAACAGGAGGTCTTGAGGGGCTTTCATTCATGTTGCTTGGCTTGTTTGGAGAGGTTGGAACTCTTCTGAGCGCTCTCAAAAAAAAGCAAAGGGACCGCGACTCATTTGTGGGCTATACGGAGACAGTCGTTGAGGAATTTGGGGACGTTCTCTGGTATTTCTCCAACATCGCCTCTCGGGCGTCGTTGTCTTTGAGTGTCCTAGCTGAACGGGTTTTCAGGGAGTTCCATGACTGGGATCAGGTGACCGAGGGGGGCTTTGGCACGTTTGCAGACATTCAGACCAAGAAACGCCGCAAAGGCTCTCCAGAGTCTCCCGAGTTTGAGTCTTCGATCATCAATTTGGCGGCTAAAGTCGGCCTTTTGCTCAATGATTTTAACAGCGGTCGTATTTCAACCAATCGCGACACATTGTCAGCACATCTCGTCGAAGTCTTTCGAACATTGATCGAAGCCGCAAATGTTGCTTCAGTAAGTCTAGATGATGCGGTTCGGCACAATGAGTTGAAGATATACAGCCGATGGCCGAAACAAATGGTTCCAACCCCACTTTTCGACGAAGCTTATGATTCACTGGAACAGTTGCCTCGACGAATTGAGATGCACATCATCGAGAAGAAGGCGGGAACTAGAACATTCGTCATCCAACAGTGCAACGGCATCAACATTGGCTCGCAGATAACCGACAACAAGATCACACACGATGATTATCGATTTCACGATGCTTTTCACTTAGCCTATGCAGGCATTCTGGGTTGGTCGCCAGTACTCAGAGGTCTCTTCAAACTAAAGCGGAAAAGTGTTCCCAAGATTGATGAAGCCCAGGATGGTGCTCGAGCGATCCTCATTGAGGAAGGCATCTCGACTTTGATTTTTCATCGCGCACTCCGTTTGAAGTATTTCGAGTCAATTACTTCGCTAGACTACTCACTGCTGAAATTGATTCCGGAGTTTGTTGCAGGCTATGAGGTAGAGAAGTGCCATTTGTGGGAGTGGGAGAAGGCAATTCTCGAAGGATTTAGAGTTTTTCGCGAACTGCGAGTAAAGCGTCGGGGTATAGTGACGGCAGACCTAGTCAATCGGGCAGTGCATTTCACTGACCTGCCGGAGTGAATTGAGCTGGTGGTATCTAGCGATAGGCGAGAACCCGTCGTGCCCCCCACGTGTGAGGGCGAGGGCAGTCCGGCTTTTGCCGGCTGGCCGCAGCGGCCGACTTCACGCGTTTGGTCATTGTCCGAGGGCGGTTAGCCCGGTTCCGGCATGACCTTTGTCCGTAAGTCGATCAAGTCCTTGTCGCTGGAGGAAAACGCGTGAAGTCGGGCGCTCAGCCCGAACACGTGGGGGCACCCGTGACAAGGCCTGGCAGCGATTCGCGGCTCAGCGAAGCCTTGAAACCGTTGTCGGTGCGATAGCACTCGCCACGATTTTTTCGCGTGCCCCTACATACCATGTAAATAGGGGTGAAGAGAGGGGGGCAGGCACGTCGCAGAATATTGTTTTCCCGACTCAAGGACATTTTGATGGCTTGAAATAAGGTTTTTCGGACATGTCCGTGTCCTTGAGGCTGAAGTTCGGTCAGCCGTAGTTTTTCCTGTGTCTTTGATCTGTGATGCCAGTGGCGGCGGCTTTCTGAGCCAAGCAAAAGAGCTGCTTTGCAGCAGCCCTCGTAAAGGTCGTGGTATTGACGCTTTGGCGACGTTGTGGTGCTATTTGGGGAAGGTGATCTGATCGAGATCGCGGGCCGAGTGAATGACGCGGATGACTTCGATTCCGTCCTCGATAGGTCGGAAGAAAAAGCAGTATTTTCCGAAGGGATAGCTGCGGCAGTCCTTGCCGAATTCAGGGCGAGGGCGTCCCATCGTGTTCCACTTCGCTAGATGCTCAAGCTTCTCGCGGAACTTGGTGATCAGTCGATCAGCCTGGAACTGGCTATCCGCTGAGATGTAGTCCCAGATCTCAATGAGGTCAGCCTTGGCAGCATCCGAATAGACGACTCTGGCCATGGTCTATGCAGTGCGGTGACGTTCCGCATAAGCGCGGTGGCGCTGGGCGAAAAACTCATCCCAGTTCATCTCGCTGCCTTCGCCTCGGTCGAGCTGGTCAATGCCGACCTGAATATCACGGCGGAGGCTTTCGAGCTTTGTTTGATCGGCTTCGCTGAGGCCTTCCTCGACCTGATCCTTATACATCGATACAACGCTGATGAAGAATTCGTCCGCATTGTGAAAACCACCGGAGAGAACCGACTGATTCACAAACTGCGAGAGTTCGTCTGGGAGTTGAATGGCTACTTGGGTCATGTTGGGTTGATTGTATCAAGTCACGCTCGGTTTGTCGAGTGGCTGAATCAGCGCAGCGAGTCGTCTCCCCTCACCTGCTGAGTGAGCTGACGCAGCGCCTCCAGCATGGCTTCCCTGGCTCCAGGCTCGCGCTTGGCGCGAAGCGAAGCGGTGCAACTCCCCTCTCGATGACTGAGCTGGATCATGTTGCTGGTGCGGGATTTTTTCCGAGACTGAGAGCTGTCCTGGTGAGTGCGGAAAGTCGAGATGCGGGCACGGATGCTGGGCGTGCTCTCCCCTGCTGCTGCGGCGGAAACAAGTTCCTCCTGGAACTGGGAGTCATCGACCTGGGCGATGCGCTGGGCGACATCGTAACCGATGCCGGGGGTGTGTCGCAGCTCCTCCTGGAGACGTGCGGGCAGTTCCAGAATACGCAACATGCCGCTCATCCATTGCTCACTCTTCCCTATCTGGGCGGCCAGCTCACGCTGGGTGGCGACGGCACCGGAGTCGAGGAGGGTGCGCAGTGTCTCAGCTAGCTCGATAGCGGGGATGTTCTCGCGCTGGATGTTGGAGATTAGACTTTTGAAACGGCGGGTGATCTGGTCGTCGGACTCGCGCACGAGGACTTCGAGATCGGTGATGCCGACGGCCTTCGCGGCGCGGAATCGGCGGTGGCCGGTGAGGATGCGGTAGTGGTCGCCATCCTGGGTGACTGTGATGGGTTCGATGATGCCGTGACGACGCACGGACTCGATCATGTCATCCATGTTATGGAAGACTTTTCGTTCATTGTTTGGGTCTTCTTGAAGACGGTCGATGCTGACGATGAAGCGGCCTCGTTTCGGCAATCCGCCAGTGAGGCCGGACTTCACGAGATCGAGACGGCTTTTGCCTTCGGGTAGTTTGGTCATGCTGTTGTTGGGACGGCGGCGGCATCAGATGGTGAGGTGATGGTCGGCACCTCAGGTGATGCTGCCTCCGGTTGGGCCTGCGGCCCGTGAGTGAATAATTCCCGCACCTCTTCGACGAGGGCGGCCATGTCCTGCGATCCTTTGGAAAGCGGGCGGTAGTGGAAGATGCTGCCTCCATTCTCGTCCACCTGCGCCAGCCAGCCGCAAGAGCGTATCTCGCTGCGGGCGGACGGGATGCCGTCATCCGCCAGCAAGGTGAGCACACGCTTTCTCAGACCTGGCAGGCGCGTGAGATTGCTCAGCACATGCAGCATGTGGAAGTCGGCATTTGAGCGCAGCTTGACGAGCAGCTTGTAGATACTGGCGTAGCTCCTCACCGCCTTCGTGCTCTCGAACGGGACGATGAAGGCATCTGCTGGAAAGATGGCGTTTTCCATGATCGGCGAGATTTGGTTCGGCGAGTCGATGACGATGTAGTCAAAGCGGTCAGCGATGTGCTCCTCGGCGAGCAACTGCGTGAGCATGGACGGATAGCCCTCAGTCTGGCTGATCTCGCGCCCGAGGTCTTCGAGGCCGTCGGCGCTGGCGACAAAGGAGAGGCCCTCAAAGCCCGTAGGCTGGATGACCTCGCTGAGCGACTGCTGGCGCGTGAGCGCGGCCACGAGGGTGCCCTCCGACGTGAGGCCATCCCCTGCGGCGAGCCATTGCGTGACCTGCGCCTGCGGATCGAGATCCATGAGCAAGGTGCGATGCCCATGCCGTGCGAGGCCGCTGGCGAGGTTCATGGCGATGGTGCTTTTGCCGCAACCTCCCTTGGCATTGATGACGGTGATGATGTTCATGGGGTTGGTTTGAATGATTGGCTGTTAAATTCGGCGTCCCACTGCCAGAAGTCCGGCAGGTGGAAGAACTCGCGGAAGGCGCTGAGGCGGGCAGTTTCGGTATCGAAATGCTCCAGCGCCCGGCGAGACCAGGGCTTCGGGTCGGCGGTCAACTCGGCGCGGGCGGTCTCCCGCTTCGCGATGAAGCCTGCGAAGTCATCCTGGCGTGTGACTCGCATGTCCGCCTCACGTTCCGCCAGCCAGCGAAGCCATGCGGAACGGTGGGTCTGCTCGTGCTGCTCTCGTTGCTGCGTGATGCTGGCAAGCTGCCCGTGGAGCCGTCGCTTCTCCATCTGGACGAGGTAGGTATCGCCGAGCTGGCGAATCGCGAGCGTGAGCGATGGGAACGGGTTTCGCTGATCGCGGGCCAAGTGACCGAGTGTGCGGCCCCATGCACCGGGAGTGCTCTCCCCTGCGGTGGCTCTCACGAGCCTCTGCACGAAGGTCTCTGCGGCCAGTGCCTCGCGTGGCGACGGTTCATTTACCGGCTCGCCTCGATTCCCGCCGTAGGCTGCGTAGAAGCAGCGGGCGAACTCCCAGCCTGCTGTTCCCGAAACTTCGGCTGACCGAAGTTTTAGAGGTGCAGGCCACTTCTGTTCGATGGCACGGACTGATGCTGGTTTGAATTTCTGACCGTTCCGGCGCTGGTACGCTTTTCTGACCGATAGGATTATCGAACCAGCGGAGAGCATACACAGCGCGTCGTCTCTCCGTGGCTTCGGGGCTGAATACCCCGCTCTCCAGACGCACGATGTAGTTTTTTTCCAAAGCGATGCGGATGGCCTTGGCGAGGTCGGAACGGCTGCCAAAGCGTGCATAGTTTTCGATCTGTTGATAAGAGAGGGCGACCTGCTGACGGCGGCGGCCATGCTTGGCCTGGAAGCCGATGCTGTGGCGGATGATGGAGCCGACCACCTTTATGACGGATAGCGGTTCATTTGGAATGAGAACATCGAAAAACTCATTCGGGATGTCGGTGCGATTGCCTTCGCCCTCAAAGAAGCCTTGGAATGCCTCCAGGCGAGTCGTGTAAGGGGCAGATGACCAGCAGAGCTGGTAGCGAGCGGATTGGCCCGCATCGTGAGCGTGCTTGGCTCTGCCAGCCGTCACGCATTCGATGAGATGTCCTTCCAAAGAACTATCCAAAGCCCCTCGAATCATGTCGCGACTCACTCCGGCTTTTCTTTCCAGCTCGGAGTAGGTCACCTCGATCTGCTCCTCCTGAGGGTTTCCGTTCGCATCGCACCAGCCGAGCGTCTTGCGAAGCAGATAGCCGACGATCCTCACCACACCCCGAGAGAAGTTTGGGATCACCACATCGAAGAACTGATTCGGAGTGTAGGTGGTGTTGGAGGTTGGTGCCTTGAAGCCATGAAACTCGAGAAGTGCCCGGTCTGGTGCCTGGCCTGAAAGAATCAATACCCCCTTCGTTGCAACTGTGTCCCGCATGGCAGCTACAGCCGGATCACCGGCTCCGACTTGTCCGTCTCGACCTTTGCTTTTTGTTCGGCAAGCCACTTTCCATACCAACGCAGGATTGAGTTGATGATGAAGCTCCGGCTACGCTGCTGCTCGCGAGCGATACCGTCAACGAACTCCAAAACATCGCTCTCGAACTTTACCCCCGCCGATTTTCGCACGATTTTTTCCATGCCATTATCTTACCATGAACGTGACACACGAGGTCACATCGGGCTGTGGATAACTCCGGTGCTGAACTTCGGCTGACCGAAGTTTTTTTCCGCAGCCGTGACTCCGCGTGACGCATGGGCTGGCAAGCTCGATCCTCGTGGAAAGGCGGGGAGGAATCGAAGCTGCCAGCCCATACGTGACGCGCCAAGGCGGATGGGACGAGGCTGGTCTGTCATTCGCACGAGGAACGAGTCCGATGCTAGACGGGCCGAAGTGTGGCAGGGAGGGTGGATTCAGGTGCCTGAATTGGCTATGCAGGCGTGGTTGGCGAAGCCGGGGTAGGGCCAGTATTGCCAATTGAGGCACGACACTGACCGGCGGGGCGAACTGGATCGAAGATCGAGAGAGCTGGGGTGGGTTGAAAGGCGAGGGGCGTTGCGGGGAAACCTCTCCGCTCGAAGGGGTAGCGGCGCTCAGCCGCGAGGGGAAGGCTTTCCCCACCAAATCCTACTTCTGAAGTTGGAAAACCATGCCCAGTTGTGACTCGACCATTCCTCCAGTTACAAACTGAAACTGAAAGGCCTTACCGACCATGGATTGAGCACTCCGTTGACAAACCCCCGTTAGCAGTCCGTCTCCGAAACCTCGATCCCATTCCTGGGTTGTTACATAAATGCGGGCTGTGTTTCGGTCTGGCGAGACGCCTCCACTGCCAGTGTAGATTGCACGACAGGTGCGGAGCACTTTTCCATTGCCCGACAACTCCCGGTAAGTGCGGTGCCAGACGATGCCCTTCACAAAGCTGATTTGATCGGTGAACTCAATTTGAGGGGCATCCTTCGCCCGTGTCACCGTGACGAAGCAGGGTCTTGGAACCGAGATTGAGGCATTCTTCGACTCTTTGGCCGCTCCCGCCGCCGGGGCCGAAGTCTTGGGAGTGGATGCTCGGCTATCTGTCACGTTATAGACCTTGGCTCGCTGCGATGTGATGTAGAGCCTCCCGCCTTCAGTCCGCATGTTCATCGAAAGATCAGCCCTGCCTTTGTGCCAATCGCCAGACGTATTCTCATTGTAGAATTCAATCGTGTAGGTGGCATTCCAGACGCCTGACTGGTTAATCACGAAAATCACTCCAACCACTTGCTCGCTGCCTTTCTGCCATTTCTGCCGATGCTCTTTTTCCTCGGACTCGATGTTGGCAACAGGTATGCGGCCCTTGTCGAGGAAATCCACCATTCGATCATAATCGGCCATCATCCCGGCAACATCTCCGCGTGATGCCTTGGCATGATGCTCGCTCAGAAAAGCTTTCACATCCTGCTCAGAGATAGCAGGAGGAGGTAGCGGTGCGGGCGTGGGAGCAACAGGAGCCTCCTCAACTATTTTGGGAGATGGTGAACTGGGCTTCTCCACAGCCTTCATTACCAGCAAAGAATTCGGCTCCTGGATCAAACTCAAAAGCCGCGGGGATTCCAATTCTGGCAGCTTGTCAGGCAGAGCAGAAGGACTTGGCTTGATGGCAGCCCACCATTTGCGTGTGCTGGTTGGCTTCCACTCCGACATTTTTCCAGGCTCCCAATAGTGCAATGTGGAGGCGACATCCTCCACCTCGATGCTTTCATCATGTGTCTGCACGATGAATACGGCCTTGCGTCCTTTCCACTCAACCAGGCGGGCAAGCGCCCGCACATGATTGTAATCAGGCCCAACGATCACATTGTTCAGCGGATTTCTCAAAGGTGCATAAACCAGCAGGCATAGCTCCTTGGAATCAACCTGGTTTCGCCAGCCGGAGTTCCTTATTTCTTCCAAGGGTAAGGGCATCTCGACATCAAACAAGAAGTCGGGACAAGCTGCCTTCTTCATGAAAGTCACTTCGATCTGCCCGTTCAGTAATCGGATGATCTTGGAGCCGTCTGCTGAACAAATAATCTTGTCACCCTCATTCACCGACAGTGACTTGAAACCAAATGCCAAGGGCAGTTTTGGATGTTCATAGGCACAAATGGTCTGGCCTGACAGCTCCCAATGAGAGTCAGGTTCCCGTCGCGCCGGTGGAATCGCTGATTTGAGCGTCGTTCGGAGGCCAAGTCTCCATCCCGTCTGTGCTGGCCAGCTTGATCTTGGCCCTTCGATCCACATCGTTTTTCCGGCGTCGTCGAGCTTCTTGAATGCGGGGGATTCCTCGAATGCCCCCAGTTCTAACTTTTCAAGATTAAAAGCTAGCGGAGCCTCATCCTCTGGAAAGAAAGAAAGTTCATGCTCCTGCCACCAAAACAGATCCCCGCCAGGAACATCCCGGCCTGGCGGACGAGGAAGCTCAATGGCCGCACCAGTCTCGATTTTCAAAATCCAGATGCGTCGGGACGCCCCCTCACCAAGCGTGCATGCGATAGATTTCCGATCAGGTGCCCAGGCAAGAAGGCCGTGCGGGAAGGCTGGAACCACGATGGATGAAACCTTGCTAAAGCGATGCAGATCAAAAACGCCAACGGCTGTCCTTCCTCCTGAGACATCGCCAAATGCGATCATCGTCCCATCAGGAGACAAGGCGACAGGACAAGAACTTTGCACATCTGGAATAATCTTCGCGAAGTCGGGCTGAATTTCTCCCAACCCCGCCATTTTGATCCCCTGAGGAGGCTCATAGCGGAAAGGCAATGGCACGGGTGGGGGAGGTTGAGCTTCAACAACAGGTGAAGGTGGTGGCGGTGGATCGACAACCAGCGGTTGGCCTACTCGTGAGAGTGGCGCGGCAAAGGCGATTACTACCGCTGCCGCGATGCTTCCATTGATCCATTTCAACCAAGGAAGCGGTAAGGACGGCTGATCGGGTTTTTGAATTGGCAGCTTTTTCGCGATAGCTCCGCCACCCGTGATGCCACCCAGAAATCCGCAAAGCACACTTGGCAGCACAGAGGCCAAGCTGACTGCCAGTGTCAGCCACATTTGCCCCCGGTGGAATCTATCCAGTGCCGCTGAGGTGGCGGAATGCGAGGCAGATGTCGCTATCAAGATCAACACACTTCCGCCAACCAAGACCGCCCAGATGCCTGCTCGCATTCCTATTCTTGAGCTGACTCCCATGACATGTTCCCGACCAGGAAGTTCCTTCCGACTACACAAGGCTGCCCCACAGGCAGATATGAAACTCAGGGTCAAAATGGCAAGCAGAAGCACCTGAGCCGAATTGAGTCCGATGAATGGACTCCGCAGGAACCCCACAAGAAATGGAGCTGAAATCCCAGCGCACAGGCCAGCAATCAACGCCGTCAGGCGAGCTTTATCCGTGATGGGTGAGTTGAGGGCTTCAGGCACGATCCGATCACTATCACATTGGCGATTTTCCGACAAGGGGCTTGGCGATCTGCTGGATTTTTGCCAGCATCTCCCGAGGCGGCTCAGTTGATCCATGCTCCCATTCGCGGACATCTTTCGCGATAGCTTTCACCCGTCTTCCAAAACCGAACTGACTTAACCCAAGAAGTCGGCGGGCCATCAGCACCCAACCCGCAGGAGTTGGCAAGGGGAAGGGATAGTAGCCAAGGAAGTCGATCAGACGGGGCCAGAACGAGGCAGTCGGCTCGACCTCATCCCGTTCCCATCGCTCATAATGCTCCCTTATGGTGCTCAAACGAGTAGCTGCTTCCTTTTGGGTCAGCTTCAGGAGGAGTCTATGAGACAAGAGGTGCTGCCCAAGGGTTTCGGGCTTCAAAATGAAGCCCTTATGGACGAGATTCCTGAATCTCAAGGCAGTCCGGGAGGCCTTGAGCGTGAAGTAGCAAAATGGCAAAATAGGATGATACCTACTTTAGCTGAGCTACTCAGCCTAGTCCTGTGGCTTGGTCGTTTGTTTAAGACCTTCGGTAGTGAATTCGTCCTTGGAGAAAGACACGCCGTGCTTGAGCTTGGAGCCGTCTAGCTCAGTCGATGAACCTTTGGTCGGGTCGCTTACTGTCAAACCGGTCGGCACATGCCGGCCGATGTCATCTGTGACGATGCGACCGGATTCGATGCGGCGCATCACCTGACCTGCGGCGTTGTATTTTTCGATGCGCAGCGGGACGAGGCGTTTCGTGTCCACCCAGGTGCGTACAGCCGTGTAGTTCGAGCGCTGGCCTTTGCCGGGTTTAGATTCGAGAATCTCGCAGCTCACGCGATTCACGACATCGGTGCCGACAATAGCCTGGTTTGCCCAGGCGAAGAAGTTTTCGAGCACATCGGCATAAGACACGTCGCTGCCAAACAGCGCGTCCTTCATGTCGAGCTGACGCACGGTGGCCGGAGGCACGAAGTGGGTGCCGGTGGCGGCTTGACTGCCGATTTTTTTGAGCAACACGGATTCACCGAGGCGCTCTTTGGGCCAGAGGATTTGATAAACAACCTCGGTCGTGCTGGGAGTGCGGCGTTGTTTGATTTGGAGTTGCAGGGTGACGCCTCGCGCTTCCATTTTCAGCCGCACATAAGACGAGCCGTCCTGCTGCGAGGCGCTCAGTTTGGCGGCTAATTCGGTCGCGGTGTCTGCGGCATTTGCGGACAAGGCGAGCAGTGCGATGGTGATGAGTAAGGAAAGAGTTTTCATGGAATTCAGAGGTCAACCTTGCAGCGCCAGGGCTGGAGTGATCCGGGAGCTGCGCCAGGCGGGGTAGAGTCCGCTCATCACTCCGACGACGACAGCAATGACGATGGAGGTGAGCAGAAGGCCGATGCCGAGGTCAGGCTCCAGCAAGCCGCGAATGGCTTCCGTGTTTTGCAGCACTTTGATGCCAGCGACGCCGATCAGCACACCCGCGATGCCACCGAGGAAACCGAGCAACGCCGACTCCCACAGCACCATGCGCACAATGCGGCTGGGTTTCCAGCCGAGCGCCAGCAGCACACTGATTTCTTGTTTACGCTCGAAGACTGTCATGAGCATCGTGTTCATGACGCCAAGCACGCCGACGAGCACAGCCAGCAGCGAGGTGCCCCAGCTCATGGCCTTGACCATGCGAAAGCTCTGGCTGTTGCTCAAATGCTCGCCCGCCGCCATGGCAGTTAGATCCGGGGCCGCGCGGACGATTTCAGCGCAGAGCTGCTTCATCTCAGCCTCGGTGGTGCCAGGAGTGACGCGCACGTCGATGACATTGATCCGACCTTGCTCACTCATGATTTCCTGAAGCAAAGGCAGCGCGAGAATAGCCGAGCCGTTCTCCACCACCGCGCCTCCATCCACGATGCCGACGACAGTCAACTCAGCGGCTTCTATTTGCAGCGGGTCGCCGATTTTCTTCTTGAGCACGTCCGCCGCCGTCTGGCCGAGCACCACAGCTTGCTCTTTGTTATCGAGCGGCATGCGTCCTGAGATCAGCTTGAGATTTTTCCACGCATAGCCATCCCACTGACGACCAGACAGCATCATCATCTGCGAGCTTTCGATGCTGAGCAGCTCCACAAACTGCGAGCTGATGGCCGCCACATTAGGGAGTTTCGCGATCATCGTGGCCACGGCGTCGCTGAACGGCTTCGGAGCCAGCGAGCTCCCCATCTTGCTGACGACGATGTCCGTGCCGCGCGCCTTCAGGCCAGTCTCCCAGCTTTTTTCAAAACCACGCGAGATGCCGACGAG
This sequence comes from Verrucomicrobiaceae bacterium, assembly GCA_021151605.1. GTDB lineage: Bacteria > Verrucomicrobiota > Verrucomicrobiia > Verrucomicrobiales > Verrucomicrobiaceae > Prosthecobacter. The sequence goes on from JAGKWZ010000049.1 coordinate 45,731, forward strand.
CGCCACCACAGCCGCGATGCCGATGGAGATGCCCACCAAGGTGAGACCGGTGCGGACGGGGCGTCGCGTGAGACCGCGAACGACGATGGAGAAAAAAGTCATGGGAGGTGAGTGGGAGTGCCATCGAAAACGATTCGCCCGTCCATCATCTGCAAATTGCGCGTGGCTTTGCGGGCGATAATCATGTCATGCGTGACCAGCACCAGCGTCATCTTTTGCTCCTCATGCAATTGCACCAAGAGATCGAGAATGATCTGCGCATTTTCACTGTCGAGATTGCCCGTGGGTTCGTCCGCCAGCAGCACCGATGGCCCGTTGGCGAGACTGCGGGCGATAGCGACACGTTGTCGCTCGCCACCGGAGAGCTTCGAGGGAAAATGCTGCGCGCGATGCTCCAGCCCCACTGACTTTAACAAGGTCATGGCCCGTCCGCGTCTCTCAGCGGCAGGCAGGTCGCTTTCGAGCATCGGGATCTGAATGTTCTCCAGCGCGGTGAAAGTCGGCAGCAGATGAAACGATTGAAAAACGAAGCCAATCTCGCGCGCGCGATAGACGGATGGATCAGCTAAATCTGGCAACGAATCGCCACGATAGTGCAGGCTCCCCGTGCTTGGTTTGTCGAGTGCGCCGAGCATTTGCAGCAAGGTTGTTTTGCCACAGCCGCTGCTGCCGATGATGGCGACGAACTCGCCCTGCTCGATGCGGAAATCCACGCCGCGCAAGGCCTGCACCTGGCCGTCATCGTATTCCTTTTTCAGCGCCACCGCTTCATAGACGCAGGTGTTTGAGTTCTTCATGGCGTCAGGATGGCTTCATGGCATTCCACTGCACCCCCACGCGTGGATTGGTGAGGCTGCGAAGCATGTGGACGACCGCATGACGATAACTGGGAAAGGGCACATGCTCGTCCGCAGTTATCGGCTGTAGCTCATCGGCATGTAGTGGCAGCTCCGCATGGGGCAAGCTAAGATGCAGATGATGCACGCCGTGAAAGGGCTCGTGCAGCAGGGTGAAGGCCACCAGCCGCCCCCACCAGCCATTCTCGATGATGTTCCGAGTCGCGCTGTTCACCGTGCCGCCGGTCAAACCGACATGCTCGATGTATTTGCGCCACGTTTGCAGATTCGCGGCCAGAAATGCCGGAGCCAGATACATCCACAGAAAATAGCGCCACACGCCCGCATAAGAGACTGCTGCGATAATGCCGCTCCAGACCACGACCATCAGCGCCAGCTCCATCCAGATGCGCCGACGCACTTTCATGCTGCGAATCGGTGAGCCATTGCGAAGGAAGGAACGCAGAAACAAGAGCGGCGTGTAAAACAACCCCATCGTCAGTTCCAGCACGGCGGCGAGCACTCGCACCCAGCGTGGCTTGCTGGTGCAAACAAAGGGCCAAAGCTCCTCATCCCGCTCCGTGGCAAAGTAAGCGTGATGCGACTGATGTGCCGCCCGATAGAGGCTGAAGCTCATGAAGCTGAAG
>JAGKWZ010000341.1 GCA_021151605.1 Verrucomicrobiaceae bacterium
CGGCTCGATCACGCAGTCGATCTGCTCGCGCCCGAGCCCCTTTTGCAGGCGGGCAAAAAAGGCGGCGAGTTCCTCCTCGGAGTAGGTGTTGTCCAGACTCATCATCGGCACCGAATGCCGGATCTGAGTGAAGCCTTCGAGCGGCGCACCGCCCACCCGCTGCGTCGGCGAGTCCGGCGTGAGCAGATCAGGAAACTGCGCCTCGATGGCCTGGAGTTCCTTCAGCAACGCATCGAACTGCTGGTCCGAGATGACAGGCCGCGCCTCGACATAATAGAGGCGGTTGTGCTTCTCGAGTTCAGTGCGGAGAAAGGCAGCGCGGGCGGCGGCTTCGTCGTGGGTCATGCGCCTTGATTAGCCAGAAAGCGGCGCTTTGGAAATGTGAAAATACGATTCAGCCCAGCTCCCCCATCCCACCATTCATAATCCATGTCTTCAGCGGCGTGAACTGCGCCACGTCGATGGGGATGGCGCAGCCAAAGGGTGCGGCATTGACTGAGGTGAGATCGACCGAACCTGCCTGGACATCCAGCGTGGGAAAACCCAACTCGTGGCGGCGATAGTAGCCCGGATGGCAGCGCAGCGCTTCCGCCTGAAACTCTGGCGAATACATGCTCAGCCCGCGGAAGTAATGGTGCCCGTTCCGCTCCACGTGTGGGATGCCAAGGGCGGACATAATCGCCAAATCCTGGAGCGCGGAGACTGGGCCGACATTGGCGAGGTCTTCGCCGCTGAGGATAGGAGGGCGCTTCATCTGCGGAGCACGCACCTTCAGCAGGGCGGCATTGGCCAGGCCTTTGACGATGCCTTTGCAGCTCTTGTGACTCGTGCCGCTGTAGCCGAGGTCTAACGCACGCGGCAGATCGGCGACCGAGCCATCCGATTCATCGATGATCATGCCCGGTCCATCGCTCCAGCCCGCGATGGCGCTGGCGACGTCGTCTTTCAGGGCGTGATCGCGGTGAAGCGGCTGCTCGATGAGGAGAAGATTTTCCAACAAGGGCGCGAGGGTGGAATCGGCACGCAGGGCATCGTAAAACTCACGGAAGGCGGCGAGGTCGGTGAACTGCTCGTTGCCATCGAGCGTGGCTTTGAATCCATGGCGGCAGGTGGTGGTGAGCACTTCGGTGATCTGGCGCAGACGCGGCAGGTCGATCTCAGCCTGACCGCAGACTTTGATCTTAAAATAGCGCAGATCGTAGGCCCGGATGGAGTCCGCGAGTGTGTCGGGCAGGCCGTCATTCAGACCTGGGGAGTCTTCGGCACGGAGTGGATCTCCGAGGCCGACGGTGTGCCGCACGGCGATACGTTGCAAAGGCTGCTCTGGAAGCACCTGAGCCAGCGAGATCCCCGCCAGTTCCACACGCACTGCGCCGAGATCGATGCCCAGCGCCTCGGACTTTAGCAGCCGATGCAGCGGAGTCGCCGCAGCCTTGCACAAACCATCCAGCACCGCCCGCTCCATCAGGCTCACGCCCAGGTTCGCCAGGAGAGGCGGCTGTTCCCGCAGCCCGGCCCAGCGCGACTGCTCATCGTAAAGGTCACGCCACCACTGGAAATAGCCCACCGGCTGCTGCGCCGCGTTCTCAGCTATGCGCGCCGCGTTCTGGATCACCGCCAGCATCTCCGCCACATCCTGCTCACAGGAGGTCTCGGGATACTTCGTGAACCACTTCGGTGCCAGCCCCTCCGAGGCCAACCCGCTCACCGGCCTGCCATCCACCACCATCTCCACCGTCACGAAGAGGTGCGGCAGCCTCACCAAGCTGGCGATTCCATATCTGAAGGGGAACCTCGTCTGCATGGGCAGGACGTGGAAGCGGATGTCTTGGATCGTGAAAGTCATGCTCATGAAATGCCGCATGATTCCAGCCCTGCCCATGAATATTTCGGGTGAACCATTCGCGCAAAAGCTGCTGACATCTTCAGCACAGACCGCAATGTTCCTAAACTCCTCAGCCGATGCCCTCCGCCACCATTTCAGAAGTCATGCCATGTCATCAGAGGAGGTCTTCGAGCTGCTTCACGACTACTCGCGTCGTCTGGAATGGGACACGCTGCTTTGTGAGGCCCGACTTACCCGAGGGCATCAGGTTTCCGCCAAAGGCGCGACGTCGCTTTGCGTCGGCAAACCCTTTTTTGGACTCATCGGCATCGAAACCAAGTATGTCACCTTCACTCCCGGCTCCATCGCCGCCGTGGAGATGATCAACAAGCCACCGTTCTTCGATCACTTCGCCGCCAGCATCCGCCATCAGGACAGGCCAGAAGGCGGCTCCGTGGCCACCTACAAACTCCAATTCCAGGCCCGGCCCGCTTGGCTGAGATGGTTACTTCATCCCATCATGCTTTTGACGCTACGCCATGAGACCACTAGCCGCCTGAAAGCACTGGCCGAGTTTCTGAGCCGCGGGGCGGAAAGCGAATGTCTGGAATTGTGAAAGTCATGAGGCAGATCCTACCTGAAGATAGCGCAGCACACCTTCCCAGATTTGCACCGCCTTGTCTTTATCCTTGATCCAAAGCTCGGCAAAGGACCGGCAGCAAAGGCTGTGAGGGCTCTTCACATCACAGAGACGGATGATCTCATTCTCATGCATCGCACGCCTTACCGGACTGGCCGACTCTCCGAGCAATTCTAATGCGTCAAGACTCTTGGCCAGATTATTCAGCTGATCAGCACGGGCGCGATAAAGGTTTTCGCGCCCTTCTTCATCCTTTGTCTCAGTCGGCTTATCCAACGGTTTGTTACGATTCAAATGGAAAAAGGCGATGGTGACACGCGCACGCCAGTAGCCAATAGCATCCACTCCAGGATCAGGGCGCGGCATGGCAGTGATGCCGTCAAAGAAGATGAGTGTCTCCGGTAACGTCTCCCAGGAACCCAGCGGAAAAATCAGCCAGGGCTGCTCCAACCCATGCATCACTGATGGATCAGTCCCCGTCATTTCCGCCGTGCCGCCAATCGGAAAGTAGTCACTCTTGAGGTTGCTATTGCAGGTCTTGCAGGCCACCGCGTAATTCAGCGGCTCATAGGGCAGCAGGTAGTATCCAGTGCTTTGCGCAGCTCCAGTCTTTTGGCCGGTTGGCCAGTCTGGCAGCAGTTGGCCTCCCGTGCTGGCAAACCAGTCCTTCACCTGCGATTTCGGTCTGAAGTGCTCGATGTCATAATCACCACGACCAGCCCTGCCCTCCATCAGCTTTTCGCAGTAGGCGCATTTTCCATGCTGGTGATCGATGAACAAATCTTTGATCTTGCCCCAGTCGGCGGCATTGGATTCGACATAATCCTGCGCTGCCTGACAGGCGGCAGTGGCGGCAGCGGCATCCACCAGCCATTGCGCGCCTTTGGTCGGCTTGCCTGCTTTGGGCTTGGTCTTGCCATTGAAAGCCTGGATTTTTGCCAGCAGAGTTGTCTGATCAATGGGATAGCCACGCATTGCTCGCTGGTCCTTCTATTTGAGTTTGCTTACAGGTGTTTTGACCTTCTTGGGAGTTTTGGTGCGTCGTGGTGATTTCGAGTGCCCCGCCACCTTAGCAGCTATGCCCTGCTTTCCATCGAGCGGTGTGACGAGGGATTTGAGAAACTCCAACGCCTTCCCCGGAGTCTGCCGCTCCGCTGAGGCGGCGATGGCATCCAGCTCCTTCTGTTTCTCATCAGCACGCGTCGAGATCATGCCAAAGTAAGGCGTCAGCAGGATGTGATCCGAGTTCAGCCCATGCACGCCAATGTCACGCTGTGAAACCACCGTCGCATTGCCCTCTGGTGCTGGTTCACAGATCCACAGATTCATCCGCTGCACGCTGCCCACCACGATCGGGCTGTGTGTGGTAAAGACGAACTGGAGCTTCGGAAACGTTTTCGCCAGCTTCGGCACCACCGTGCGCTGCCATTCGGGATGCAGCAGTAGGTCGATCTCATCCACCAGGACTAGGCCGCAGTTATCCACCAGCTTCACTCCGTCCGGACAGCCAAAGCAGATGTGATAGAGCAGATCAGCCACCCAGCCGATGAAGGCGCGCGGCCCGTCAGATAGCGCCGCAAACGGCACCAGCGCTCCATGCTGGCGGAACATGAATTCATCCGCCTTGCTACGCTCGGTCGTGATTTCAAGTCCATCCGGCATCACGTCATTGAGCCGGTGGATCACCTGGGTGAATCGCCCCTTGTTGCGCTTTTCGAGCTGTGGCAGCCACACATGCAGAGGGATCAGGGTGTAGTTGTCATAAAACAAACTCCCCAAGCGCTGGTGCCTCAGCGGCATTGACCGCAGACGCTGCTGCGGCGTCGCCGCGCTCGTGTCCGTGTCCGTCCTTCTCGTCGCACCATAGCCGACGGTAAGGAAGGCTGGAGAATCATCCTGGTTCATCAAGCCCCAGGCTGCCTCTTTGCCGATGTCAGGTCGGATGTATTCCTGGTCGATCTGGCGTTCGATCACGAGCTGGGTTCGCAACTCCTTCATCCGGTCATTTGGCTTCAGCTTGTCTCCAGGATAATCCTGCCAGGTGCGTTGAAACAAGGCCTGCACCGTCGTGGGGAGTTGGGTTTGCTGTGACTTTTTCACCACCTTCCCTTTTGCCGCTGCCTCCCCCGCCACACGACGCACCATGCGGTAGGAGTCAAACTTCTCCCCCATCGGTCCAAGCGCCGCCAGGCCCATCGCCTTCAGCAGGGTGCTCTTCCCCGCGCCATTGTTTCCCAGCAGCACATTCACGTTGGGCAACATTGGCGTTTCCTCCTTGGATGCCTTGCGGCCAGGATACCAGAGCTTCAGTTCCGCCTGCTCAAACACACGCAGATTGGTGATCGTGATATTGTCGAGATACATGCCTTCTTATTACTCCATCCGCCGCTTTTCCACCAAGCGATAAATCGCCGCGTACATCTGCATCGCCGCGTCCGACCAGACATCCCCATGGTCCTTGATCAGCTCCGGCGGGCAGCGCATGATCCAGTAGGCACTCTCGTCGAGCTTGGGTTTTTGCCCCTTGACCTTCTGCCACGCCTCATCCCATGCTGGCACCTGATCCGTGATATGCCATCCCTGGGCCGGACCGCTGCCAACTCCCTTCGTGGTGAGGAAAGCCAGATCATCCGTCGTGTTATAGTCCAGGTTTCGGTTCAGCACCGCTTCCGCATCAAGCTCCTCCGCCGTTGCCGCCACAGGTACGATCCAATGATTCACCAGCAGCGGATTGTGCCCTGGAGTGCGCTCATAATAATAAGATTGCTCCACCTCCGGCACTGGTGCAGGGGCAGGCCTGTTGCCAAGAGTACGGTAGATTCTCTGCAAGCTGCGGGAACGATTGGCCAAGCTATTGCCCAGAGGATGCATTTGTCCCGTTGCCTTGTCGCCAGTCGAAGTGACCGAGACGATCACTGGTGTCTCCGGGTGCTTCACCCCCTGACGTTCCAGACCGCTGCGGTACATTTGCAGGAAGCCATTCAGCAAGCGCGCGTGCAGCGAGGGCGCGGCCGAGTTCACAAACAAAATCGCATCAAACGGCATCGCCGTTCGCACCGCTGCTTTGGGCGCTTGCTCCTCTGTCTTTAGTTTATTTTTGGGCTGCCAGACCAGCTCCGTGCTCAGGAGACCCACGCTTGCCAGGCCCAGGCAGCGCTCCAGCATCAGCGCCCCAAAGGAATGCCCGATCACCACCACCTTGTTTTCCAGCACTGGATTGGCCCGCACATCCCTCGCCACGTTCGCACAGGAAAAAATCGTCCGCGCCATCGGCACGCCGGACACCTGATGTTCTGCCGCCTGCTTCCGCCCCCAATAGCTGATCTGCTCCCACAGCCACCAGGGTTGTACCGCGCGCCTCTGCTGCGCCGCGCTGGTGATCTTACCGCCAAAGATCCCCTCAAGCTGCCTTTCCAGCGCCAGCGTCGCCTCATCCACGCATGGGCGATGGACATTGCCGCGCCAAGCTAGGTACACCCCATGTAC
>JAGKWZ010000342.1 GCA_021151605.1 Verrucomicrobiaceae bacterium
GCATGAGCATGCCGCCGAGCCCCTGGCCGACACGCGTGCCATGAGGCTTGATGAAGACGCGGTAGGCGCCATCGAGATCGGCCTGAGCTGTGGCGGTAAAGGCTGTGCCATCGGCAAGTTTGCCTGTGAGGTTGAGCTTGCCTGCGGCATCGATGATGGCGGTGGCGTGGCCTGTGCCCAGAGGCAATACATCTAAATGAGAGCCGGTGGAAGCTCTGCCGAGAGTGAGAGTGTAAAGACCCTTCCACGGGGCGGTGGTGCGCGCTGGGGCGACGTAGTTCATGCGGCCTTCACAGGTGGCGAAGGGGGCGCTGTCGAGTTCGACATCGCCCTCGAGATAGCCAGCGATGTTGACCTCGAAACTCAGTCGGTAGCTGCGCGCGGGGCGTCCGCCCGTGATGGCGGGCAGATTAATCACAGTGATGTCAGAGGCCGAGTTCAAATGGCCCGCCGACTTCAAGCGGCGGCCTGTTGGCAGTGGCATTGTTTTGGCCTCGGAATCGAGCATGAGTACCCCTGTGTAGGCGAGTGAGTTCTTTGGGATTGTGAGGGTCAGTTTGCCGAGGACTTGGAACTCATCATCGAAGACCAACGCGTCGTAATTCCCACCGAAGCCGATCACCGTGAGCAGACCTGCCGGCAGGCCGGGAACGAAGCTGTAGTTGTTATCGAGCCCGCCTTTGAAACCGATGGGGTAGGTCCCCTGGGCGCTGGTGAGAGTGGCCGTCGTGGTGGGAGTGGGGAAGGCATCGATGTCGCTTTGGTCATCGTCGCCGACGAAGCCGCTGTAGCTCAAAGTGAGGGCTGGATTTGTCTGAGCTACGGCACGCTGTGCGGGTAGCCCGATAACAGAGAGCGGTGCTTTTTTGATCACGAGCGTGGACTTTGCCGGCGCTACAGTGAGTCCTGGGATCGTCACTGTGGCCGTGACGGCATAGCTGCCTGCTGCAGTAGGTGGTGTGGTGCTGGCGGCGGCGGTGCCCAGTTTGTAACTGTAGGTCACGGGCAGTCCGGGCGGCGTGGTGATGGCTGTCACTGATTGGGCAGTGCCATCGTAGGTGCGGGTGGCGGCGGTGAGTTTTACGGTGGCGCTAGTGGGCTCTCGCAAGCTGACCGATTGGTTCACGGAAGGAGCTGGTTCAAACATATGATTGCCAGACTGCTCCGCGCGAATGACGGCCGTGCCGACACCTGTCGGCATGACCAACCCGGCTTCGGTAATGACGGCATTGCCAGAAATGACGGTGTAGGTGATGGGCAGCGTGGAAGTAGCCGTGGCTCCAGGGGAGAAAGGTGACGCGCCGAGAGTCGCATTTGGGATGGCCGGAAAGGTGATGGTCTGCGCGACGCGGGTGACGGCGATGAAGCTGCCTGCGGCGGAGATCAAAGGTTCATAACCAGCACGACGCGCGATGACACGGTAGTGATACAGCGCCCCAGATGTCAGGCCGCCAAAGGTATGAGTGACAGTCGGTGCGGTGACATTTTGAGTGAACAGCACCTGAGTGAATGCCGCATCCGAGGCCAGCTCTGCCGTATAGCTCGCCGCGCCATAAGAGGCCGCCCAACTGAGTGTGGCCGCGCTGGCGGTGGTGTTTGAGACGACCACGCGAGTTGGCGCGCTGAAGGTGCCCGTGAGAATGGTGGCGAGGTAGGCGGTTGGCCGCGCATTGACCAGACTCGGAATTGTGCTCGTGGCCGTGTGGGTCAGACGAAAGCGCACCTTCACGGGCCCCGTGCCGGTCAGGTCCAGCGTGCGAGGTTTCCACGACGGGAGGGTATCCGCCGAAAGGGTGTCAGACACGACGCCGTCGATCAGTGCCTCCAGCCGTGCACCGGAGCCAGAGGCGATGTCGAGACGCCAGGTGTAGCCGATGATGGCCGGTGCCGTGAAGGTGGACTCCAGCCACGCTTCATCGCCTATATTTTCCAGTGCTGCAGCCCTTGCGCCGCCGCCACCTGCCGGTGAAAAGACATCATAAGTGCCTGTCCAAAGCGCGCGGCCTCCGGTCGTCCACACGCGCCCTGGTGGTCAGCACATCGGCAAAGGGGAAGCCTGAAAACGCCACCAGCTTCCGATCTGCAGTGAGGGGAAAGGTGAGTGGGTTGGTCGTGTCAGCCGCTGCATATCCCGTGACTGCATCATACGCCGTCGGAGCCCAGCCGTGGAAACTGAGTGGCAGCCCAAGGCGGAGCGAAGTAGGCGCTGTGACTTTGATCGACGCACCTGCCGGATGGCTGGTGATAAGTCCATCGCCTGAGACAGCCGTGCCAGCCGGGGTGCGTGTCACACCCGCCTTCTCCAGGATCGAGTTCGTCGCCAGCGTGTCGCCATTGCGGCTGTAGGCATTCAAATGATAAGTCGTCTGACCGAAGAGGCTCGGTGTGAGTAGGAGGCCGAGCAAAGGCAGCGCTCGAGTCGGGGTTTTCAAACAAGCACGAAGGAACCGACCGGCGGAGGAGAGGGAGGGGAGCAAAATGAGAGTGGGGGGAAGCTGCAATACGCGCTCGGTAACGCAGCAGTCGCCATTACTCTCGGTGATGCGATTTGATAGACCTTTCTCCCACCGGGAGCGATACCCAGCGCTGACTACTGCAGCGCGTTTCACATTGCTAGACAACGCGAAGGATGCATGAATGCGCGCACCGCATGACCAAGCTACTTCTCCTCTTCACCCTGCCCCTTTACCTGCTCGATCAATGGTCAAAGAGCTGGATCGTGGCGAACTTCGACCTGCATGGGCGTGAGGATGAGGTGATCAAAGGCACCTTCTGGCTGCACCACACCGCGAATACCGGCGTGGCCTTTGGCATGTTCAATGGCACCCAATACGCGAACTACGCCTTTACCTTCATCTCCCTCAGTGCCTTGGCCTTCCTGATCTGGGGCACGCGGACAAACATGTTCCCTGGCAAACTCAGCCGCACGGCCGTGGCGCTGATCGTCTCCGGCATCTTCGGCAATCTTACCGACCGGCTCTTCCGCCGTCATGACGATGGGGTTCTCTTCGGCGGTGGTTTCCTGGATGGCTACGTCGTGGATTTCCTCCGCTTCGACTTCGGCTTCCCCCCCTTTAATCCCTGGCCCTCCTTCAATGTCGCAGATTCCTGCGTTGTCGTGGCAGCCATTCTGCTGGGGATTGCCTCTTTCGTGGAGCAGCCGCCGCAGAAATCAGTAAAAAGCTAAGCCGCTGTCATACATCCCCGCCTCCCGGATCACTCACCGGGAAATGAATGGAGCGCGAAACTGCCGATCAACTCGAAGCCCTGCACCCAGACGCCTTTGGCTGGGCGCTGCATTGCTGTGGCGGGGATCACTCACGAGCAGAGGAGGTGCTGCAAAATGCGTATCTCAAAGCGGCTGCTGGACGCGCGGTCTTCTCGGGGGCTTCCAGCTTCAAAACCTGGTGGTTCGGCGTCATTCGCTTCACGGCGCACGAGGAATTTCGTCGGCTGAGGTATCGCGAATCACTGCTGGGCAGACTTTTCAATCAACTAGCGGGCGATCAGCACGACCCGCGCCCATCGCCATCACGGCAGGTGGAGCTGGACGAGCAAACTGTGCAGCTCCGAGCGGCGCTGGCCGAGCTTCCGGCACGGCAGGCGGAGGTGCTACATCTCGTTTTTTATCAGGATCTCTCCATCAGCGAGGCCGCGGCAATCATGAAGATCGGCCTCGGGTCCGCGCGCCAGCATTACGAGCGCGGGAAGGCACGCCTGCGTTCCCTGCTTCAAACCAACTCAGCTCATGAACAATGACCACGACCTGCGCGAGCGATTCGCGCACCAGCGCCGCTCGGATCACGAGCACGCACCCGCCTGGAATCCACGCCACCTTGAGGTGCCTGCCGCACGCACCGCTTGGCACCTGCCAGTCTGGCTGCCCCTGACTGCGGCTGCCTGTGTGATGCTGAGCTTTGTGTGGCTGCATGATGACTCCCCTAGGGTGGACCTGACAGCGATGCCCGAGTTCTTCACCACCGAGGGCGAGCCTTTGTTTGCCAGCCTCACGCCACCGACCCCCAGTGATTCATTCCTGCCCATCTATCTCACCATCCAACTGCCATGAAAACCATCCTCTTCCTTCTAAGCACTGCCGCCCTCGCATTCGCCGGCCCCGAAATCTGGCTGCAAAACGGACTCGTGACACCCGAGACCATCTCTTCCCTCAAAGCCGAACTCGAGCTGACCGCCGAGCAGGAGGAGAAAATGCAGTCCATCGTGACTGCCGCACGCAGCGAAGGTGAGCCACTGGAGAAAACCGTCCGCGAACGGCAGAAGGCCCTCAATGAACTTCTACGCAATCGCGAAACCACCACCGACTCTGCCAGTGCGGCTTTGACCAAACTCTTGGAAGCCGAGGCTCCCGTAAAGCAACTCCAACTCCGCGCTTTGATCCAACTCCGCGATGTGCTGTCACTGGAGCAGCAGAAGAGAGCGATGAAGCTCGCTCCTGGCAAAGTCGCGAAGAGTGACGGCATCGAGCTGCGCGTAAAACAGAAGGCTGAGAAGCTGCGCGCCGCCGTCGAGTCCCTCGGCATCAAGCCGACGAATGCGATGAGCGAGCGTGGAGCCGAGATCGAAGCCATGATCCGCGCAGGTGAATGGAAGGCCGCTGATGCTGCCATCGACAAGCTCACGCTAGAAAGCGGTGCCGACGAACCCGAGAGCACGGCGGAGGTGGACTACTCCCAGTTCGAGCCCGGGAACGTCGATCTCGAAGTGCTCAAGGAGCGCTATCAGACCGTGCAGGACAAAGGCCAGTCGGTCATTTCCATCCCGATGGTTCGTCAGTTCCTAAAGGCGAAAGAGGCTTTTGAAGAAGCCAAAGCAGCACAGGATGCCGAAAAGGTCGGCCGCATCCTTACCTGGGCTGAAGGGCAGCTTGAGAAGCTCGCCAGCAAGTAATTCAGCCGGCAATTTCCCGCCCATTTCCGTGAGGATGATCGCCTGCTTTGCTATCTTTTCAGGAAAAGGGTTTCGTATTTCTCAGCCCAATCCTCAGGCAGGCGCAGAGGTCTTCCCTGCGGCATCTGCACCAGCGCAAGGGACTGCCGACATGTGATGAGCAAGGTCTCTTCCCCCATCCGGCGGATCTCGAAAGCCACCCAAAACCTGGCTCGCTCTAGGCGCTCCAGCCGGCCACTGATGATTAGATGATCCCCAAGCGTCGCCGGTTTTCGGTAATCGATCTCTGTGCGCACCACGACGGGATAAATTTGTGTCGTCGCCATTTCCCGCAATTGCATCCCCATCAGCGCAGCGAGCCGAGTACGTGCGGTCTCGATCATCCGCAGGTAGGCAATATTATGTACCACGCCGCCGATGTCGGTGTCGAAAAACATGACTTCTTCACGGGTCTCGATGGTGGGGATGTTTTCTGGCATAGAGCAGGTATGGCGTGCCAATTCCTCTGCGGCAACTGCTGAACCATCTGGATTCTACTCGGACCTATTTTTTCGAGCGCAGCAGCAGCTTTGCAGCAATCGCGGCCAGAATGAAAGCCAGCGACGCAAAAAGCAGGCGCTTGGGAGAGGCCAAGCCTGTTGCGGGGGAAGGTATGGCCGGTGATTGACTGCCTGACTGCTCGGTGCTGACGGTCTCTGGCTGCATGGCCACCACGGGCTTGGGTGCGGCATCTGGGAGAGTTTTTCCTTTTCCAACCTCGGCGAGTGCCTGTGGCCAATCGACATTCATGAGGATGTCCCAGCCGGGGTTTTCATTCTTCAGGCGGCAGGAGCAGCGCCCCACAAGAAACATGCTGGCGTCTTCCAAAGAGATATCGTCGAGTTGATCGAGATTCCAGGCTCCGAGCACGCGCCCACGGCCAAACACTGGGGCGGCGAAGCTTTTGGTGGGATCAATCTTACCCTCAGGTCCGGCGAGCATGGTGATGAGAATTTTTTCAGCCGGGTCATCGGCACGGAGGCGCAAGGAGCTGAAC
>JAGKWZ010000343.1 GCA_021151605.1 Verrucomicrobiaceae bacterium
TCCCCGAGCAACTGTCGGCAGCGGGCGTATTCCTCAACCGCAGCCACCAGCGGCATATTGAAGGGAGCCATCAGACGTTCCGCAGCGAGATGGTTTTCTCGCTGGGCAGAAGTCAGATCGTTGCTGGAGGATTTGCCTTCCTGAATCTTACGGGCCATCAACTGAGCCTCAGCTTTGGCCTTTTCAAGACTACCGAAGTTTCGCCGCACGCGCTTGCCGTTCATGTGATAGGCCACGGTGTAGCAATCCCACCTGCGCACTCGGCCCTTGTAGATCGGCACCACAGCGCTGCCATGCTTGATCTTCATGAATGGCCGCCCTCTTTTACGGGTGCCTTCCTCGCTTGTCCTAATTGTGTCCTGCATACCACCGGATGAGGTGTCAACCTCCGGCAGTATGGCCTCTATAAACCCTTGATTATGTGAGCTTTGGGAAGTTTTCCCTTCGAGAAAAAAGGGCTCTATGATATAAGATTGGCAATCGAATCGGTTTGGGACGTTCGGCTTCGACTGCCAGTCGAAGCTACTTCTTCTTCGCTTCAGCCTCGCGGAGACGCTGGACTTTGGATTTGTATCCAGCGGAGAGGTTGGTTTGGCTGGAGCGGAGGTGGGTGAGGAGTTTTTCGCGCATCGTGTTCAGCGTTTCGCGATGCTGTGGATCACTGGCGAGGTCGTGCTGCTCCAGCGGGTCATTTTCGAGATCGAAGAGGTATTCGCGGTCCTCATCGGCCCAGTATTTGAAGCGATCATCACGCGCCATCATGCGCAGCGGGGCTTTGTCACCGATCTCGCTGATGGCGATGGGGCGGATGCGCTCGCTTTGACCGGTGGCGATGGGCAGCAGCGACTTGGCAAAGCGACCCGGTGTCAGTTCACCGCCGACGGCTTCGACGATGGTGGGATACACGTCCATCATCTGCACCGGGGCCTTGCTGCGGCCGGTTTTGAGATGGCCGGGCCAGCGCAGCACGAGTGGCACGCGGACGGACTCTTCATAGAAACGGCCCTTCGTGAGATAGCCGTGTGCGCCCATCATCTCGCCATGATCGGCGGTGAAAATGACGAGCGTGTTGGCCCAGGTGCCTCGTGCTTTCATGGCGTCGGCCAATTTGCCAACGCAGTCATCCACGAGGGCCATTTTGCCGAGGTAGTTTGCCAGCATGGCTCGTGTTTCGGCGTGATCGAGGACGTGGCCTTCGCGCAGGTATTTCGGCGGCACATTCGCGGGCAGGGTGAGCTTTTCGGAATCAAACATCGTGGCGTAATCGCCCGGTGCATCGAGCGGCGGATGAGGCGAGTGCAGACTGACGATGAGGCACATGGGCTTGTCCTTCGGCTGTGCGCCGATGAAATCGACCGCGAGGCCGGTGGTGAAGACGTCGTGATAGTCTTCCGTTTTGACCACGCTCGCACGCGGGGTGAACTCGCCTTTCACATAGCGACCATGTAGGTCATCGGCCACCGACTGGAGCAGGCCGAGCTTTTGCAGATGCTGCGAGTAGGGATCGCGCCCCTTCGTGGAGTCAGGCGGGCCTGGAATGTCCGCCACGTGATCAAGGCCGAGAGCTTTGAAGAAGGTACCGCTGTTCTTGAACTGCTCATGCCACGCCGGACCTGCGGTCCAGTGCGTCTTGCCGATCTGCGCTGTCGTCAGGCCAGCACGCTGGATGTCGCGAAACATCGGCGCGTCCTCCGGCTGCGGGTAATAGCCTGCTGCATTGCCCCACAAACCGTGGCCGGAGTTGTGTGGGTAGAGGCCAGTGAGCAGCGACACCCGCGCTGGCATGCACACGGGCGAGGTGGTGTAGCAGGCATCAAAGATCATGCCCTCACGAGCGAGGCTATCGAGATGCGGCGTGCGCACTTCCTTGTTGTCCCAGCTCGTGTATCGCGGGCTCCACTGATCGGCGAGAAGGACGAGCACGTCCGGCTTTTCGGCAGCGGAGAGCGAAAAGCAGAGGGCGTAGAGGAGGCCTGTCAGCGCGGATTTCATGATGCGCTGTGAACGCCACACGGGTGAGTTTGTGTCGTGGATTCATTCGGCAACCGAATGGCTTGGGGCAGCCTTCGATCGCCTATCGAAGCTATTGTTGAACGAAGCCATTCAAGATTGGGCGATTCATGCCAGGGCTAGAGTCTTTACTGGTGCAGGCACATCGGGGCTGGGTGTCCGCATCGACCATTCGCCACTAGAACGGGAGACTGGCAAGCCGAAGTCATCGATGAGATTCCCCTTCCGTTCCTTTTCGTCTTTGGCTAAGAGTCACTTCATGTCTGAAGAATCCACCACACTCTCCCGCCGTCATGCTTTGAAATGGCTGACCGGCACCGTGGCTGCGCCAATGGCACTGTCTGCCGCACCTGGCGAGACCGAGCCTGCGCCGCCAGCCCATGTGGCCCGCTACACGATGCATGACCCGGACTACACGAAGCCTGCCACAGGCCCGTGGGATCGTGTGATGACGCCAGAGGAACTGAAGACCACGACGGCTCTGGCAGACCTTATTCTTCCCAAAGATGCCCTCGGCCCGGCTGCGAGTGAAGTCGGCGTGCCCGAGTTCATCAATGAATGGATCAGCGCGCCTTACGAGACACAGCGCGAGGATGGTGAACTGGTGCGCGGCGGCCTCGCCTGGCTGAACACAGAGAGCTTCCGCCGTCACGAAAAGCGCTTCGATGAACTCACGCTCGATCAGCAAGGCGACATCGCTGATGACATCTGCGATCTGGCGAAAGCGAAGCCCGATCATCGTATCGGCGCCGCCTTCTTTGCCAAATTCCGCCAGCTCTGCCTCGGTGGCTACTACACGCACAGCTCCACCTGGAAACAGCTCGGCTATGTCGGCAATGTTTCCCTCGGCGGCCCCTACCCCGGCGTGCCGCAGGACGTGATCGAGAAGTATGGTTTGCAGGACGTGGCCTGATCAAGCATGAGGCCCGCGAATGCGGTGCAGCCCCAGCATCTGCCGCACGACGGCGAACATATCTCCCAGCTTGCCCCAGTAAGGGCGCGATGGGGTGAGCACCGTCACATCGCCCTGAGGGAAATGTTTTCTCAAACTGCCACTGGGATGCACGAGCACGCGATTGCCCACGAACTCGAGCAGAGGGATGTCGGCGGAGCTGTCGCTATACGACCAGCAGTGAAACCGCTCCTCTTCGGAGAGCGCAGCCACACCCGAGAGCCGCTGGCGCATGGCGGCGATCTTGGCTTCGCGCTTGTTGTTGGAGCCGATGATGGGTGGACGCAGCGGCACCTCGTCACCGATCTTAAACTGCGTGGCGATGCAGTGATCAAACCCGAGCACCTCGGCGATGTCATGAGCATAAAAGTCCGGACTCGCCGTGTTCAGAACCAGTTTCCGATTCTGGTGCTTGTGACGCAGGATCTCTGCCCGCAGTTCCGGGTAGATCCAGGTGTCCACACAATCATGGGCAAAGTCCCGCGCCAGCCGCCGCAGATGCGCACGCTTCATCCCGGCGAGGTAGGAAAGGAAGGCCCTCTTCGTCGTTGCCGTGCTCACCAGTCCCATCGCCTTCCCGAGCGCGAATGGAATGAACCACAGATGCAGCACGATCCGCCAAGGATGCCGCCGCAGCACAAAATTGCAGAACAGCGCCTGCGTGTCGAAAGGCAGCAGCGTGTGGTCGAGATCGAAGAAGGCGTAGCGCATGGGGGGAGGTGGGAGGAGGCAGGTCAAGAGGTCAACGGTCAAGGGTTCGTTCACATGCCACTCGTAACCTCAGTGCTTTTAAAAGACTGACAACAGGCCAGTAGATACATAAAGCGATACCATTCAGCGTGAGCGCTACAAACCAGCCGAAATATATCGCTAGCGTCCTACCCGTATCATGGCTCCAGCGATTCAGCGCTTCAGAATAGGCTGACGTTTCTTCGTTGGTAGAGATGTTGCCATCTTGATCGAGATCAAAGCCACCCATCTTGATGTCTGCCACCTTTTGAGAAACGACAGCGTGACCGATATAGAGCCCGTAGGTAACGATGACGGACAGTGCGAGTATCCAAAGTGTCGAGCCTTTGAGGGGAGAGCTTTTCCAAAACAAGCCAGCCATGGCAAAGATCGCAAATGGCGAGGCCACAATAAGGATGGACATTAAGTTGGCCAGCATTTGCATCACTTATAATCCTCCCCATTCAAACTTCTGGCCACACTCTCCAGCCAGTTCTCCAGAGCTTCCTGCATCTGCGGCACGCGCTCGGGTTGCTCGGCGAAGAGCACGCGGCTTTCATCGGGATCGGCGCTGAGGTCGTAGAGCTCCCAATCGACATCGCCGGTCTTCTTGTTTTCGATGCGATGCAGCTTCCACGGCCAGTCGAGCCAGGCCGAGTGGCCCGGAAATTTGTTCAGCGGCACGGGTTCGCCAATTTTGCCGGCATCGGCAGCGAGACGCAGCGGATCGGCGGGCTCTTCGCCACGCGTTTGAGCCGCCAGTAGGTCGCTCATCCACACATCGGACGGCGTGCCGATGCCCTTCGCGCCGCTATCCCAGAAGCCCATCGGCTGCGTGCGCTTTTTGACCTCGCCTTTGAGCAAAGGCAGGAGGCTGATGCCATCCAGCGGTGGCAATTTCTCAGGCTTTGCATCCACGATGTCGAGCAAGGTGGGCAGGATGTCTGAGGTGACGCAGGGCGTGTTCACCACCTTCGGCTCGGCGAACTGCGCGGGCCACTCCAGCAGCGCGGGCACGAGCAGACCACCTTCGTAGATCTTGCCCTTGTTGCCTCGGCGCCCGCCCGATGAGCCGATCTTCGGCAGCGCGCCGTTGTCGCTGCAATACCAGAGCACCGTGTCCTGATCGATGTCGAGCGAGCGGAGTTCATCGCGCAGTTTGCCAAACGCACGGTCCATCGCGGTGATCTCGCCGTAGAAGTGCTGCTGCGCTTTGGGCAAACCATCATACAACGCCGCATCTGCCTCCAGCGCCTGATGCGGTCCGTGGGGTGAGCCAAACCAGACGACGGCGAGGAAGGGCTTTTTCTCCTTCGCGCAGTCGCGGATGAAGTCGATGGCCACCGCCGCCGTGACATCGGAGCTGTCGCCTTTGAACTGCGTGGCCTTGCCGTTCACGCTCAGGATGGGATCGAGATCGAAGAAGTTCGGTGCCGAGACCCAGTGATCAAAACCGCAGGCACCTGGACTCACAGTACTCGCCTTTTGCACCGAACCGAGGTGCCACTTCCCAAAATGCCCGGTGCGGTAGCCCACCGGCTTCAGCGCCTCGGCCACCGTGATCTCCTGCGGCCGTATCGGATGCCCCCAGGAGAAGACCCCATATCGATTCGGCGTGCGGCCCGTCATCACACTGCCACGAGTCGGCGAGCACACTGGAGCGGCGGCATGAAACTGATCAAAGCGCACCCCAGCCTTCGCCATCGCGTCAAAATTCGGCGTCTTCACCTGCGGGTGTCCATTGTAGGCCATATCACCCCAGCCCTGATCATCAGCCATCACCAGTACGATGTTCGGAGGTGTGGTCGTGACTGCCTGGGCCGTAAGCGCCACAGCGCCAAGGAAGACGAGAAGGGATTTCATGCTCTGGATTCTAGGTGAAGGATTCATCAGGAGACAAGAATGGAAGAAAAAGGTTTTCGAGGTTGCAATAGGCTCAAGGGACTCCACTTTGGCCGTCCAACAGACCGCGGGGTGGAGCAGCCCGGTAGCTCGTCAGGCTCATAACCTGAAGGTCACAGGTTCAAATCCTGTCCCCGCTACCAATGAAGGCCGTGACGAAAGTCACGGCCTTCGCCATTTTTAGCCCCATGTCCGACCTCAAGACCTACCTCGCCGAGCGCTGCGCTTTCACTGACTCTTTGCTGGATCAACTGATCCCTTCTGCCGAAACAGCGCCTGCGACGATCCACAAGGCGATGCGCCACAGCGTCTTTGCGGGTGGGAAGCGGCTACGGC
>JAGKWZ010000344.1 GCA_021151605.1 Verrucomicrobiaceae bacterium
GGACATGGTAAATCTGGAAATGGGGGAGACAGAGAATGGCGAAAATCTGAGAGCGGCTACCAAAGCTATGGCAAACCGCGCCCTCAATGTTTCTTTTCATCAGGTGTCTGGTTTTTCTTCCCGGCGGTTCGTCTTTCAAGTCTTGACTCACATGCCCTGGCCCGACATTCTCGCCGCCGGATTTTCATCCATCAACCACCCTTAAATACACACCTTTATGTCCATCAAAGTCGGAGTCATCGGAGCAGGCGGCATGTTGCAATATCACGCGGCGGGGTTCCGCCAGGCGGGAGCAGAAATCGTAGCCGTGGCCGATGCGGCCCCCGGCGCAGCAGCCAAAGCAGCGGAAAAGTGGAGCATCGCTAAGTCCTACGATTCTGTAGATGCCATGCTGACTGGAAGCCCCGAGATCGAGGCGGTGAGCATTATCGTTCCGAATAAATTCCACAAGCCGCTGACGGTTCAGTGCCTCGAAGCTGGCAAGCATGTCTTCTCAGAGAAACCACCAGCGCTGAACGCCGGTGAAGTGCAGGAAATCATCGATGCCGCGAAAAAGGCCGGCAAGCAGGTGCTCTTTAACTTCAACAACCGCGCCCGCCCTGAATCGCAGGCCATGATGACCTACATCAATCAAGGCGTGGTCGGCACGATCAATTCCGCTCAGGCCAAGTGGATTCGCCGCACTGGCATTCCAGGTTTTGGCGGTTGGTTCACCACGAAGGAACTCTCTGGCGGCGGCCCGCTCATCGATCTGCTGCACATGGTGGACCTCGCCATGTACTTCATGGGCTATCCCGAGCCAGCGCACGTTCTCGGCCAGACCTTCTCCGATTTCATTCAGGACAAGGCATTCAAAGGCCCTTGGGGCATCCCTGACCGCGTCGGCGGCACCACCGATGTGGAAAATGCAGCCCACGGTTTCGTGACATTCAAGACCGGTCAGGTGCTCAGCCTCCAGGTTTCCTGGGCGGAAATGGTGAAGCGAGAGGAAGTCTCCGTAGTCTTCCAGGGCACGAAGGCTGGTGGCAAAGTCGAGCGCCTCTTCGGCATCGACGGCCTCGACAACACCGCCATCGATACCTGCGAACTCTACGTCCAGGAAAACGGCAACAGCGTGAACCGCAGCATCGTCACCCCGGCCTGCGAGGACATGGGCCGCATCGGCTCCGCTGCGAACTTCATCCATGCCATCGAAGGCAAAGCCACCGCGCTGAACACCCCCGAGCAGGCCCTGCGCCTCATGCAGGTGATCGACGCGATCTACGCTTCTGCGCAGACGGGCAAGCCGGTATCAATTTGAGCGACTTCGGAATTGTCTTGAGGTTGAACCGTCGCCCTTGGAAGCTGTCCCAAGACCGGTCACCTCATGCCACCCCTTCCTAATCTCTCCCATGTCCGGCTGTGGCTTGTGATTTTCATCGGCCTTAGTCTGGGTGGCTGGCTGTCCCATAGATCGGGACAGCCAGAAATGGCGGAAGCGGTCGCATCTTCGGAGCTGGCCAAAAAGCAGGTGAAAGCGCTTCATGCGCAGAGGTCGGAGCGCGCGAAGCCTGCGGATCAGGCCCAAGCGCTCTCTGAAATGCT
The DNA here is from genome assembly GCA_021151605.1 of Verrucomicrobiaceae bacterium. Lineage (GTDB taxonomy): Bacteria > Verrucomicrobiota > Verrucomicrobiia > Verrucomicrobiales > Verrucomicrobiaceae > Prosthecobacter. Next base: position 1,585 of record JAGKWZ010000344.1, read on the forward strand.
GGCGGGCAATCCCTTCGTGCTCGTGGCTGATGGCCGGGCGCAGCGCTTCACGCTCTCGCTTTCCGAGGTCTATGTGGATGCCGGAGAGCCAGCGCAAAGACTGCGGAAGATCGGGCCACAGCCAGACGCCCAGCATCTACTGGCAGCGGCAAAAAAGGAGGCTGGCACAGCGCGGACAAAATTGGTGCTTTATCCCGAAGGACGCGCTGGTGAGGCGATGGCGCGGCACTTTCTGAATCCACGGATTCTTGTGCAGACCGCTGACCGAAGTCTGGCTTTGGCCACCCTCAAACAACTGGGAATGAAGGTGATAAGCGAGCCGGATTACTCGCCAGGAAGCCTGATCGTGGAGCCAGCGGATGCAGCCCCAGAATCTATCCTGAGGGCTCTAGGGTCACTCACAGGCGCGCCTGGGGTGAGATCCGCCGGGCCGCTGCTCGGCCGCTACCATCAGAAGCATCTGGTGCCAAATGACCCCCTTTTTCCCCAGCAGTGGTTTTTGAAAAACACCGGCCAGGGCAGTGGCAAAGCTGGGACAGACATGCGCGTGGAGAATGTCTGGAACACGTACAAGGGCCGCGGTGTGCGCATCGGCATCGTGGACGATGGTCTGGACATCCTTCATCCCGATCTGGCTCCCAATGTCGATAGCGAGGCGAACCACTATGACTGGAATGACGCCCCGCAGGATACGAACCCCTCGCCGCGCCCCAATGCCGATGCGGACCTGGAAGACACTCACGGGACCTCAGTCAGCGGCGTGGCAGCCGCGCGTGGAAATAACGGGGCCGGTGTCTCTGGCGTGGCACCCGAGGCAACGCTGGTAGGCTTCCGCCTCATTTCCAGCCAAGACCCAGATGGCACGATGGACGAGGAAGATGCCGATGCCATGTCCCGTGGGAAGGACGTGATCGCTATCAAGAACAGTAGTTGGGGCACTGGCGCTCCAGCCTGGATGACGATCCCCGCGGGTCCGCTCATGGAGGCAGCACGAGAGAATGCCACGGCCACGGGTCGCGGAGGCAAAGGCACCATCTTTGTCTGGTCGGCAGGAAATGGGCGGGAGCTCGATGAACAAGGGCAAAAGGATGGAGCCACGAACTCCATGTTCGTCACCACGGTCGGCGGCATCGACAATCGGGGCAATCTCGCCTTCTACAGCGAAGGAGGCTCCCACCTCGTGGTCAGTGCGCCCACCAGCGGCGGCTCGCTCGATATTCACGCGACCGATCTTCGGGGAAACGACGGTTACAACCGCACCGGCACAGCGCAGAGTGAACCTGCGGACCGGAACTACACGAACAGCTTCGGCGGCACTTCCTCAGCAGCGCCTGCCGTGTCAGGTGCCGTGGCTCTGATGCTGGAGGCCAGTCCCGATTTAAACTGGCGGGATGTGAAAGAGATCCTCCTGCGCTCCTCCGTGCAGCTTTTCCCCACAAGTACAGGATGGGTCACACGTGATGGCGGGAATCCCACGCTGCCACGCATCAAGCATCACGAACTCTACGGCGGCGGCCTCATCGATACCCAGGCCGCCGTGGCCCTGGCTGAGACTTGGACCAGCCTCGGCCCCATGGTGGAGATGGAGCGCACCGACTCCCTGTTCCGCACCATTCCAGACAGCAATTCCACGGGCATCACCATCGGCTTCGACTTCAGCGCCTTCGGCCAGATGCGCATCGAGCACGCCAAACTCCGGCTGGATGTGGATCACACCTACCGTGGGGATTTAGAGATCACCCTGCGCTCCCCCAGCGGCACCGTCAGCACTCTCGCCACCAAAACCGTCGAAGACGATGGCATGGACTACGACAACTGGGTCTTCAGCAGTGTCCGCCACTGGGGCGAGGCCGGGGCTGGTTTATGGACATTGACCATCAAAGACTTATCCAGCTCAGACACAGGTTTTTTCCGCTCGGCCACCCTCACTCTTTTCGGCACAGAGGCCTCCGCACCCCAGCTCACCACATACACCCAAGGGCCATTTCTTCTCCGCAGTGGTGACCCGCTCAGCCTCACGGCCACAGCCACCGGCGGTGGAAATCTCACCTACATCTGGTCCCGCGACGGCTCGAGCTTCAGCGGCAGTGCCGCCGATCTGTCACTGCCCGCGGTTACTACCAGCCATGCCGGCAACTACCGCGTCACCGTCTCCAATGTCGGTGGCACAGACATCTCAGACCCCATCCCTGTCGCCGTCGTCGGTCCACAGATCAGTTCCAGCATCATCAATCAAGCAGGCACGCTCAGCCTATCCTCCAATGCCCGCGGCCCAGGACTCAGCTACCAGTGGCGGCGTCAGGGGATCGACCTCGTGGATGGCAACAAACCCGGTGGCGGCACCATCTCAGGAGCCACCGGTCCGGCACTGACCATCACCAACATGCAGCCGGAGGACGAAGGCAGCTACACCTGTGCCATCCGCATGTCGGGAGTCACTGATCCCATCGAGACCAATGCCACCGCCATCACCGTGCGCATCAAGCCTGAGGTAAACGTGCCCTCATTCAGCAAAGGTGTGCGCAACAGTCTGGTGAATCTCGGCTTCACCGCGACGAACAGTCCCACCAGCTTCAAAATCACCGGCCTGCCCCCAGGAGTCACTTTGAATACCAACACAGGGCTTCTCAGCGGCCGACCCAGCAGAGCTGGCAGCTACCTCCTGAAAGTCACCGCCACCAATGCCGCTGGCACCAGCCCAGAGATCCAGGTGCCCTGGATCGTCGATGAATTCCCTGCCCTAGCCGTGGGCGTCTGGGACGGCATCATGGACCGAAACAGCGAACTGAACCAAAATCTCGGCGGGCGATTCAAGATCACCGTCTCCACCACAGGCACCTACACAGGCAGCCTCACCCTGGGAGCCCGAATCGTCTCATGGACAGGGTTTGTCGATGCCCTGCCCGACGGTGCTCACCCCACCACGCCACTGACCATCTCCCTTGGAGCAAACACCACGCCACTGACCGGCTCCTTCCTCCTCAACTACACCACCAAGACCCTCACGGGCAGCATCTCCTACACCCGCCCCGAGTCGCTGACAAACTTCACCGCCGTGCAGCAGACTTGGACGACCAAAAACAAACCCGTCACCGTCAGCACGATCTACAACACCGCCCTGGAACTGCCTCCCGCGCATCTCGGAGCCGCTGCCTATCCACAGGGGCATGGCTATGCCGTGCTCACTCTTTCCACGGCTGGTGTTGTCTCCTGGGCTGGATGGACAGCCGACCACACCGCCTTCACAGGCAGTTCTGTTCTCGGTGTCGCTGGCCAGACCTCTGCTCATACCCTGCTCTACGCCAGGACCGGCAGTATCCAGGGCTGGAGCACACTCTCGCTCGGGAGCGGACTCGTCGATGGAACCCTGAGTTGGTTTAAAAACCGGCCCACCTTGGTCACCCGGAGTTACTCCGCAGGCATACCCCTGCACGATCTCACCCAACGTGGTGCCCGCTACGCCAGGCCCGGCACTGGCATCATGCTTCTCGGTCTCGCGCCGCCCGTTCTCACCACAGATCAGAACGCCCGCCTCTTGTTCACCGGCGCCCCACTCATCAGCCCGCTGCAGCAGACGCTTCAGATAACCACCGCCAGCGCCATCAAAATGCCCGTCGGAGTCACTCTCAACCCCCAGACCGTCCGGCTCACCCTTGCAGCCACCACCGGTCGTTTCAGCGGCAGCTTTACCTTCAAAGACAACGACCCGCAGGATCTCACCCCGCCCATCGCCGTCATCACCCGCACCGCCAGTTTCTTCGGCATCCTCGTCACCCGCCCTGACCTGAATCAAGGCATCGGTTACTTTAACTTGGCTGAACTCCCCGATGCCCCCGGCGAAAAAAGCACCACCACGCCAATCCAGTCTGGGAAAGCCGAGATCCTCAGTCCTTGAAAACGCAAACCGCCAAAGGTCTGCTCACGGAACGGGCATGACCTTGATGCGGAAGATGGCTCCCTCGGCTGTTTCGGAACCGAGGCGGAGGGTCTTCATCTGAACTCCTGAGGAAATGACCTTTTCGCTGCTTCCCAAATAATCCACATCACTTGGGGTGAACTCTTCCCACGATACCAAGTCTGTCGTGCGCTCAATGACATAAAGAATGTCTGTTGCCGAAGCGCGCATCCGGCAGTGCAATTCAATGCAGCCTGGCTGTTCAGCCGCCGTGCCGATTTCCAAACGTGCGATGCTCGACGCATTCAGCGGATGGGTTTGCATGGCGTATTCAAGAAGGTTGACGGCACCGTCATGGTCAGGGTCAGCCATGGGATTAGAATCCCAGGCGCTGGAAGATCCAGACACGCCGCCGACACCTTTGCCAGCCAGACGGGACGCCGA
>JAGKWZ010000345.1 GCA_021151605.1 Verrucomicrobiaceae bacterium
GCGGAATGAATTCCGCGCTCCTTGACGCTGGGGGATGCGACACGCATAGACTGGGCAAACAACGTATGAAGATTCTCGCCGCGATGTCTGGAGGGGTGGATAGCAGCCTGGCGACGGCGCTGCTGGTCCGGGAGGGGCATGAGGTGATGGGGGCCTACATGAAGAATTGGATCAATGAGGAGGGGATCATCGGCCACTGTCCCTGGGAGGAGGACATCACGGACGCGCGGGCGGTGGCGGATCAGCTCGGCATCGAGTTTCAGGTGGTGAATCTGATGCACGAGTATCGGGAGCGGGTGGTGAAGTATCTGCTGGAAGGCTACCAGAGCGGGATCACGCCGAACCCGGATGTGATGTGCAATCGGGAGATGAAGTTTGGCGTGCTCTGGGACTGGGCGAAGGAGCGCGGCTTCGAGGCGATCGCGACGGGGCACTATGCGCGGAAGGGTGTGGCCACGACGGCGGGCGGAGAGCCGGCGATCTTTCGCGGGGCGGACCCGAACAAGGACCAGACGTACTTTTTGGCGATGATGCAGCCGGAGCAGGTGCGGATCGCGATGTTTCCCATCGGCCATCTTTTGAAACCGGAACTGCGGGAGCAGGCGCGGGCGCTGGGACTGGCGACGGCGGACAAGAAGGACAGTCAGGGCATCTGCTTCATCGGTGAGGTGAAGATGGAGGACTTCCTGCGGAACTTTGTGCCGGACTCGCCGGGGCCCATCGTGGACCTGACGGGCAAGGTGATGGGCGAGCACAAGGGTCTGCATCTCTACACGCTGGGCCAGCGGAAGGGGATCGGTGTGGCGAGTCCTCTGCACAAGCAGGCCTACGTGGTGGTGGCGAAGCGGGCGGAGAGGAATGAGCTGGTGATCGCCATCGAGCAGGCGGACACGCCGCTGCTCTGGGCACGCCGCTGCACGCTGACGGGTATTTCGACGACGGGCGCGCCTTTGACGGAAATGCGGACGCTGAATGCGCAGCCGCGGTATCGCTGCCCAGCGGGGCTGGCGGAATTTGTGCCGCTCGGAGATGGGCGGGCATCTCTGATCTACCACGAGCCGCAGCGGGCTCTGACTCCCGGTCAAATCTGTGCGCTCTATGATGGCGACCGGCTGCTAGGCGGGGCCATTTTTGAATCCATCTCGTATGACTGAGCTGCGGGGCAGTTACCGGCCGGACATCGATGGCCTGCGTGCGGTGGCGGTGCTGCTGGTACTGGCTTTTCACGCAGGGGCGGGCTGCCCGGGCGGATTTGTGGGGGTGGATGTGTTTTTCGTGATCTCGGGTTTTCTGATCACGGGCATCCTGCTGGCGGAGTTGGAGGCGGGTCAATTGACCCTACTGGGATTCTGGGAGCGGAGAATCCGGCGAATTCTACCCGCAGCGGCGGTGGTGCTGATGGTGAGCTTTGTCGTGGGGTGGTTTTGGCTGCTGCCGCAGGACTTTCTAGAGCTAGGCAGGTCGATCTTGGCGCAGGTGCTGATGGTCCCGAATCTGTATTTTTACCGAACGTCGGGCTACTTCACGCAGGACGCGGATTTGAAGCCGCTGCTGCACACCTGGTCGCTCGGGGTGGAGGAGCAGTTTTATCTGCTGCTACCGTTTCTGTTGCTGATGCTGCGGCGGGTCAGCCACAAAAATCTGCGGCTGGTGCTGGCGTCGCTGGGCCTGGGATCTCTGGCGCTGAGCGTGGCCTGGAGCACGAGCCATGCGTGGGCAAATTTCTTCCTCCTGCCGACCCGTGCCTGGGAACTGCTGCTGGGGTCATGCCTGGCGGCCTGGAAGCCGGGGCCAAAGGCTGCCCCCCGATGGTTAAATGAGTGTCTGGGCGCTGCCGGGCTGATGATGATTTTTGGAGGCGCTTTTGGCTATGACGAGAAGACGACCTTCCCTGGTCTGGCGGCGCTGCTGCCATGCGGCGGGGCAGCTTTGATCCTAGGTTCGGCGCGCAGTGGGCATACGCTGACCTTCAGGCTGCTTTCGTGGCGTCCGCTGGTGTTCGTGGGGCTCATCTCCTACTCCCTGTATCTCTGGCACTGGCCGCTGCTGGCGTATGCACGCTATTGGGCGGTTGATCCCCTGCCCTGGCAGGCACGTGGTCTGCTGATGCTGGCGGCGCTGGGGCTGGCGGTGCTTTCATGGCGCTATGTGGAGACACCCCTGCGTCAGCGCCGAGTCCTACAGAGTCGGCGTGCAATTTTCACAGCGGCTGGGCTTTGCACGGCATTGCTTCTGGGAGCCGCACTGGTGGTGGAATTCACCGGCGGGATGCGCTCAAGGCTGCCGGATGAGGTGCTGCAGTTCGCGGATGGGAGCCAGGACCATCGTGACTATCCCATGGTGTCTCCAGAGGCGGCGGAAAGAGGCGACTTCATCCCGCTCGGCATCAATAATCCTGCAGTTCATCTCACACTAATGATTTGGGGAGACAGCCACGCCTGGGCGGTGATGCCTGCGCTGGATGAGCTTTGTCAAAAGCATGGCCGCAGGGCAGTGGCAGCGGTTTACCCGGCCACTTTCCCAGCGCTGAATTACGTGAGTACAAATCCACACAGCCTGCGGGAAAGAAGCCCGGCCTTCCATGAGGCCGTGCGGCGGTTTATCATCAGCCAGAAGATCATGGATGTGCTGCTGGTGGCGACATGGAACGGGCATTTCGATGAAGGGAACCCCGATCAAGCTGAGCAGGCCCTGATCACGACCGTGAAGTCGCTGAAAGCGGACGGTGTGCGGGTCTGGCTGATGAAATCGGTGCCGACCTACCCGGTGGCGATCCCGAAGGCACTGGCCGGTGCCGTCATCCACGGGGAAGACCCGGAGCAAGTGGGGAAACCACTGGCAGAACATTTGAAAGCCAGCCTCACCGAGACTCAAATTTTTGCCAAACTGGCCGCTGAAGGTGCGGGCATTCTAGACCCGATGAAGCGCCTGAGCACTGCCTCTGGACGCTGTCGAGTCAGTTCGGATGGGCGCTCGCTTTATCGCGATCACCATCACCTGACGGTGTTTGGAGCAGGGTATCTAACCCCCATCTTTGCACCCATCTTCGAGAGCCTTTGAGCATGGTTTTACAAAAGCTGCAAAAGTCAGGCTTTGACAGGCAGCGGCTTTCACCTCACTTCCACCTGCCATGAAACCGACCTTCATCTCTGCTATCATTCTCCTTTGGGCCATCTCGACGCAAGCCGCTGATTTTGTCTCCCTCTTTGACGGTCAATCCTTCGCCGGATGGCATGCACCCGACGGAAAGAAACCCGGCGCAGGCTGGAAGGCCGCGAATGGTGAGCTGCACCTCGACGGCACTCCCGGCGGGATGCTGCTGAGCGACAAGGAATACACGAACTTCGAGCTGGAATGGGAATGGAAGGTCGAGTCCGGCGGGAACAACGGCGTGAAGTATTGGGTCACAAAGGTCGGCGGCAAGGAGTGGCTGGGCATCGAATACCAGATGATCGATGACTCGAAGCATCCAGACGGCCTCAAAGGTGGCAGCCATGTCACGGCGAGCATTTACGACATCAAGGAACCCGCCAAAGACAAGCCGCTGAACCCTCCGGGCGAATGGAACAAGAGCCGGGTGGTGGTGAAGGACGGGAAGATCGAGCACTTCCTAAATGGGAAGCTGGTCTGCGAGGCCGACACGAAGAGTGCGGAGTGGCAGACGCGGATCGCGGCGAGCAAGTTTAAGAACAAGGTCGCCTTCGCCCCAGGACATGGTCACATCATGATCACGGATCATGGGGACGAGACGTGGTACCGGAACATCCGGGTGCGCGAGCTGTAAGAAGCGAGCAACTTTAGCGGCAGGTGCGGGCAGGAGTGCCCGCATCACCGGGGTTAGCTTTCAGGATACACGGCGACGGCCATGACGCCTTCGCTCGGCAGCCATCCGACGACTTCGACCCGACGCGGGGCAGTGCTGGCAGCGGCTTTTTCGGTGCCCATGCCCTGGCGGACGGCATCGATGACCTTCTTCTGAGTATCTGCATTCACATTGCTGCCGAAGAGATCGGCGAGTTTGGTGAGCACTGAAGCCGGGGCCTGAAGGCCGACGGTGGTGACTGGCTGGTGACTCTGCCCACTGGCAGCGATGTGCTCACGCATCATCTCAGGTGAGATCCCCGCCGGCATGAGGATGAGGCGGCGCAGACGCGCGACCGTGGGCGCATTGATCTGCGGTTGTGGCAGCGCTGCAGTTGTCGAGGCCGCAACAGGGGGTTTGATGGACTTCGATGGCTTTAAAAACCGACCCGTCGGACTGCCAGAATTCATCAGCACAGGCATCTCCGGCCCGGCGACAGGCAAGGGCAGCAAGCTGTCCTGCGCGGAAGCGCAAAGGCCGCTGAGGCTCAGAATGAGCAGGCTGGTGACTCGGGGGGAGAGTAATTTCACGGAAAGGGCGCAGTTTTTAACAGGTGCCCACCTTTCCTACAAGACTTTTTATCGCTCAGGCGTGGAGCCATGATTGGATACCCTGGCATGAATGGCATCCTGAGGTGCCTGCGGACTTCCCTCTGACGGCACAGCCTTGACCTTTGGAGGCAAATGCCTTCTCATTCCTTTTGTCATGGTGCGGAGGCGTTGTGCTGCGGAGTTCGCTCTATGACTTCGCCACAGGTTCCGCAATTGTGCTGACTCGATACCGAGCTACAAGAAACCTTCAGCGTTTGCGCAGCCAGACGATGCGGGTGGAGCCGTAGTCACGCTGGCGGATGAGCTCCCAGGGCGGGCCGAAGCTGGCGGTGTTGCGGGTGGCGAGGCTTTCGAGAATGACGCTACCGCCTGTGGGGAGGAGCTGATGGAAGCTTTCTTCGGCGGCAAGTTTGGCGCTGAGGTCGAGGTCTCCAGGCTTATGAGCGTAAGGCGGGTCGGCGAAGACGAGGTCGAATTGGCTGCCGAGAGTGGCAAGCTGGGCGACTGTTTTAAAGACATCTCCCTGGCGGATGCTGGCAGCTTCGAGGCGAGTCTTGGCGATGTTTTTTTTCATCACTTCACAGGCCCCGCGATCCTGATCGACGAGGAGGGCACTGGAGGCACCGCGGCTGAGACACTCGAGACCGATGGCACCGGAACCGGCGAAGAGATCGAGCACGCGCGCGCCCTCGATGAGTTCGCCAAGCATGTTGAAGACGGCTTGGCGGACGCGGTCCTGGGTGGGCCGGGTGACGGACTTGGGAACCTCTAGAGGGATGCCTCCGGCGCTGCCTGAGATGAGACGCATTTGGGCTTATGCGATGGCGGACTTGGCGATATTTTCGCAGGCTTGGACGTCGAGCTTGCCGGAGGAAAGGATGGGGATGTCGGCGATGCGGATCATCTTTTTGGGGATCCAGAGGGGTGGCATGCCCTTTTCGAGGAGGCGATAGCGGAGGTCGAGGATCTCCTGATGCTCAGGGCCACCAGGAACGGCGGTGAGGAGGATGAGGGCCTCGCCTTTATCAGGATCGGGGACGCCGACGACGGCGATTTTGCGGACGGCTTCGTTTTCGAGCCCCATGGCTTTGATGAGGGTCTCTTCGACGGTCTCGTGGGGGACCATTTCTCCGGCGATCTTGGAGAAGCGGCTGAGGCGGCCTTCGATGTGGAGGAAGCCGTCCATGTCCACGCGGCCGATGTCGCCAGTGCGGAACCATTCGTTGGCGTCTTTGACGTCGGCGGTGCGTTTTTCGTCGTGGAGGTAGCCTTCGAAGATGTTGGCACCTTTGAACCAGATCATGCCACTGCTGTGGATGGGCAGGGGCTCGAATGTCTCAGGGTGGGTGATGCGAATGGCGAGGCCGGGGACCATCTGCCCGACACTGCCCTGGCGGTGGCTGGGGAGCCAGACATAACCTTTTGAGTCATCGCCGAGGGGGCGTGGATTGGGGAGGTTGACGTTGGAGACGGGGGAGGTCTCGGTGAGGCCGTAGCC
>JAGKWZ010000346.1 GCA_021151605.1 Verrucomicrobiaceae bacterium
GTGCCGTGGATCTCGATGAATGGTGCCTGCGAAAAGTCGCAAGGCCGTGGATCTCGATGGATGGCACCTGCAAAAAGTCGCAAGTGCCGTGGATCTCGATGGATGACACCTGCGAAAAGTCGCAGGTGCCGGGGATCTCGATGGATGGCACCTGCAAAAAGTCGCAGGTGCCGTGGACCTCGATGGAGGGTCATTCCGAAAATTCGGAGCCTCGATCTGTGAACTTTAGCAGTTTGGAGTCATTTTTTCAAACACCCATCACAAGAGGTGGCTCATATTGAGCAAAACTTACCCACTTTCACAACGATCAACCCTCAAACTGACTGACTTTGCCCCTAAAAAGGCAAACTTTTGATTGTGAATTTCACTTTTGACCCCACTTTGACCATCGAAACGTCAATTTTCACCTAAACACCTCATGAGTCAGCAAAAAATGGACGGCGCACAGGCCCTCATCAAAACCCTCGCCGACCTCGGCATCGAATACATCTTCGGTTACTCCGGCGGCGCGGCGATCCCGATCTTCGATGCGCTGGAGACGGTCAAAACGAACATGAAGTTCATCCTCGTCCGCCACGAGCAGGGTGCCGTCCACATGGCTGACGGCTATGCCCGCGCTACTGGCAAGCCCGCTGTGGTTCTCGTGACCTCCGGCCCCGGCGCTGGCAATACCGTCACCGGCCTCATGACCGCGCAGATGGACAGCGTGCCGATGATCGTTCTCTGCGGTCAGCAGGTCACCTGGATGCTCGGGAAGGATGCCTTCCAAGAGGCGGACATCTTCAACATCACGGCCCCGGTCGTGAAGCATAACTTCCTGGTGAAGAGCTCGAACGCGCTGCCCCGCATCGCTCGTGAGGCTTATCATATCTCCACCACCGGCCGCCCCGGCCCGGTGCTCATCGACATCCCGAAGGACATCAGCCAAGGACCCTTCACCGGCACCTTTGATGAGCCGATGGACCTGCCCGGCTATCACCCCGAGGAGAACTTCAAAATCGATCAGGCCGGTATTAAAGAAGCCGCCCGCCTCATTTCCCAGGCCAAGCGCCCCATCATCCTTGCCGGTCAGGGAGCGATGATCGCCCGCGCGGACAAGGAACTGCTCATGATGGCCGAAACCCTCGGCTGCCCGGTGACCACCACCCTACTCGGCAAAGGCGTCTTCCCCGAAACACACCCGCTTTCCCTCGGCATGCTCGGCATGCACGGCACAGCGTATGCCAACAAAGCCATCTGCGAAGCCGACCTCATCTTCAATGTCGGTTCCCGCTTCGATGACCGCATCATCGGCAAGCCGCACATGTTTGGCCGCAATGCCAAGCTCATCCACATCGACATCGACGCGGCAGAGTTCAACAAGATGATCAAAGTGGACGTCACCATTAAAGGCGACGCCAAAGCCGCTCTCAGCGATCTCCTTCCGCACATCGAGAAGCTGCCCACCGAAGACTGGCTGGCGCATCTCGACGGCTACAAGAAGAAATTCCCCCTCGCCTATAAGAAACAGGGCGGTCTGCGCATGCAGCAGGTGCTCGACGAGATGTACAACCTCACGAAAGGCAAAGCCATCGTCACCACGGACGTGGGCCAGCATCAGATGTGGGCAGCCCAGTTTTATAAAAATGACGAGAGCTACCACTGGATCAGCTCGGGTGGTGCCGGAACGATGGGCTTTGGCTTCCCTGCCGCCATCGGTGCCCAGCTCGCCTGCCCGAATAAGACCGTTGTCTGCGTTTGCGGAGACGGCGGCTTCCAGATGACCCTCTTTGAACTCGCCACCGCCGCGATTCACAAGCTGCCGATCAAGATCCTCATCCTGAACAACAGCTACCTCGGCATGGTCCGCCAGTGGCAGGAGCTCTTCTTCGAGAACCGCGAAAGCGGCGTCGATCTCATCGGCAACCCCGACTTCGTGAAGCTCGGCGAAGCCTACGGCATCAAAGGCTGGCACATCCGCCGCCCGGCTGATGTGGAGCGCATCCTCCAGCAGGCCCTCGATTACAACGACGGCCCCTGCATCATCGAAGCGGAGTGCATCAAGCTCGAAAACGTCTTCCCCATGATCCCTGCTGGTGCCGCTCTCGAAGACATGCTTACCGAGACGCCGAAGACGAAAATGGAGAAACCCACCGGTTCGACCTAATCGAAGGGAGCGCGGACACTCCAGTCCGCCTCTTTACACGGCCGATGAAAACCAACCGCATCATCCAAGGCGACGCCCTCGCCGAGTTGAAAAAGCTCCCCGCAGCCTGTGCACAGTCCATCATCGCCGATCCTCCTTACTTTAACGTTCTCGAAGATGAAGCTTGGGACACCCAATGGAAAACAGCCGCCGATTACCTCGCCTGGTGCGAGGCTTGGGTTGCCGAATCCATGCGTGTCCTTCGCGAGGACGGCCTCGCCTTCATCTTCGGCCAGTTAGGAAAGCGCGAGCACACCTTCCTCCACCTCATGTCACGCCTCACTCAGCAGCACCAGTTTCACGATCTCATCATCTGGGATCGTGCGGTGGGCTATGACGAGCGGCGCGATAGCTTCACACCGCAGTATGAGATGGTCCTCGTCATGCGGAATGGTGAGAAGGTGAAGTTCAACAAAGACGCCGTGCGCATCCCCTACGATGCCAAAACCATCGAGGCCTACCTGAAAGACAATCGCTACAAAGACATGGACGCCCGCCGCGCCCATCTCGAAGCTGGCAAGTTCGCCACGAACATCCTCCGCGTGCCCAGTTTGAAGGGGAATTCGAAGGAAAAGTGCGGGCATCCCAGCCAAAAACCCATCGACCTCATCGAAAAACTCATCGCCAGTTCCACGGACAAAGGGGACCTCGTCATCGATCCCTTCCTCGGCTCCGGCACCACCGCCGCCGCCGCGAAGAAGCTCCAGCGTAAGTGGCTCGGCATCGAAAAAGACTCGAACTACATCCAGATCGCCAGCGGACGTTTGAAGAGCCTTTCCCCGTCCAAAACCGAGAGTGCGCAGTCCAAGCCCAAGCCCCGCAAGTCAAAACCGAGAACCAAGCACTGAGCACTTTCCCCCGAAAACACCCCCTTTTTCCAAACACCAGCCCCGCAAACATCATGAGCGACCGCATCCCCTCCACCACCGACAAAAAGCCCACCCCGCTGGCTGACATCGTCAACATCCACACACTGAGCGTCATGGTGAATAACCAGCCCGGCGTCCTCGGCCGCATCTGCGCCGTGTTCAGTCGCCGTGGGTTCAACATTGAGTCCCTCGTCGTCTCTCAGACGCGTGACCCACGCTTCAGCCGCATGACCATCGGCATCAGCGGTCATCCTGAAGGCCTGCACCAGATCATCATGCAGGTGAACAAGCTCATCGACGTCATGCACTGCGCCGAGCACACTGACCGCGACGCCGTGGCCAAGGAGATGGTGCTGATCAAGATCGCCGCCGGAGCCGCCGAGCGAACCGAGATCCTCCAGATCATCGAGCACTACAACGGCAAGACCGTCGATCTGCAGGAAGACAGCCTCATCGCCCTGATAAGTGGAAACACCGACAAACTCGACGCCGCCGTGCGCTTGCTGACCAAATTCGACATCGTCGAGACCGTCCGCACCGGCAAGGTTGTCATGGCCCGTGGGCTGGAGACGACCTGATCGCCTTCACAGCTTTTCCAAATCAAGCCTGGGCACCCAATGCCCAGGCTTTTTTATTTCCGGTAGGCGGTAAACTTTTCCCCGTGGCGATCAAACCGGGCAAAGTCCTTCGTCGCCGCCTTGAAGGCATCGGTGCAGCCAGGGCAGATGCGGTCATGCAGCTCGATGGTGAGGATTTTCACACGGTTCATCCAGCTCGAAGATGTCTCCAAGACCGCCTTTTCGCCGCCTTCGATGTCCATTTTCAGCAAGCTGATCTCCTCAATACCGTGCTGCTCCATCAGCTCGTTTAGGGTGATGCACTCGATCTCCTGTCCGGTGGACTCCGTCTGGTTTGCCGTCTCCGCCACCGTATAACCCCAGTGGCCAGTGTTTCGGCTCTGGACGGTTCGCCGCTCATGAGTGCCCCAAAGTGCTGCGCAAATGGGGACGATGTTTTTGAAGCGACTCGCGTTCTTGACCAACATGTCAAAGTTTCCCCGCTCAGGTTCGATGGCGAAGATCTTGGCCTCAGGATACCGCAGAGCAAAGTAGATGGCCGAGGTGCCGATATTCGCACCTGCATCAATGATGACCTTGGGTGCCTCACATTCGATCCCCGCATATTCACTCTCTGCCAGGGAGCTGATGGCCACCTTCAGATCGGGCGTAGCTGACCGGATAAAAATGGGCTGCCCCAGGAGTGTGACGCGCATCACCTTCTCGATCCGCAGCATTTTGAGCACGGCAGTGGCGAGAGCGTTCCAGAGTCCGACGAATTGAATGAGCTTGGCCCACTTGGCGAGTTTTTGAGATTTCTTCATGGGCGGTTCATTGAGCGGAAGGCATGGGCATTTCTGCCCCGCAGGGATGATTCAGGCAAGCTCGGTTAAAGATAAACATCTTCTTCCAGCACATCTTGAAGCTTGTCACCATTGCTTTGACTGGGAACTATCAGCCATTGCCCACCGTGACGAATTCTCCCGATTCATCTGACTCCCCTGCCCCACGTCTCATGTGGTCGGGAATGACCCATGTCGGGCGCTTTCGCCAAAACAACGAGGACTCCTTTCTCGCGCTCACCTACGATGCCCGCGAGGTCCGCTACCTGGGCAAGATCGGCGACTCCACGCTGGCAGATGGCGACTTCGTCTTCGCAGTGAGTGATGGCATGGGCGGGGCCAAATCGGGCGAGTTTGCCAGTCGCATGGTCGTGCAGCAACTGACTCGGCTGATGCCCCGCAGCTACAAACAAGCCGCCCAGGGACTTAGTTCAGGCTTCAGCGATGTGCTGGAGGAAGTCTGCCACAAGGTCCACGCCGAGATCAGTCAGATGGGCCGGGTTTACAATGAATGCTCCGGCATGGGGGCCACACTGAGTCTCGCCTGCTTCACGCCCGAGATCATGTATTTCGTCCATGTGGGCGACAGCCGGATCTACTACCTGCCTGCGGGAGGGAAGCTCGTCCAGATCACCGAAGACCACACCCATGTCGGTTGGCTGCGTCGTCAGGGGAAAATCAACGAACGCGAGGCCCGCACCCATCCGGCCAAAAACCGACTCACCCAAGCTCTCGGTGCCGGACAACAAAACGTGCGCCCCCACATCGGCACCGTCCGCTACCAGCCGGGAGATCGCTTTCTCATCTGCTCCGATGGCATCACCGACGCCCTCTGGGACCACCGCATCGAAGACCATCTCAAAGCCCCAACCGACGACAAACCCCGCGCCTTCAAAGTCGTCGAGCACGCTGTCAGCGAGTCCGGCCGCGATAACTGCACCGCGATCTGCATTGAGGTCGAGTGAACTTGGGAAAAACGAATGAGTATGGTCGGTAAGCACTTCGTCATTCGGATTTAACTGATTCGTCACTCCTTCCCTCCCCTTGCTCACGCCACTCTTCCGTGTCATGACAGGAGACACTGTGAAACCTCACCTGCCCAATCACCCCACCCAGCTCTTCCTCATCCGCCATGGCGAGGTCGAGGAGCGCTACCATAAAGTTTTCGGCGGCAGCCGCATCGACATGGGGCTTTCCCCGCTCGGTCACAAGCATGGCCAGGCCGTGGCCCAGTGGCTGAAGGACACGAAGATCGATGCCATTTACGCCAGCCCCATGCTGCGAGTGCAGCAGACGCTCGCCCCCATGGCCGAGCAGCGCGATCTGAAGCCCACCATCATCCCCAGCCTGCGCGAGGTCGATTTCGGTGACTGGACCGGCTACCGCTGGGAAGGCGTGCAGGAGCAGTTCGGCGTCAGCGCTTTTGACTGGCTGGAGATCATCGAGAGCA
>JAGKWZ010000347.1 GCA_021151605.1 Verrucomicrobiaceae bacterium
CCAAAAAGGCACCGCCCAAGCCGAGGTCGCCACGGCGGATCGTGACATCAAGTCTCTCGACATTCAGATCAGCCAAAACATGCGTCAAACCATCGAGTCACCTCGTGACGGCATCGTGCTCAGCGTGCAGGCGACCGATGGCACCTTCCTCCGCCCGGGTTCACCCATCTGCGTTATCATTCCTGAAACAGAAAGCCGATTTGTCGAAATGTGGCTCGATGGCAATGACATGCCTCTCATCCATCCACGCACAACAAATACAGATGGCAGCACCAGCCCTGGCAGTGAGGTGCGTCTTCAGTTTGAAGGCTGGCCTGCGATCCAGTTCGTTGGCTGGCCGAGTGTCGCCGTCGGCACCTTCGGCGGCGAAGTGGTCTTCATCGACCCCGCCGACGATGGCAAAGGCAAATTCCGCGTCGTCGTGGCTCCGAAGCCCGACATCCTCACGCGTGACGGCTTTGAGCACCGCGAGGACTGGCCCAGCAACCGCTACCTCCGTCAGGGCGTGCGTGCCAATGGCTGGATCCTTCTCAGCCAGGTCCCGCTTTGGAAGGAAATCTGGCGTCAAATCAATGGCTTCCCACCTGTCGTTGCCGACAAAGAACCGGAGGTGAAAAAGTGACTATGACTTTCCCTGCGCAGCTTCGGACATGGGGGTTCAGCCTGCTTCCCCTTCTCATCCTTCTCCAGGCTTCTTTGATTCGTGCGGACACGATCCGTCTGGAGCAGGTCATTGATTCGGTGATGGGTAAATATCCCCCCTACCTCATCGCCCTCATTGAGCGTGACATCGCTGCGGGGCGCGTGCGTCAGGCCAGTGGTGCCTTTGACCTGAACTTTCGCGCCACCGGCAGTTTCAATCCTACCGGCTACTATGAAAACAACGTGGGTGATTTCGTGCTGGATCAGCCTCTGCCCTTCTGGGGCGGCAATGTCTTCGCAGGCTATAAGATCAGTTCGGGATCGCTGGCCGACTACGATAAAAACCGCACGCAGATCGATGGCGAAGTCCGTGCAGGTATCCGTCTGAATCTTTTGCGCGATGGCTCCATTGATGGTCGCCGTGCCACGCTCTGGAAAGCTCGGCTCGATCAGGAGATCGCCGATCCCTTCATCCAGCGGCAGCAGCTCGACATCGTCCGCGCGGCCACACGCGCTTACTTTAACTGGGTGTCCATGGGACTGCGCCTCGGCGTCACGGAGCAGCTTGAGCGCATCGCCGAAGATCGTGACAGTGCCATCGCCGAGCTCGCGAAGAAAGGACAGGTGGCCCCTATCGTGAAGATCGACAACGAGCGTCTCGTTGTCAGCCGCAGTCTCGCCGTCGTGCAGGCTCGGCGACGCTTTGAAGCGGCCAGCATCGAGCTTTCCCTCTTCTATCGTGATGAGAAAGACGATCCCGCCGTCATCACGCGCTACAACTTGCCCGGCAGCTTCCCACAACTGGTTCAGCCCAATGAAAAAAAGGTCGGCCCAGACATCCAAAATGCCTTCAGCCTTCGCCCTGAACTCCGGCGCATCCGTCTCGTGGCCGAGAAGTTCGGCATCGACGAGCGTCTGGCGAAGAACAACCTCCTCCCCAACCTCGATCTCACCGCCACAGTGAGTGAAAACCTCGGCGGCGGTCCCTACAAAGACCGCGAGCGCACCGAGTCCGCCATCGGTCTTGAGTTTCGGGTGCCTTTGCAGCGAAACGAAGCCAAGGGCCGGCTCGAAGTCATCACCGCCGAGCTTCAGCGGCTCGATGCCGATGCCAAGTTCGCCCGCGAACGCATCGTCGCCGAAGTCCGGGATGCTTGGAGCGCCATCAAAGCAGCCAATGAGCAAATCGGCATGACCAAGCGAAACGTGGAGCTGGCCGTCCTGCTCGAAGACGCCGAGCGGAAACGCTTCGAGCAAGGCGCCGCCGACCTCTTCGCACTCCAAATCCGAGAGCAAGCCACCTTTGACGCCCGCCTCCTTGAGGTCGATGCCCGCGCCGAATTCTTCCGCTCCCAAGCCGAGTATGAAGCCGCCACAGCGATGAAGCTGCGGGTGCTCAGCCAGCCTCCGGTGTCGGCAACTCATCCACCGGCTGCCAGCCGTTAGTGGTCAGGTGACAAATCAGCCACGAGAATCGCGGCTGGGCGGCGTTTCCAGTCTTGTGCAGACTGGTCCGCATCCTGCACACTGATTCACTTATGAAAAGCCACGCCCTCATCGCTTGCACGATTGCCCTCGTCGTGACCGGACTGGTCTGGGCGGCCGAGGTGGGAGAGTCGGGCAGCCCGACAAACTTTGGCATCAAGGATGGCTCCGTGCCGGAAGACCCACGCGAGGCTGGGCGGGGCGGCCAATTCATGGATTTCCCCACCTGGCCAGTCTCGAAGGAACTGCCCAATGACCTATTTGTATTCGCCAGACTCCGGTACACCTCAGAAGGTGGCCGCTGGGGGCGGAATCGTGGAGGTGGAAAGTGGGCCACGGACTACCCGGATGCGGACCTGAACTTCTCCTACCGCCTTCAGCAGATGACCTCCCTTCAGGTCAGCCCGAAAGGTGCCGTGGTGGACATCGTCGCTGATCAGATGCGGCATTATCCTTTCATCTACATGATCGAGCCTGGAAACATCTCGATCACGGACGAAGAGGCGAAAGTGATGCGGGATTACATGCTGAATGGCGGCTTCGTGATGGTGGATGACTTCTGGGGGGAGGAGGAGTGGGATGTCTTCCACAGTGCGCTGAAGCAGATCTTCCCCGATCGTGAACCTGTGGAGCTGCCCGTGGAGCACGAGATCTTCCACATGGTCTTCCCTTTGAAAGTGAAGCCTCAGATCCCCAGCGTGGGTCATGCCATGGCAGGACGGGAGCAGGGCATCACCGCCGAGCGCTGGGATGCAGAGACCCCACACTACCGGGCGGTCTATGATGACAAAAAGCGCATCATCATGCTCATCTGCCACAACACCGACCTCGGCGACGGTTGGGAGGAAGAAGGCACCGACCCATGGTACTTCCGGGAATTCTCCGAGAAGTACGCCTACCCACTTGGGATCAACATCCTGTTCTATGCCCTGACGCATTGAGTGCTAAGCACCTCATGCGACAGGACCTCTCCAGCTCAGCCTGCGCCACCGCCAGGATGACGCAAACTTCGCTAAGATGCTGAGGGTGCATTACTCCCCAGGCATGGGCTCAGCAGGCCAGGTTTCCACCCATGGCAGGCCGTAGGCATTCAGGTCAGCCATGAAGGGATCGGGATTGAGCTGCTCGACATTCCAGACGCCTGGCTGGCGATATTCTGGGTTGGTGAGGAGTTGCTTGGCGGCGATCATGGCAGGCACACCAGTGGTGTAGGAGACACCTTGGGAGTTGGTTTCCTTGTAGCAGTCCTCGTGGTCCTTGATGTTGTACACGTAGTAGCGCTTCGGCTGGCCGTCTTTGCCAGTGCCTTCGATCCAGTTGCCAATGCAGGTCTTGCCCTTTGTGTCGGCACCGAGCGTGCCTGGCTCTGGGAGCAGGGTCTTGAGGAACTCGATGGGGATGATGGCGTTCCCCTGATGCATCACTGGGTCGATACGGGTCATGCCCACGTTCACCAGCACCTCCATGTGCTTGATGTAATTGTCACCAAAGGTCATCCAGAAGCGCGCGCGGCGCATCGGGATATGCTTCGTCAAAGACTCCAACTCTTCGTGGTAGAGGCAATAGATGTTCTTCGGACCGATGCCGTCAGGGAAGGAGAAGCTGCGCTTGATCTCCAGCGGCTTCGTCTCCACCCAGGCACCATTTTCCCAGTAGCGACCGTTGGCGGTGACTTCGCGGAGGTTGATCTCGGGATTGAAGTTCGTCGCGAAGGCCTTGCCGTGGTCGCCCGCGTTGCAGTCGATGATATCGAGCGTGTCGATCTGGCTGAAGTGGTGCTTCAAAGCGTAGGCGGTGTACACATTGGTGACACCTGGATCAAAGCCGCAGCCGAGCAGGGCGGTGAGGCCGGCCGCCTTGAACTTCTCCTGATACGCCCACTGCCAATGGTACTCAAACTTCGCCACATCGCGGGGCTCGTAGTTGGCGGTGTCGATGTAATGCACCCCGGCTTCGAGGCAGGCATCCATGATGGTGAGATCCTGGTAGGGCAGGGCCACATTGATCACGACTTCGGGCTGGTAGCTTTGGAGCAGCGCCACAAGCTCAGGTACATTGTCAGCATCCACAGCGGCAGTTTGAATGGGGCGCTTGAGCTCTGCGGCGATGCCGTCGCACTTCGACTTCGTGCGGGAGGCCAGCATGATCTCACCGAAGACCTCGGGAAGCTGAGCGCATTTATGAGTGACGACACGGCCGACGCCGCCGGCTCCGATGATGAGGACTTTATGGGACATAAGGAGGAAAGAGGAATGACGAAGTGCGACTGAGGAAAAACCGAACCCTGAATGAGGGCAGCGAATCTAGTCGGCAGGGGGCGAATGCAATGCTCAAAGTGGACTTGTCACAGAGTTGTTTCACAGAGTGCCATGCTTTAGTCGGCATTAAGTCCTGAAGTGGGGCGTTCGGACTATCCTTTCCGCCGAGGCATCTGCTGGCGCATCCGAAGACTCGGACTAGTCGCAAGAAGGACCTCCGCCCCTTTTATCCCAAAGGTTGGCCGACTGGGAGGTTATAGAGTGGGTTTGGGCAGCGGTGACGGTGTAGGTGGGAGAGGCTGTTGAGAGCCGGGTTCAGGATCTGGCCCTACATCCTGAGTCTAGAGGGGCTTGCTGCGCCGAGACTGGACAGGACCAGCAAGTGCCAGCGCCCGAGGATGAGAGGTTTTCGCGGTCAGCTTGGGCGAACGGGGCCTAGGTCCCGAGGCCGATCATGGGAGGGCCATCGGCGGTTGGTGGAGAGGAATTGGTTTTTGATGTGAGCAAGACTCGAAAGGGCGTTACCGATTGTCGGTGAGTGCCTGTAGAGTCTTCGGAACCTTTGGAAAAGAATTATGGCGTGGCCTCCAAAGCTCTAGAAGCACTCACCGACTGGCGGTGGATCTGAGTGGAGACTCGGAGGGTTGAGATCAAGGGGCCATCAGAGCTCCAAGAGACTCCAGAAGGACTCACCGATGAACGGTGAATGCCAGTGCAGTCTCGGAGTCCTCGGCGGAGAGATTGTTTCTACTCGTCCGTTATTACTGGGGTTCCTCGGGATTCATTTTCGGGCATGTCAGAGACTCCATGAGCACTCACCGACACTCGTTGATTGGCTGTTGAGATTCTTTATGGAGTAATGTAATCTTGGTTCGTCCTCCTCCACCCGTCTCTTGGCTGCGCTGGGGTGTGGGCAGGCGCATAGACGATGACTCGCCGTGCTGCCTTAGTGTGACGGCTCTTCACCCACCTGACCATGGCTGCCAACCCGACTCCCACGAACGACCAGGAACTCCTGGCCCACTTCATCAGCTTCATTCCTGCCTGCCTCCAGTTGCAGGATGAGATCGGCCTGAAGCAAAACACCGCCGAGACACTCCAGGTGGTCTATGACAAGGCGATGCGCTGCCAATTGGAGGCGGGTCAGGCCAAGGCCGACCTCAGTGCTCGCCGAAAGGAGTTCCGCCAGTTCGACAGGGAAGGGGAGCTGACTCTCGGACGCTGCCGACTCCGCCTCGCTGCTCTCTTTGGCCCTCGATTCAGCGTCCACTGGGAGGCCGCTGGATTCCCGGGGCGCTCCACCCAGGTGCCCGAGTCCCTGGCCTCGCGTCTAGCGCTGCTCAATCACCTGGAGGGTTACTTTCTCCATCAGCCCGCCCATCAAAGCAGCGACATGGGAGCCACGGCCGCCCTCTGTGCCGCCACTTATACGCAGGTCTACAGCGCCCGCCGTGCTGTTCGCCAAGCTGAGAGCCAGGTGACCCGCACCGCCAAGATCAAACACGCCGCCCTGGCCC
>JAGKWZ010000348.1 GCA_021151605.1 Verrucomicrobiaceae bacterium
GGGAGAAGGGCCGGGGATGAGGGAACGAAGCCGAAGCTGAGTTTAGAGCTGGAGGTGCTGGTGCGCGGGGTGTTCGAGCGGCAGCGATTCCTCGACCTGTTACATCATTTCATCGTCTTCGAGGAAGACCCGGACTCGGGCGCGCTGCACAAGATCATCGCGGGCTACCATCAGTTCCACGCGGTGAATGCGGCAGTGGAGGAAACGGTGCGCGCCAGCGGCATGACCGACGAGAATGTGCTGCGTGAACGCTCCGGCACCTACTGGACCAAGCGCCAGCATGGCGGAAAGCCAGGAGACCGCCGCGCCGGGGTGGTCTGGCACACTCAGGGGAGCGGCAAGAGCTTCACGATGCTGTTCTTCGCGGCACGGGTGATCCGCGAGAGCGTGATGAAGAACCCAACGCTCGTCGTGCTGACGGATCGCAATGATTTGGATGACCAGCTTTTCGGCCAGTTCCAACGCTGCGCGGACATCCTCGGCCAAACGCCGGTGCAGGCGGTGGATCGTGAGCATTTGAAGGAGCTGCTCAATCGAGCCAGTGGCGGGGTGATCTTCACCACCATCCAGAAGTTTGTGCCCGAGACGAAGGGGGCGCGATTCGAGATGCTGACGGACCGCCAGAACGTCGTGGTGATCGCTGACGAGGCACACCGCAGCCAGTATGAGTTTGGCTCCCACGTGGTGACGAGGAAGGATGGAACCAAATACATCGCTTACGGGCTGGCCGTGAACATTCGTGACGCGATGCCAAATGCCTCGTTCATTGGCTTCACAGGAACGCCCATCGAGAAGACGGATGCGAACACCAAGGCGATCTTTGGCGATTACATCTCCGTCTATGACATCCAACGGGCGGTGGCGGATCAGGCGACGGTGGCGATCTATTACGAGAGTCGGATCGCCAAGCTGGCGCTGAACGCGGCGGAGATGCCGAAGATCGACGAAGAGTTCGAGGAGATCACCGAAGGGGAGGAGCAGTCGAGCAAGGAGAAGCTCAAGACCAAGTGGGCCGCACTGGAAGCAATGGTAGGCGATCCCAAGCGGATAGGGCTCATCGCGGCTGACTTGGTGGCACACTGGGAGAAGCGGTCTGAGGCGATGCATGGCAAGGCGATGATCGTGTGCATGAGCCGCCGCATCTGCGTGGCGCTGTATGATGCCCTCATCGCCTTGCGTCCCGAGTGGGCGGAAGACACGCTCAAAGTGGTGATGACGGGCAGTGCGGAAGATGGTCCGCTGTGGCAGAAGCACATTGGCAACAAAACTCAGCGGCGGGCTTTGGCGAAGCGGTTCAAGGACAGCAAGGACCCGTTCAAGATCGTGATCGTTCGGGACATGTGGCTGACCGGCTTCGATGCGCCCTGCCTCACGACGATGTATGCCGATAAGCCCATGGTGGGCCACGGCTTGATGCAGGCCATCGCACGAGTGAACCGGGTCTTCCGCGACAAACCCAGTGGCTTGGTGGTCGATTACCTCGGACTGGGTCAGGCCCTGAAGCTGGCGCTGGCCACCTACACCGAAAGCGGCGGTAGAGGTGCACCGACTTACGACATGGCCCAGGCTATCGCCGTGATGCTGGAGAAGCACGGCATCGCCTGTGACATGATGCACGGCTTTAGCTGGAAGAAGTGGACCACGGGCAAACCCACGGAGCAACTGGCGCTCATCCCGGCAGGCCAGGAGCACATCCTGGAACAAGAGGACGGCAAGAAGCGGTGGACTCAGGTCATCACGGAACTCTCCCGCGCCTTTGCCCTCTGTGCCGCCAGCGAGGAGGCCGAAGAGATCCGCGATGATGTGAGTTTCTTCCAAGCCATCCAGGCGGCGCTCAACAAGCACAGTCCGAACAGCAAGAAGAGCCCTGAGCAGATCGATGCTGCCGTGCGCCAACTGGTGAGCAAGGCCATCACCACCGAAGGGGAAGTGATCGATGTCTTCACCGCCGCTGGCCTTGCCAAACCCGACATCAGTATTCTGTCCGACAAGTTCCTGGCGGAGGTGCGCGGTCTAAAGCACAAGAACGTGGCCGCCGAGCTGCTGGAAAAACTGCTCAAGGACGAAGTCAAAGTTCGTTCCAAGCGCAATCTCGTGCAGAGCCACCTATTCAGCGAGAAGCTGAAGAAGACGCTGAACGCCTACCACAACCGCGCCATCACGACGATCCAGGTCCTGGAAGAACTGATCAAGCTGGCCAAGGAAATGGACGCCGCCACCAAGCGCGGGGAAGATCTGGGCCTGACCTCGGACGAGATCGCCTTTTACGATGCGCTCGCTGCCAATGACAGCGCCAAGGAAGCGATGGGCGATGACAAGCTGAAGTTCATCGCGGCGGAACTGATCGCCCAAGTGAAGAAGAGCGTGACCATCGACTGGACGCTGCGGGAGAGTGCCCGTGCCCGGATCAAGGTGATGGTGAAGCGCATCCTGAACAAACACGGTTACCCGCCAGACCTTCAGGAAGAGGCGGTGAAGACCGTGCTCGCGCAGGCGGAGCTGCTGTGCGCGGAGTGGGTGTGAAGGAAGAAGACTTTGAGACGGAGAGAAGCGAGAGGGGGAGACGCGCTTTGCGCGGAGAGCGGCTGCGCCGCGAGACTTTGAGCGAACAGGTTGCAAAACTGTTCCACTTTCTTTTTATCTCTGCGTGGCTGTGTGCCATTAACGTCGATTTGCAAAGGAGGAAGATCGTGGACGGCTGCCGAAGATGGGTCTACTGATCCCACCGCCATCGAGCTTTATTGATCTTCCAGCCCGAAGCCCAATCCCATGCGCTACCTCCTTCCTCCCTGTGCCATCATCCTGATGGCGAGCCTTTTTCCCGACAGCTCCTTTGCTTTGCCGGTTTATATCGGCATCGGCTTGTATTCAATTTTGATGACGGTGGGCCTGTACCGGAAGGTGACTCCCGAGATTCAACGCCAGATTCTGATCGCGTCATCTGGCGGGGCGGCTTTGCCGGGAGACTTGGAGGCAACAGGTTGGAAACCTGTTCCACTTTGGGCGGATGATCTGTGTCAGCTTAAGGCAAAATTTGCATAGCTTAATAGATCGACAGTGCTGGCACAAAGCGTGAAGGTCTCTCAAATTCAAAGTTATGAAATTTGACCTTCGTAAATCGGGCGCTCGGCCCATTGTTTTTCGTTACTCTTTAGGCTTGGCGCTCGTCGCCTCGCTCACGGCTGATCAGGCGCTTTGCCAGGTGGCTGTGGAGCCGTCTTTAAACGCTGGGCATGCGCAGACTACGGCTCCGCTCGGTGATCCAGCGGCCAGGCTGGCGGAGATCCTGAAGATCGAGAATTCGGACAAACGCCATGTGCAATTGGCCGCTTTAGGCTGCGAGATGGGGGATACGGACCCTGTGCGTGGCGCGCAAATGGTCTTTTCAGATCTCAAGCACCTTCCTGACAGACAGGTTTTTGGTATCGAGCTGCTGCGCCATTGGGCCGAGCTGATCCACGCGCTGCCCTGAAGGCCTGTGAATCTGTGCCTGAGGGTGAGCGGCGTGCGCTGGCTTACTCCTCCGCCATCGCTGGCTGGGCCAGCGTGGACCCGAAGGCTGCGGCTGCTTGGACCCTCGAAAATCTTTCTGGCATCTACCGCCGCACGGCCGTCGCCCGCATCGGCAAGGTGTGGGCCTATACGCAGCCGAGCGAGGCGGCGGAATGGGCGATCAAGTATGCGTCGGAGATCGATCAGGTTTTCAGCCTCACGGAGGTCCTGGAAGTATGGGCGGACAGCTACGGCCTGGATGCGGTCGAATGGTGCACGAAGCTGCCCGCAGGCAAGCTGCACGATCTGGCCCTTTCGAAGGCCATCTTCACCTGGGCTGACTACTTTCCCCAAACGGCCGCTGAATGGCTCCTCAAGCATCCTGATGATCTGTGGCTGCTGCCGCGGGCGGCTGCGCGCTGGGGTCAGCATAGTCCGGCGGATGCCTCGGCCTGGCTGGATAAGAACGTCAGCGAAGCTACTGCCCAGGAGTGCCGTGAGGCCATGGTGATGGAGCTGTGGCTGAAGGATCAGAAGTCCGGTATTGAGAAGGACATTGGCATCGAGCAGGCAGCGGTGATTTTGATGTCGTCGAGTCCTGCTGCGGTGCTCAACGAGGTGCTGAACATGCAGAGCCCCGAACGCCGGCAACGTACGCTGACCCAGCACTACCAAGACTGGAAGCTCAACGAGCCTCTGGCTGCGGAAGCCTGGCTGAAACAACACCCGGAAGCTGTGAAGATCATGACACCGTGATGGGGACGTGCGGAGCACGGAGACGGGGAGAGCGGCTTCGCCGCGAGACGGGGAGACGCGCTGCGCGCGGAGACGTGCGGAGCACGGAGACTTTGAGAGCGGCTTCGCCGCGAGACGGGGAGACTTTGAGACGCGCTGCGCGCGGAGACGTGCGGAGCACGGAGACTGGGAGAGTGGGAGACGCGCTGCGCGCGGAGACTTTGAGAGCGGCTGCGCCGCGAGACGGGGGGCGGCGCTTTTGAAGCGCTGGACCTTGATTGAATCGGCTCCTATTGGATACGAATGGAGGCGAGGACATAGTCTCCTTCGCGATCTGCGAGCTTCCAGCCTTTTGGGGCGAAGTGCTTTTCGTAACAATCTGCCAGCATGATTCCATAGGCTGGGCGGTTTGACAGGTTGGCTGCACAGGCGCGCGCGTCTTCTTGAAGCCTCAGACGGGCCTGCGGTGTGGGGGGGATCATCATGTCAGCCTCGTTGCGCGTGATGGTCACTAGGCGTTGGAGATAAAACTCGATGCCGTGAGCCCGGGTGCCACAAAGAAAAATTTCTCCGGGTGCCTCGTGAAGGGTGCCCTGAAGACGCTGTGCCAGGGTCTTGATGCTGGCCTGACGGCCCAGGTGGTCATTGAGCATGGGAGTCGCCGCCATGAGTGTGACCCAGACCAGCGCTGCGGAGATCCCAAGCCGGGTTAAGCGCCGGAGATCAATGGCGGGTGGACAGTAGGCAATCAATAGGGCGGGTAGCAGTGGCAGTGCATAGGTGGCCAGTTTGGAGCCTGAGAGGGAGAGGATGAGGAAGGGCAGGAGCACCCAGCCGATCAGCAAGCCATGTCTCGGTGCGAACTGCCGCCGACACAGCGCTCTGACTGCCTGCCGGACGACTCGTGGTGTGCAGAGGCTCCAGGGCAATAGACTCACAAAGAGGATCGGAATGAAGAACCACCAGGGCTTGCTTCTGCCATGACTATGTGAGGCGATGCGGCTGACTACTTCATCCTGAAGATAGTAGTGCCACAATTCTGGATGGCGTATGCAAACCACGACAAACCATGAGAGGCCGATCATGATGGCCAATAAGAGGCCCCTTTTCCAGGGCCAGCCTGGTCTGATACCGCCCGTGAGCTGGTAGCCTAAAGCTGCGGATATGGGAACCATGAGAGCCATGGGCCCTTTCGTGAGAAAGCCAAGGCCCATGCAAACAAAGAAGAGCCAAGGCCGATGGTGGACGAGCGCCGCGATGGAGGCGGTAATCCAAAAGCACATGACCATGTCTGGTGTCAGCAGTCGGCCCATGACAAAGAATCCCACGGAGCACATGAGCATGAAGGCTGTCACATGTGCACGATGCCTGCCCCAGAGTCGGCGGGAGATCAAAAAGGTCATCCACACGGTGCCAATGGCTCCCAGTGCTGAAGGCAGCCGTGCGGCCCACTCATTATTGCCGAAACAGCGGAGGCTGGCGGCGGTGAGCCAGTAGATGAACGGCGGTTTTTGCATGTGAGCAAAGCCGTTTAGATGCGGCACGAGCCAGTCGCCATCCTCCAGCATTTCACGGGCAATCTCTGCATAACGTCCTTCATCGGGCTCATTTAAGCCGCGTGTGCCGAGGCAGATGAAAGACAGGGATGAATCATCCAACATGAAACCGGGCTGGAATATCTTTGGTGCTTGCGTCTCTTACCTGAACCCGAATCATCTTTCCTCATGAGTGGCAGCCCCAAAATTCCCAGCAGTGAGATCACTCCCGAGGAGACTTTTCTCAATCGTCGCTTTTTCATGAAGTCGGCCGTCTGGGCGGGCTCGTCTTTGGCGACGGCGGGCCTCTATCGAGCTTTTGCTCCGCGACCTGAGGTGTCGAGTGTGGGATCGGTGATCACGACGGCGGCTGAGCCTGGGATTCCATCTGTGCTGGCGGCGGATGAGAAGATCAACAGCTTTGGGGAGATCGCGGGCTACAACAACTATTACGAGTTCTCGACCGACAAGTCGAAGGTGGCAGACAAGGCGCGGAATTTTGTGACGAATCCTTGGTCGGTGGAAGTGGGTGGACTGGTGCAGTCGCCCCGCACCTTTGACCTGGAGGAGCTGCTCAAGATGGAGTCGGTGGAGCGCACGTATCGTTTCCGCTGCGTGGAAGGTTGGTCGATGGTGATTCCCTGGGTGGGCTTTCCCCTGGCCAAGCTTTTGGCCCGGGTGCAGCCGATGAGTCAGGCGACGCATGTGGCCTTTGAGACTTATTATGATCTGAAGCAGATGCCTGATGCGGGCTCGGCGGGCATTGATCTGCCCTATGTGGAAGGTCTGCGGCTCGATGAGGCCATGCATCCGCTGACGCTGATGGCGACGGGTCTATATGGCAAAACCCTGCCGAATCAAAACGGGGCTCCGATACGTCTGGTGGTGCCCTGGAAGTATGGCTTCAAGAGCATCAAGTCGGTGGTGAAGATCACCCTGACGGACAAGGAGCCACCAACGACGTGGAACCTGGCGAATCCGCGTGAGTACGGCTTTTACTCGAATGTGAATCCGAGCGTGGATCATCCGCGCTGGTCGCAGGCGCGGGAGCGCCGCATCGGCGAAAGCGGGACGAGGGAAACCTTCCTGTTCAATGGCTATGCTGAGCAAGTGGCCAGCCTGTATGCGGGTATGGATCTACGAACCCATTTCTAATAGGTTATGACTTTCTCGGCTGACTCACGCTCTCATCGACAGCTCATCGTCTTTAATGGTCTGCTACCGGCGCTGCTCATGCTGGTGGATGGCTGGCGCGGCAAGCTGGGCGCGAACCCGGTGGAGTTTGTGACCCGTGCCACGGGAGTGCTGACGCTGGTTTTTCTGGTGCTGACTCTGCTGGTGACGCCGCTGCGCAAGCTTTTGGGCTGGAACTGGCTGCTCAAACAGCGTCGGCTGATCGGGCTGTATGCCTTCTTTTACAGTGTGGCGCATCTTTTGACCTATCTGGTCGGGGATCGGGATTGGCAGATCCTGACGGTGGCGGCAGATGTGGCGAGGCGGCCCTTCATTGCGGTGGGCATGTTCAGCTTTCTGCTGATGGTGCCACTGGCGGTGACCTCCACCAATGCGATGATCAAACGCATGGGTGGCAAGCGCTGGGCGCAACTGCATCGGCTAACCTACCTAGTGACGATCGGTGGCGTGATCCACTACTACATGATCGTGAAGTCAGACATCACCTATCCGTTGTTCTTCGCCGTGGTGACGGCCTTGCTGCTGGCTTATCGCGTGGGGGTGAGTTTTTCAAAAGCGAAGCCGTAACCACGGTGGTCGAAAGCCAGAACGGCACTTGGAGTTCGGGCTGCGGCGGCAATTTGCCACTGAGTGCTCACGATCAGACACAGAACAGACGGAATACGGCACGGGTATTGGGCGTATTTGTGGCGATGCGTTTTCGACTCTCTGATCTCCTTTGGCTGCCGCTTTTCCTGACCTGTGCAGGTGGGGCTGCGGCGGCGGGCAAACTTCAATTCAACCGGGACATCCGGCCGATCCTCTCGGACAAGTGCTTTCACTGCCATGGGCCGGACAGCAAGAATCAAAAGGCGGATCTGCGCCTGGATATGCGCGATGCGGCCATCAAGGATGGACACATCACGCCGGGGAAGCCGGACAAGAGTCTGATCCTCGAACGCATCCTCACGGATAATCCCGAAGAAGTGATGCCGCCGCCGAAGTCGAAGCTGGGCAAGCTGACACCTGCCGAGGCAGCGACGCTGAAGCAATGGATCGCCGAAGGGGCGGAGTATGAGGCGCACTGGGCTTTCATACCGCTGAAGCCGGAGTCGCTGAAGGGCCTGGACATCGACAAGGTCGTGAGCGCTGGATTGAAGGAGCGCGGGCTGGCACTGCAACCCGAAGCCACGGCGGAGACGCTGGTGCGGCGCGTGTCGTTTGATCTCACCGGCCTGCCACCTTCTCCTGAAGAGGTGGCGATGTTCACTGCGGACCATGCTTTGAATCCAAACGCGGCGATGGAGAGGCTGGTGACGCGTCTGCTGTCCTCCCCGCACTATGGGGAGCGTATGGCGGTCGATTGGCTGGATGTGGCGCGCTATGCGGACACCTACGGATTTCAGGTGGACCGCGAACGGGAAGTGTGGCCCTGGCGTGACTGGGTGGTGAAGGCCTTTAATAACAACCTGCCCTATGATCAATTCATCACCTGGCAGCTCGCGGGGGATCTGCTACCGAATCCCACGGACGAGCAGGTGCTCGCCACGGCCTTCAACCGACTGCACCAGCAGGAAAGCGAGGGTGGCAGTGTGGAGGAGGAGTATCGCGTGGAGTATGTGGCGGACCGTGTGCAGACGATAGCGACGGCTTTCCTTGGGCTGACTTTTGAGTGCTCCCGCTGCCATGATCACAAATATGATCCGATCTCGCAGAAGGACTATTACGGGCTGTTTTCAATGCTCCAGAACATCGACGAAGCGGGTCTGTATGCCTTCTTCACGCCATCGCCTCCGACTCCGGCGATGATGCTGATGGATACACCGACGAAGGAGAAGCTGGCGGCTTTGGAGAAGAAGGTGAAGTCGCTGGAGAATGGTGCCGGCACACCTGCCCGCGCCACGCTGGAACTGCAGGCTGGAGTGCCCGCATCACTTGAGGGCCAGATCGCGCATTTCACCTTCGATGAGCAGAAGGGGAACAAGCTCGCGGATGCTTTGGCGAAGCCCTTGAATCCCTCGGAAACGAAAGACAAGGATGGCAAGCCGGTGAAGATCGAAGACAAGACTTCTGCGACGCTGAAGGGTGAGAACAAGCTCGTGGAGGGCAAGCTCGGCAAGGCACTGCTGTTCACCGGCGATGATGCGGTGGATACTCCGCTGGGGAACTTTAAACGCGAGGAGCCTTTCAGCGTCTCGCTCTGGATGAAGACACCGGATGTGAAGGAGCGCGCGGTGGTGATGCATCGCTCGCGAGCCTGGACGGACGCGGCGAGCCGTGGCTACGAGCTTTTGATCGAGGAAGGAAAGCTCAAGTGGTCGCTGATCCACTTCTGGCCTGGCAATGCGATTTCCATCCGCACGAAGCAGCCACTGAAGGTGAATGAATGGACACAAGTCGTGGTGACGAGCGATGGCAGCAGCCGCGCTGCAGGACTGCATCTCTATGTGAATGGCAAGCTCGCCGAGGTGGAGATCATCCGCGATGCGCTGACGAAGACCATCCAGGGTGGTGGTGGCGATAACATCAGCCTCGGCGAACGCTTCCGTGACCGTGGCTTCAAAGGCGGGATGATCGACGACCTGCGTGTTTTTAATCGCGATGTGTCGAGTACAGCGCCTGTGAATGAGGAGCTTCAGAAGACACGCGCGGAGTTCTATGCGCTGCAGGACGCGCAGAAGGAAATCATGGTGATGCGCGAGCTGCCGACGCCGAAGAAGGCCTATCTCCTGACT